>JBQGCF010000346.1:0-15705 GCA_052038315.1 Iamia sp.
CGTCGAGGCCGTGCGCCGGGGCGCCGACGCTGCCGTCCCCGGCATCCCGGTCGTCGACAGCCAGCGCTGGCGCGCCGGCGGCGCCGTCGACCGCGAGGACCTGGTGGCCGTGCAGACGCCGCAGGCCTTCGCTGCCGCCACCCTGCGGGCCGCCCACACCGCCGACCTCCACGCCAGCGACGACGCCACCCTCGTCGAGCGGGCCGGCGGTCGGGTCGTGGTCGTCGAGGGCGACCCGGCCAACGTCAAGCTGACCCACCCGGACGATGCCGAGGTCGTCGCCCGCCACCTGGTGGGGGCCGGCTGATGCAGGTGCGCGTGGGCCAGGGGTTCGACCTGCACCCGTGGAGCGACGACCCCGAGCGGCGGCTCGTGCTCGGCGGCGTGACGTTCCCCGACGGCCGTGGCCTGGCCGGCCACAGCGATGCCGACGCCGTGGCCCACGCCTGCGCCGACGCCCTCCTCGGGGCGGCCGGGCTGGGCGACATCGGCCAGCACTTCCCCGACACCGACCCCGAGTGGAAGGGGGCGGACAGCGTCGCCCTCCTCGCCGAGGTGGCCCGCCGGGTGCGGGCCGAGGGCTGGGAGCCGGGCAACGTCGACTGCTCGGTCGTGCTCGACGCCCCCAAGCTGGCCCCCGTCCGGGAGGAGATGGCCGCCGTGCTGACCGAGGCCGTGGGTGCGCCCGTCACCGTGACCGGTCGCCGCACCGAGGGCATCGGGGCCCTGGCCCGGGGGGAGGG
Source organism: Iamia sp. (assembly GCA_052038315.1). GTDB lineage: Bacteria > Actinomycetota > Acidimicrobiia > Acidimicrobiales > Iamiaceae > Iamia. The sequence continues at coordinate 744 of JBQGCF010000346.1, forward strand.
CGTCCTCGCCCTCGCCGTGGCCGTGGTGACCAAGCCGTGATCGCCGTGACCGCGACCGCCCACGCCGCCGGGTGCGGCCGGCCGCCGGTCGGGGGGTGGGCGTCGTGAGCCGTGGTGGGCCCAAGCGGGGTGGTCCCCGACCGGGTGGCGGCAGCGGTCGGGGCGGCACGCCCCGCAGCGGTGCAACCCAGGGCGGCGGCGCCGGTCGCGGCGGGTCGGGTCGGACCGGCGGCGGTGGCCGCACCGCCGGACCCGGTGCCGGCGGTGGCAGCCGCAGTGTTGGACCTGGTCGAGGCGCTGGCGGCGGCGGTGGCCGCAGTGTCGGGCCCGGTGCCGGCGGTGGCGGTCGCGGCGGTGGCCCGGGTCGGGCCGGCGGTGGGCCGGGTCGTGGTGCCGGACCGGGTCGAAGCAGCGCCGGCGGCGGGCCGGGTCGAAGCGGTGGCGGGTCGCGGGTGCACCCGGGGGACGAGGGGGCGGTGCGGCGGTCCTCGGAGGGCGGGAGCGCCCGTCGGGGGCTCGGCGGCGATCAGGTCGAGGGACGCCAGGCCGTGCGCGAGCTGCTGCTGGCCGGGACCCGCCGTGTCCGTGAGGTGCTGGTGGCCGCGGACGTCGACCGCTCCGACATCGTCGACGAGATCCTCGAGCTGGCCGAGGACGACCGGGTCCCGGTCCAGCGGGTCAGCCGGACCCGGCTCGACGGGGCGGCCCGCACCGATGCACCGCAGGGCGTCGTCGCCTTCGCCGCCCCGCTGGCCGAGCACGACGTCGACGACCTGGCCTCCGGCGCCGTCCGGGCCACCGCCGCCGGCGACGGGCCGCCGTTCCTCCTCGCCCTCGACGGGCTGACCGACCCCGGGAACCTCGGTGCGGTGCTGCGGTCGGCCTCGGCGGCCGGCGTCACCGGCGTCGTGCTGCCCCGCCACCGGGCCGTCCACGTGACCCCGACGGTGGCCAAGGCGGCCGCCGGCGCCATCGAGCACCTGCCCATGGCCCTGGTCGGGGGGCTGCCCGCGGCCCTGGCCCGGTTCAAGGAGCAGGGGCTGTGGACCGTCGGCCTCGACGCCGGCGGCGATCGCTCGCTGTGGGACCTGGAGGCGGCCGACGTGCCCCTGGTGCTGGTCCTGGGCGCCGAGGGGTCGGGGCTGTCCCGGCTGGTCCGCCAGCGCTGCGACCAGGTCGTCGGCATCCCCATGGCCGGCCCGCTCGACAGCCTCAACGCGGCCACGGCCGGGGCCCTCGCCTGCTTCGAGGTGGCCCGCCGCCGGGGCCAGGCCCACTCGGACTAGTCACCCGATCTGGTCACCGCCGGGCGAACGCACGTCCCCTGACGATCCGTCAGGTGAACAGGCGCGTTCATTGACGAATCGCCAACATTCCTGGTCAGAGACCATTGCTCGCGGTATCGGTCGTGATGGTTGACACATCTCTCACTCCTATGGCACAAACTCGCCTAGTCCTTTGGGACTACGCAGAAGCACGAGAAGCAGCACCCGACACGGCACGAAGGAACCACCCCCGATGGCTCGCACCCTCGCCCTGACCTCCCGCCCGGACGCCGAGCTGGCCCGGCTCTTCCAGGAGGGCGACACCGACGCCCTCGACGTGCTGCTGACCCGCTACCGGCGCTTCGCCCGGTCCCGCTCCCGCAGCTACTTCCTGATGGGCGGCGACGCCGACGACCTCGAGCAGGAGGCGCTGATCGGCCTCTACAAGGCCGTCCGGGACTACGACCCCGACCACGAGGTCGCCTTCCGCCCCTTCGCCGAGCTGTGCATCACCCGCCAGCTGCTGAGCGCCATCAAGACCGCCAACCGGCACAAGCACCAGCCCCTCAACACCTCGGTGTCGCTCCACGGCGCCCGCGAGGGTGGCGAGGAGGAGGGCCGCACGCTGGAGGAGCGGCTCCCGTCGCCGTCGGCCACCGACGACCCGGCCGAGCGCCTCCTCGGCGACGAGCAGGTCGCCGTCCTGGCCGGGGCCATGGCCTCGGACCTCTCCGAGCTGGAGATGGAGGTGCTGCGGCTCTACGTGGCCGGGCGCTCCTACGTCGAGATCGCCGACCACGTCGGCCGGCACGCCAAGTCGGTCGACAACGCGGTCCAGCGCATCAAGCGCAAGCTGGGCCGCAGCCTGGCCGAGTACGAGCTGGCCAGCGTCTGACCCGCCTCAGCGGGCCGGCAGCGGGACGACCCGCCCGGCCCGGAAGTGGTCGATCCGCTTGCGGTGGTCGGCCGCCATCACCTGGGGCACGTCGTCGGGGGCGAACCACCGGCACTCGGTGACCTCGCTCGGGTCGAGCCGGACCTCGCCGCGCACCGTGCCCGTGTAGACGAGCACGAGCAGGTGGCCGCCCCGGGCCGAGCGCTCGACGTAGGTGCCGACCACGCCGGTGAGGGTGAGGTCGAGCCCGAGCTCCTCGTGGACCTCCCGCACCGCCGCGTCCTCCGGGTGCTCGCCCAGCTCGACGAAGCCGCCCGGCGTCTCCCACATCCCGGCGTAGGGATCGCGGGCGCGGCGGCCGAGGAGGATCCGCCCGTCGTCGTCGGTGATCACGACCCCGGCGCAGGGCGCGTTGCGGACGAAGACCCAGCGGCGGCCGTGGACCGGACAGGTCGGCACGCCGCCGAGGGCATCGTCCGCAGGGCTGGGCGCCCCGCAGCGGTCGCAGTGCACCACGTCGGGCATCGTTCGACCCTAGGGGTCCTAGCCTCGACCCCATGGCCCACTCCCGGTCACGGCGCCTCATGGTCCGTCGCCACGACGGAGAGGCCTCCCGCCGCGCCCCCGACGTGGTGGCGGTTGAGGAGCCGCTGGAGATCCGGGTCGACGGGCAGGTGGTCACCACCACCATGCGCACGCCGGGCGACGACCACGACCTGGCCGTCGGCTTCGCCTGGGCCGAGGGGCTGCTCGACGGGGCTCGCCTGGACGGGGTGCGCTCGTGCGGGCTCGGGCTCGACGAGCGGGCCGCCTTCAACGTGGTCGACGTGGCCACCGGTGGCACCGCCCGACCCGTCGTCCCCCGGCTGACCCCGACCACCTCGGCGTGCGGGGTGTGCGGCTCGGCCACCGTCGACGACCTGCTCGCCCGGCTGCGGCCCCTCGACGGCACGCCCGCCATCCCCATGCCGGTGCTGCTGGCCGTGGCCGATGCGGTGAAGCCGGCCCAGGAGCTGTTCGCCGCCACCGGGGGCGTGCACGCCGCCGCGGTCTTCCGTCCCGACGGCGAGGTCGTCCTGGTGCGGGAGGACATCGGCCGGCACAACGCCGTCGACAAGGTAGTGGGCCGGCTCCGGGTCGAGGGGGGCCTGCCGGCGACCGACCTCGGCCTCTTCGTCTCGGGCCGGGCCGGCTTCGAGATCGTGCAGAAGGCGTGGGCGGCCGGCATCGGCACGGTCGTGGCGGTGGGCGCGCCAACCAGCCTGGCCGTCGAGGTGGCCCGCACCGCCCGGATGACCCTCGCCGCCTTCCTCCGCCCCGGCGGGGTCAACGTCTACAGCCCCGACTGACCACCAGGCCGCTGGCGGCCACCAGGACCGCGGAGACCACCAGGGCGACCCGCGGCGCGTCGGCGGCCACCCCGGCCAGGGCCAGGCCCAGCACCATCTCGCCGCCGTTCTCGGCCTGCGACGCCATCGAGTGCACGGTGGCCCGGACCCGGCCGGTGACGCGCCGGTTGACCAGGACGGTGCCGGCGATCCGGGCGACGGGGAAGGCGATCCCGGTGACGAGGACCTCGCCGGCCGCCGCCGTCGGGGCGTCGGGGGCCTGGGCGAAGACGAGCACCCCGACCGCCCCCACGGCCCCGGCTCCGGCTGCGGCCCGGCGGGCGCCGTCGGGGTCGTCGATGCGGGCCTCGACCACCCGCAGCACCAGCGCACCGGTGGCCGCCGCGGCCAGCGCCAGCCCGGTGAACCAGAGCAGCGGATCGACCGGGAGGCCGAGGCCGAGGACGTGGCGCTCGAAGAGCCGGCCGTACGCCTCCCGGCCGCCGTGGAGGAGGAAGGTGGCCACCAGCACGGCGGCCACGACCCGTTCGGCCCGGGCCGCCCGCGCCCCCTCGCGCAGGATCCCGACGGCCTGCCGCCACCGCCGCTCGGCGGGGGCGGGCACGAAGCCGGTCTCGGGCCAGCGGGCGACCGTCGCGCCGAGGGCCACCATCGCCGTGCCGAGCACGAGGATCGCGGTCGGGCGGCCGACCGCGCCGGCCAGGGTGGCGGCGGCGACCAGGCCGGCGACGGTACCGGCCAGCTCCCGCCGGGCCTGGCCGACCAGCACCCGGTCGACGCGGTCGGGCCGGGCCAGCTCGTCGGTGATCCAGGCCACGTCGGCGCCGCTGGACAGGGCCCACCCCAGCCCCCACAGGCACTGGGTCACGACCAGGACCGGGTAGCCGGTCACCACGCCGGTCAGGGCCATGCCCGTGCCCATGACGAGGTGGGCCAGCACCAGGGCGAGGCGGCGGCTCGTCGTGTCGGCCAGGACCCCGGCGGGGATCTCGGCGAGCAGCACGACCAGGCCCTGGAACACGCCGACCAGCACCAGCTGCGGCGCGTCGAGGTGGGCGTCGAGCACCAGGTACAGGGCGGTGACGAGCCACCAGCCCCGGGCCAGGGCGGCGCGGAGCAAGGCCCACCGGAGGTAGGCGGGGACGACGTCGGAGGACACGGTGCGGTCCACCTCTCCACTCGGAGGGGCGCGCCGAAGGGGTCAGCGGCGCGGTGATCCGGGGTCGACGGGGTCGGCCGGTTTCAGGTGGTGGGGAGAGATCGCACGGTGCACCCTCTGGTGTCGCGGGACGCCGGGAGCGTAGGGCGACGGCCTGCCGGGACGGCCGAGGGTTTCAGGATGCGCAGGGGTTCAGGTGCGCAGGGCCAGGCTGAGGGCGAAGTCGCCGTCGTCGTCGGTCCAGGTGGTGACGGCGTCGAAGCCGGCCTTCTCCAGCAGAGGGGCCAGCCCGTCGAGGCGGAACTTGGCCGAGATCTCGGTCTGGATGCTCTCGCCGTCGGCGAAGGCCAGCTCGAGCCCGCAGGCCGGGACGCGCAGCACCTGCTCGCCCTCGGACACGAGGTGCATCTCGATCCGCTCCTGGTCGGGGGACCACCGGGCCTCGTGGCGCCACCGGCGCAGGTCGGCGTCGGCCCCCAGCTCGCGGTTCAGGACCTCGAGGACGTTCCTGTTGAAGGCGGCGGTGACGCCGATCGGGTCGTCGTAGGCGGCGAGCAGCCGGTCGACGTCCTTCACCAGGTCGGTGCCGAGCAGCAGGCCGTCGCCGGGCACCAGGGTGGCGGCGACCCGCTCCAGGAACGAGCCCTGCTCGTCGGGCGTGAGGTTGCCGATCGTGCCGCCCAGGAAGACGACGAGGCGGCGCCCGCCGGCCGGGATGCGATCGAGGTCGTGGAGGAAGTCGCCGACCACCGGGGTGACCTCGACGCCGGGGCGCTCGGCGGCGATGGCGGCGGCGGCCTGCTCGAGGACCGCGGCGCTGACGTCGAGCGGGACGAAGCGGCGGAGCGACCCGGCGGCGGCGAAGGCGTCGAGCAGCAGGCGGGTCTTGTCCGACGTGCCCGAGCCCAGCTCGACGATGGTGTCGGCCCCCGAGGCGGTGGCGATCTCGCCCGAGCGCTCGGCGAGGATGGCCCGCTCCCGCGAGGTCGGGTAGTAGACGTCGAGGTGGGTGATGGCGTCGAACAGGACGCTGCCCAGGTCGTCGTAGAACCACTTGGGGGAGAGCCAGCGCTGCGGCTGGTCGCGCAGGGTCCGTCCGACGTTCTCGGCCATCGTCTCGCTCATGCGTCGGCCGCCAGGCGCACCCCCGTGAACGGCCAGCGGGCCCCGGGCGGGAAGAAGTTGCGAGAGGTGGCCCGGGCGTGGCCCGGGGGCGTGGCGCAGCTCGACCCCCGCAGGACGAGCTGGCCGCTCATGAACTTGCCGTTGTACTCGCCGACCGCGCCGGCCGGTGGGGCGTAGCCCGGGAAGCCGAGGTAGGCCGACGAGGTCCACTGCCAGACCTCGCCGAAGGCCTGGCGCAGCGGCCCGGCATCGGTGGCCGAGGCGCCCCGGGGGTGGGGGCCCGAGGCGGTGAACAGCGGCTCGACGAAGGGCTGCTCGGCCACCGCCGCCTCCCACTCCTCCTCGGTGGGGAGCCGGGCCCCCGCCCAGCGGGCGTAGGCGTCGGCCTCGTAGTGGCTGACGTGGACGACGGGGCGGTGCGGATCGACCTCGTGCCGGCCGGCCAGCGTGAACTCGTGCCAGCCGTCGCCCACCTGCTCCCAGTAGAGGGGGGCCCGCCAGCCACCGGACCGGACCTCGGCCCAGCCGTCGGAGAGCCAGAGGTCGGCCCGCTCGTAGCCGCCGTCGGCCATGAAGGCCAGCCACTCGCCGTTGGTGACCAGCCGGTCGGCCAGGCGGTGGGGCCGGAGCAGGGCGTCGTGGCGTGGCCCCTCGTTGTCGTAGGCGAAGCCGGCGCCGGCGTGGCCCACGGCCACGATGCCCCCGGGCCGGTCGACCCAACCGGCCGGGCCGGGGTCGGCCGCCCGGGCCGGGGCGCCGGCCAGGTAGGCCGGGCGCAGCGGGTTGCACGAGAGCACGTGCTTGATGTCCATGAGCAGGAGCTCCTGGTGCTGCTGCTCGTGGTGGAGGCCGAGGGTGACCAGCTCCTGCACCGCCTCGCCGATGTCGACCGACAGCACGGCGGCCATCGACCGGTCGACCGCCTCCCGGTAGGTGCCGACCTCGGCGGTGGTGGGCCGGGTGATCTGGCCCCGGTCGGCCCGGGTGTGCCGGGCCCCGACGGCCTCGTAGTAGGAGTTGAACAGGTAGCCGAAGGCCTCGTGGAACGGCTGGTAGCCGGGCTGGTGGGCCTGGAGGACGAAGGTCTCGAAGAACCAGGTGGTGTGGGCCCGGTGCCACTTGGTGGGGCTGACGTCGGGCATCGTCTGGACCGTCTGGTCCTCGGCCCCGAGGGGCGCGGCCAGCTCCTCGGTGAGGTCGCGCACGGCGTGGTACCGCGACGCCAGGGCGGGCCCCGGAGGGGACGGCGACGGGGCGGTGGTGGTGGTCGGTGGCGTCACGACGCCTCCTGGTGTCGGGGGCGGCGCCCACGCTACCCACCCCCTGTGACAGCGAAGCGCCGGACCCTCCAGGGCTAGGTTGGCGGGCTGCTGCGCCGGGTTAGCTCAGTTGGCCAGAGCACCTCACTTGTAATGAGGTTGTCGCCGGTTCGATCCCGGCACCCGGCTCTTCTTCTGGACCGCATCGACCGAGGGATGGGGCTGCCGCCCGGCCCACCGGACCGTCGCGGCCACCGCGACGCGCCAGGACCGGGCCGGCCGGGCGGATGGGCGCCCGACCGGCCCGGCGTCACGAGCCCAGCGCGACGAGCAGGCGCTGGATCTCGACCTTCGGCTCCATGAAGGCGTTCTCCTGCATCACGTCGACCACGAGCGATCCCTCCGGGCCGGTGATGCGGAGGCTGTGGACGTCGAAGTCGTAGCCGGAGCCGACCGAGGCGAACCACGACGACCGGGCCGCATCGGCCGCCTCGACCCGCACCGTCCGGCGGTCCCACGCCAGGGCCTCGTCCTTCACCTTCACCCCCGTGCGGCCGCCGAGGCGGTGCAGGCGGAGGCGGGTCGGGGTCAGGGCCAGGTGGTTGTTGATCCCCAGCCGTGGGCCCTCCCGCCGGGGCTGGTCCGGGCTCCGGTGGACCATAACGGCGGCCTCGATGGGCTCGCCGTAGGCCCGGGCCAGGTCGGCCCGCAGCCGCTCGAAGACGTCGCCGGTGCCCATCAGTCGACCCGGTCGGCGTAGGCGGGCAGGCCGAGGACCCCCTGCGGGAGGATCTCGGGCGGGTCGCCCAGGCGGTAGTCCTCGGCCACGCCGTCGATCGACCACCACGAGGGCGGCACGGTCCGCATCATCCCGAGCCACACCAGGACGCTGTCGACCGCCGGGGCGAGCAGCAGCTTGCCCTCGGCCGACTCGCTGAAGCCGACCATCACGTCGCCCCGGGTCTTGGCGCCGGTGTCGAGCTGGCCCTTCCAGTAGGCGAGGCCGGCGGCGTCGGGGTCCCGGTCGAAGATGTTCTGGTAGATGGCCGTGACGAAGGCCGAGCTGGTCAGCGAGCCGTACTGGTCCTTGAACTCCTTCGACTGGGCGAACTTGGACGCCATCTTGGGCAGCGACAGGCCCTTGTTCGCCTCGCCGACCCAGTACTCGAGCCCGCCCTTGTCCGGCACCCGCAGGAAGAAGGCCCAGTAGAGGCGGATCACCGGTGGCCGCTTCCCGGTCCAGGCCGGGGCGTGGGCCAGCTCGTCGATCAGCTGCTCGGGCACCGCCTCGCCGTGGCTGAAGCGGGTCGACCACGTCTGCGCCTCGGTGGGCGTCGGGGCCCGGCCCACGAAGTCGACGTACTGCTGGTGGATGAAGCCCTCGCCGTTGCCGAACGGGGTGGTGGCCACGTCGAGGTCCCGGACGAAGACGTCGTCGCTGCCGTTGCCGTCGCCCCGCACCAGGTTCGTGGCCGCCGACACGAAGGCGACGGCCGTGCCGTCGCCGCTCACCGCGTGACCGTGGGACTGCTCGTTCCCGGTCTTCCCGTCCCGGGCCACGCTGACGTAGGTGGTCGTCCCCGTCTGGAGGTCACGCCGCAGGACGTCGTCGTCCCCGTTGGGGTCCTGCGGGCTCGGGGCGGGCGTGTAGTGCTCGAAGGTGACGACCTGCCCATCGTCGCTGAGGTCGCCGTGGGAGCCCCCCGATCCCAGCTCGCCCTCGGAGCCGATCGAGGCCCGCACGACGGTGCTCTCGATGCGGTCGCGCACGAACACGTCGGGGTAGCCGTTGCCGTCCCCGGCGACCAGGTCCGAGGCGGCCGAGGTGAAGGCGATCTGGTCGCCATCGGCGCTGATCGACGGGTCGGATGACGCCCCCTCGACCTGGGCCCCGCCCGCACCTGCCTTGCGGCTCGCCCGCTGGGTGATGTTGGCGGCGAAGTACCGGAAGAACACGTCCTGGTCGCCGTTGGTGTCCCCGCTGACCAGGTTGCCGGCCGTCGAGCTGAAGGCGACGAACGCCCCGTCGCCGCTCATCGACACCTCGCCGCTGGCGCCGTTGGGCACGGCCCCGTTGGCGCCGACGTTGGCCAGCTGGGTGACGCCGGAGTACCGGTCCCGGCGGAAGACGTCACCGACGTACGAGGCGCCGGGTGCCAGGTCGCCGTCGTCGCTGGTGAAGGCGACGAAGCGGCCGTCGTCGGAGACGGCGCAACGCTCGCCGGGGACGATGCCGCTCGTGCCGTCGTTCAGGGCGGCGGGCTGCTCGTCGGAGTCGACGCTCACGATGGCCGTCGTGCGGTTCCGGCGATCACGGAGGTAGAGCTGGTACGAGCCGGCGACGGGGAGGCCCGTCCCCTTGGCCGCGAACACGACCCAGCGGGCGTCGCGGCTCAGGGCGCAGACGTGGGCCGGGCCCTGGATCTGGGTGTCGGCGTCGGTCAGCGAGACCCGGGTCGTCGTGCCGCCCAGGCGGTCACGCAGGTAGGCGTCGGGCTGGCCGTTGGTGTCGCCGGTGGCGAGGACGGCGGTGCTGGTGAAGGCGACGAAGCGGCCGTCGGCGCTCAGCGCCACCACGTCGCCGACGTCGTGGACCTTCTCGGCGCCCGTGGTCGTCACGCTGACCCGCCCGGTGGCGGTGAAGGAGTGGACGGCCGCGGTGGCCGGTCCGGCCGGGGCGCCGAGCGCGCCGGCGGCAGTGACGATCGTCGCGACGATCAGTGCGCTGAGGCGCCCAGGGGCGCGGGGTGGTCGGGGGGACGTGCTCATGGTGACTCCCATCGGTCATCGGGTTCGGACGAGGCCGTCAGCCGGGGGGCCAGCGCCAGGGCAGCGGAGCCCTGTCGGGTGGCCGCCAGCCGGCGGCGGCTTCGGGGGACCCCAGTGCGGTGGGGGACCAGTGGCGGCCCGGCGCGGTGCGGGCCAGTGCCGGCTCCGCCATGAGGCGGTCGGCCGGCGCGGCGACGTGGTGGACGGCGCCGATGAAGTAGCAGGTGATCGTCTCGTGGTACCCGCGCGTCGTCCGCAGGCCGACCCGGGCGTTGTGGGCCTGGATCAGCGGCCGCATGCGGGCCAGGGCACCCCGGGGCCCGCCCTCGGTGGCGAGCAGGTGGTGGCAGACGAGCAGGTGGGCGCGGTGGTCCCAGCAGCGGGCGTCGAGGTCGCCGGCGAGGAAGCGGGCGACGACGTCGTCGTCGACGGGCACGGGTGCGGGCACGGATCCGACGATGCGGGATCGGGCGCCGCAGGTGGCACGGATCTCGGGCCCGTCCCGCCCGGCCGACCGTGCTTCCTCCACCGGAACCGGCCTTCCGCCGTGGGAACCACGGTGCTCCCGGGAGAACCTCGTCGGAACGGGGTACCGTGCCGTGATGTCCGAAGCGCTCGACGCCATCGACGTGGCCCTCGTCGATGCCCTCTCGGTCGACGGCCGGGCGACGTACCGCGACCTCGGCAAGGCGGTCGGCCTGTCGCCCACGGCCACCGCCGACCGGGTCCGGCGGCTGCGCGCCACCGGCGTGATCAAGGGCTTCCGGGCGGTCGTCGACGCCGAGCGCCTGGGCCGGACGGTCGAGGCCGCCGTCGACGTCCGGCTCGTGTCGGGGGCCGACCGGGCCGTCTTCGCCGCCGTCCTCCGCAGCCTCCCGGCGGTGGTCGAGGCGGTCCACGTGACCGGCCAGTACGACTACATGCTGCGCCTCTTCTGCACCGGCACGGCCGAGCTCGACGGCGTCCTCACCGCCCTCAAGGAGCGCGGTGGCGTGGTCGACAGCCAGACCCGCCTCCTGCTCCACCGCATCCCCGACCTCGACCAGCTGGGCCGCAGCCTCGAGTCCAGCCCGCCCCAGCCCTTCGCCTGAGCCTCGGGCGCCGGGGTCAGGTCTCGAGGAGGGAGCGGACGGTGCGCTCCTGGCGGGACATGGCGGCGGTGGAGCGGGAACCCCGCCACGCCTCGGCCAGGTCACCGGTCTGGTAGCCCTCCGGCACGACGGGGTGGACGTAGCAGGTGCGGCACACGGTCGGCGTGTTGCCGAGGACCTCGGCGGCGTCCTCGAAGGCCCGCTGGACGTGCTTCTTGCAGGGCTGCTCGTCGGGGCAGGGGTGGGCCAGGGTGCCGGCGGCGACGGTGGTGCCGCCCCAGGTCCGGAAGTCCTTGGCACTGACGCCGTCGCCCATCCGCTCCCGCAGGTACTCGTTGACCTCGGCCGAGGTGACGTGGCCGACGCCGCCGTCCTCGTCGACGTAGGAGAAGAGGTGCTTGCCGGGGAGCTCGTGGCAGCGCTTGGCGATCCGGGCCAGGCGGGGGTCGTGGAAGCTCAGCTTGTGGGCCACGCCGGACTTGCCGACGAAGTCCATCTCGATCGTGCCCCCGGTGACCTCGACGTGGTCGGGGCGCAGGGTGGTGAGCCCGTAGCTCTCGTTGTCCTCCGCATAGCGCTCGTTGCCGACCCGGATCAGGGTGTCGTCGAGCAGGCGGACGACGAGGGCGGTGACCTTCTGGGGCGGGAGGCCCCGGAGCGAGAGGTCGGAGTCGACCGCGGCCCGCAGGTCGGGCAGGGCGTCGGCGAACTCGCCCAGCCGCTCGTACTTGGCCTGGTCGCGGACCTCGCGCCAGCGGTCGTGGTAGCGGTAGACCTTGCGGCCCTTGGCGTCCCGGCCGGTGGCGAGGAGGTGCGCCTTCGGGTCGGGGCTGATCCACACGTCGGTCCACGCCGGCGGGATGGCGAGGGACCGGATGCGGTCCTTCTCCTCCTCGGGCAGGACGTTGCCTTTGGCGTCGACGTAGGAGAAGCCCTTGCCCCGTCGGAGCCGCCGGTGCCCGGGCGTGTCGTCGGTGACGTGGCGGAGCCCGGCCGCGGCGGCCACGACCTCCGGGTCGTCGGGGGGATCGATCAGGCTCACCGGGGCCCGGGCTTCCCGGGCGGGGGCCACGGAAACCCTGGTCACGAGCCCGAGGCCTCACCCTGAAGGGTGAACGTCCGGTGGTCCGTCCAACCCGGCGCCGACCCGTCGGTAGGGTTCCCCGACCGCCATGAGCACCTCTTCGACCGCATTCGACGGCCTGCTGGCCCGCATCCAGGAGCTCGGCCTCGACGGCCAGCTCGACACCGAGCTCTCCGCCCTCCACGAGGAGCTGAGGGCCACCGTGGGCCAGCTCGACGGCGTCAACCAGGAGCTCGACGGGGCCACCACCGACCTCGAGCGGGTGGGCCAGGAGCTGGAGCGGGCGGGCGCCGAGCTGACCGCCGTCAACGACGAGCTCGAGCAGCGCTCGGCCGACATCGAGCGGATCACCGGCTACCTCCAGTCGGTCATCGACGGGGTCCCCGGCGCCGTGGTCGTGCTCGACGTCGACCAGAAGGTCCGGGCGTGGAGCACCGGCGCCCGCGAGCGCTGGGGCGCCACCAGCTCCGAGGTCAGCGGCAAGGCCTTCGGGCGGCTCGACCTCAAGGGCGAGACGCCGGACCTGCTCGCCCTGGTGCGCTCGACGCTGGCCGGCGATGCCGGGACCGGCGAGGGGGCCCACTGCCACCCCCTGAAGGCAGCCGACGGGGCCGTCGACGGCGCCGTCCTGTTCGTCGACTGAGGAGCCCGCCGGCCGGCTGCCGCCCGACGCCGCCGCGTCGACCGACGCTCACGCCTCCGCGTCGACCGAGGCTCACGCCTCCATGTGGCTGCGGAGGCGCTTGACGATGCTGGCGATCCACCGGGACACCTGCATCTGGCTCACGCCGTAGCGCTCGGCGATCTGCGACTGGGTCAGCTCGTCGAAGAAGTAGAGCTTGATCACGTCGCGGTCGCGCTCGCCGAGGTGCTCGATCGCCTGGGCCAGGACGACCTGGTCCTCGGCGACGAGGAGGTTGCGGTCGTCGTCCCCGATGACCTCGTGCTGGCTGGGCCCGTCGACGGTGGGGGCCGAGTCGAGCGAGGCCGGGGTGCGGGCCGCGGCCGCCTGCTGGGTCGCGAGCAGCTCCTCGGTCTCGATGCCCAGCTCCTGGGCGATCTCGGCCGGGGTGGGGGGCCGGCCCAGCTCGGTGGTCAGCCGGTCGGCCGCCTCGCGGGCGGGCACGGCCAGCTCGTGGACCTTGCGGGGCACCCGGATGCTCCAGCCGTGGTCGCGGTAGTGGCGGCGCAGGGCGCCGAGGATCGTCGGGGTGGCGAAGGCGGGGAAGGGGAGGCCCCGCTCGCAGTCGAAGCGCTGGAGGGCGACGACGAGCGACTCGCGGGCGACCTGGTCGAGGTCGTCGCTCGGCTCGCGGTCGCGGCGCAGGCGCCGGGCCAGCGAGAGGGCGTACTGCTCGTACTCGGCGACCAGGGCGCCCAGGTCCTCGGCGCTGCCCGAGCGGGCGTAGCGGACGTGGAGGAGCCAGACGGAGAGGGGGACACCGGGGCGGCGGCTCCAGTCCCTGGCGTCGTCGCCGCGGGGGACGGTGCGCCGGGCCTGGAGGACGTCGACCGCATCGGTGACCTGCTCCATCGTCCGCCGCACGTGGCGCCGGCAGGACCGGTTGCGGCTGCTCAGCGACCGGGCCCGGTCCCGCACCTCCTCGGCATGGCGGAAGGTGGCGGCGAGGTCGGCGGCGAGGGTGGGCTGCGGCACCGGCACCCCCTACCCAGGGCGCCGTCACCCCAACAGGTGAACAGGGGCACGGGCCGGGGGCGTCCTACGCTGCCCGCCCCATGGTCGACCGCCCCGGCGCTGCGTGGGTCGCCGCCGCCCTGGCCCCGGCGACCGTCGTGGCCGTCGACCCCTGGGGCTGGTACCCGTTCGGGCCCCTGCGGTGGCTGGTCCTGTCGGTCCTCGTGCTCGGGCTCGGCGCCGTCGCGGTGGGCCGGCGCCCGCTGCCGTCCGGCGCCCGGGGCGCGGGGGGCGCCGGGGCCGCCCTCGTGGCGGCCCTGGCCGTCGCCGCCGCCGTCGGCGAGGACCGCCTCTACGCCTGGACCGGCACGCCGGAGCGCCACGCCGGGGTCGCCCTGTGGCTCGTCGCCCTCGTCGCCCTGGCCGTCGGCGCCGGGCTCGACCGCGACCGGGCCGTGCCCGTCGTCGGCCGCGGGTTGGTGGCCGCCGGGCTGGTGGTCGGGATCGTCGGGTGGGCCGAGGCGCTGGGCTGGGAGCCCGACGAGCTCGACGCCGGGGCCCGGCTGACGGGCACCTTCGGGTCGTCGGCCTTCCTCGGCGCCGCCTGCGCCCTGCTGCTGCCGGCGGTGGCCGGTGTCGCCCTCGACCGCGGCCAGCCCCGCGCCTGGCGCCGGGCGGCGACGGTGGCCGGGGTGGCTCTCGTCGTGCCGACGATCGGCTCCGGGGCCCGGTCGGCGTGGGTGGGGCTCGCCGCCGCCGCGGTCGTGGCGCTGGTGGCCCGGCGCGCCGAGGTGGTGGCGGGGCTGCGGGCCCACCGGCGGATCGCCACCGTCGGCGCCGGTGCTGCGGTGGTGGCGACGGTGGCGGTGCTGGCCCTCAGCCCGGCCGGCGCCCGCCTCGGCGACCTGGGCGACGCCGACGCCCCCGGCGGCCGGGGCCGGCTCGACGAGTGGCGTGTCGCGACCCGGGTGCTGGCCGACCACCCGGTGCTGGGCGTCGGGCCCGAGGGGTACCGGATCGCCTTCGCCGACGGGGTCGACGAGCGCTACGAGATCGCCCACGGCCGCGACCCGCAGCCCGACCGGGCCCACAGCGGACCCCTCGACGTGGCCCTGGCCGGAGGCGTGCCCGCCCTGCTGGCGTGGGCGGCGTGGGCCGGCCTGGTGCTGCGGGCCGGGTGGCGGGCGCTGCAGCGGGGCGCGGCGGCCGAGGCCGGGCTGGCCGCCGCCCTCGTCGCCCACCTGGTCGGCCAGCTGACCCTCTTCCCGCTGGCCGAGCTGGAGCCCCTCGCCTGGCTCCTGTCCGGCGTCCTCCTCGCCACCACCCCGAA
>JBQGCF010000347.1:0-3375 GCA_052038315.1 Iamia sp.
GAGGTCGGCGCCGTCGAGGGCCACGACCTCCTCGCCCCCGACCTCGTAGGTCTTGCGGACGCCCTCCATCACGAGCGCGGACTCGGTCACTGTGATCCTCCGATGGCGGTGGCCGGGTCGACGCGCAGGACCCGGCGGAGCGAGAAGGCGCAGCCGACGACGGCGGCGACCAGGACGATGGCGACGCTCGATCCCAACCGGCTGGGACCGGCGGAGAACGGGATCGAGCCGGCGGGGATGAGGGCGTCGAGGCCGAGGGCGGCCGCGGCGGCGATGGACGAGGCGACCAGGGCGACCGCCAGGGCCTGCACGACGACGCCGGCGAAGAGGGTGCGGGACGAGGCCCCGACCGCCTTGAGCACGCCGTAGAGGCCGACCCGCTCGACGGTCAGCAGGGCGAAGAAGAGGGCGACCACGACGATGGCGATCAGCACGGTCACCCCGATGATCTGGTTGAAGGTGCTGCGCTGCTGGGACACGCCGGGCAGGGCCTCGACCGCCTCGGTGATCGACAGCGTGCGGGTGGCGCCCTCGGTGGCCTCGTCGATCGCCGCGGCCAGGTCGCCGCTCCCCCGCTCCGGGTCGTCCCGCACCACGAGGGCCTGGACCACGTCGTCGCCGACGGCCTCGCCCGGCCGGTTGGCCCCGACCACCTCCCGCCAGGTGGCCAGCGAGCCCCAGAGCGTGCCCTGCCCCGAGTACTGGGCGTCGTCGACGAAGCCGACGACGGTGACCTCGGTGCGGGCCGGCCCGAGGCGGATCGTGGTCCCCTCCTCGACGTCCTCGCTGCGCAGCGAGGCGTCGGCCCACACCTCGCCGTCGGCCGGCGGCTCGTCGGGCAGGCCCCGGGGCGCCAGCTCGTAGCCGAGCAACACGACCGGGACGAGGTCGCGCGGGCCGCGCCCGTCGAGGCGACCGCCGAGCTGCACGCTGCCCAGCCCGCCGACCCGCTCGGCGCCGACCACCTCCTCGACCCGGGCCCGGACGTCGCCGTCGATGCGGCTCCGCTCCAACGAGTCCTGGGCCGTCTCGGAGTAGACGATGGCGTCGGCCTCCTGGGCCCGGAGGGCGCCGGTGCTGCTGTCGATCAGCCCGTCGAGCAGCCCACCGAGGAACATCAGCAGCAGGCTGATCAGGGTCAGGATCACGGTGGCCACCGCGAACCGGCCGGGCCGGCGGCGCAGCTCCCGCAGGGCGATCCTCATCGGGCCCCACCCCCGGTCGTCGCCTCCAGCGGGTCGATGGCCAGCACCCGGCGGGCCGAGGCGATGGCGCTCACCAACCCGAGGACGACGAGCAGCACGGACCAGAACAGGACGGCGCCGGGGTCGAAGCGCAGGGCGATGGCACCGATGCGGACCCGGCTGAGCGGGGCGTAGAGGGCGACGCCGACGACGAGGCCGCCGCCCACGACCACCAGGACCTGGACGAGCAGCGAGCGGACGAGCGTCGCCGAGCGGGCGCCGATGGCCCGCAGCAGGGTGAGGGCGGCCGCCTTCTGGAACGTGATGATCAGGAAGAACAGCCCGGTCACCAGCGGCACGACGAGGGCGTAGAGCAGGAAGATGACCTGGAACGACTGGCGCACCTGGGCCACACCGGGGGCGTCGTCGGCCGCCTGCTGGCGGGTGAGGGCGTCGGCGTCGTCGCTGGCGTCGTTGATCCGGCGGACCAGCTCGTCGTCGGACACGCCCTCGGCGGGTCGCACCCCGATCGCGCTGGGGAGGACCTCGGTGGCGTCGGGGTTGGCCGCCCGCACCGCCGCCTCGTAGTCGTCCCAGGCCACGAAGAGGGTCGGCGTGACCTGGATCTGGCCGTCCTCGACCAGGCCGACCACCTCCAGCTCGGGCGCCTCGCCCCCGCCCGCACCGCCGGCGGGCACGATCCGCACCACGTCGCCGACGGCGTAGTCGGTGGCGCTCCCCACCGCCTCCCCGGCGGCCTCGGGGTGGCGCCCCTCGGACAGCTCCTCGGGGCCGCCGAGGGCCGGGTCGTCGGCGCCGAGCACGGCGGCGTCGGTCTCCTCGTCGCTCCCGCCGACGGCGGCGGTGAACGTGCCCTGGCCGATCCGCCCGCTGGCGGCCACGCCGTCGACCCCCTCGATCGCCTCCTGCAGGTCGGGGGGCACGACGCTGCCCTGGAGCGTCTTCTGGCCGTCGACGCTGTAGACGAGCACCGGCGCCGACTGGGCCCGGATCGCCCCCACGAACGAGGTCAGCAGCCCGTCCTGGAGCGCCTGCTGGGTGAGGATCAGGAAGACCAGCAGGCCGACGGCGGCGATCAGCAGGCCGAAGCGGGCCTTGGCCCGGCGCAGCTCCCGGAGGGCGAGGAACACGACCCCCATCTTCTCGACGCGGCGTCGGATAAACAAGAGGTGGTTCACTGAACGGCGATGCCCCGGATCCGCGCCGAGTCCGTCCCCGCCCACCGGGAGCAGATGCGCACCGCCCTGCTCGACGCCTTCGGCGAGCTGATGGCCGAGGTCGGCTACGCCGGGCTCACCCTCGCCCAGGTCGCCGAGCGCGCCGGCATGGTCCGCAACACCGCCTACGGCTACGTCGCCGACAAGGAGGCCCTGCTGATGGCCTACGTCGAGCGCTCGGTCGAGGAGTTCATCGCCGGCGTGCGGGAGGAGATGGCCGCCGCCCCGCCCGACGCCCCGGCGCAGCTGACCGTGCTGGTCCGGCGGCAGATGCACCAGTTCCGGGAGGAGCCCGGCGCCGGCACCGAGACCGGGATGCTCGACGGCGCCACCCTCCCCCCGTCGAGCCACGGTGCCCTGATGGGGCGGTTCCGCCCGCTGCACGGGCTGCTGGCCGAGGTGATCGCCGCCGGCGTCGAGGCCGGCGAGCTGCGGGTGGTCGACCCCGACGCCGTCGTCCCCATGGCCTTCGCGGTGATGGGGGCGGAGCGGATGCCGGTCGGGGGCGGCGAGGTCGATCCCGACGAGGCCGCGGCCCGCGTCACCGACTTCCTCCTCCACGCCCTCGGTGCAGAGGGCTGGTCGACCGCCTAGGTTGCCGGCGCCCGCTGACACCTGCTGGGGAGGTGACCATGGAGGGCGACCGAGCTCGCACAGCGCCTGCCGACGACCGGGCGAGCACCGTCCTCGACATCGTCCCCGGGCCCATGGGCGTGGCGCGGGACGGGCGCTGGGTGGCCGCCAACGACGCCCTCGGCGACCTGCTCGGCGGCGGCGACCCGGTCGGTCGGCACGTGGCCGCGACGCTCGGGGCCACCCTCGCCGACGTCGTGGCCCAGGCCCCGCCCGGCGGCGCCCCGGTCCACGGCGAGGGACCCCTCGCCCCGCCGGACGAGGGCGAGGAGCGGTGGGCCCTCGCCAGCGCGGCACGCCGCCCCGACGGCGCCGTGCTC
>JBQGCF010000348.1:0-5845 GCA_052038315.1 Iamia sp.
TCGTCGCCCAGGTCGGCGACCTGCTTCTGCAGGTCGCGCCAGGGCTTGGCCACCAGCCCGGGCAGCACCCCCTCGGCCGGGTCGTCGGCCGCCCGGCGCAGCGGCGGATCGGCGGCCAGGGCCACCAGCCGGTCGAGCAGGTGCAGGTACCGCTCCGACGCCAGGGCGTCGTGGAGGGCGGCCACCGCCTCGTCCCGCGCCGTGTCCAGCCGGCCGATGATGCTCTCCCGCACGGCCTCGTCCTCCGGCCCGAGGACCGTGGCGGCCACGCCCCGGATCTGGTCGCCGAGGACGTCGGGGTCGCGCACCGCGCCCAGCACCTCGCCCAGCCAGCGCAGCTCGTCACGGACCGGGTCGGTGATCTCGCGGTCGAGCAGCGGCCGGAAGGTGCGCAGGTCCGAGCGCAGGCGGCGGGCCCCGACGCGCATCTGGTGGACGCCCTCGGGGTCGACGCCGGTGACCGCCGCGGGGTGGTGCTCGACCACCCGGGTGGTGCCGTGGCGCAGGGCGTGGGTCACCACGTCACCGGCGGTGGGCTCGGCCGGCAGCTCGCCCGGCGCCGCGTCGGGCGGGGCGAGGAACCGGGGCCCGACGGCCCGGGCCAGCTTGGGCAGCCCGCCGGCCGGCTCGGCCCCGGCGGCCACCAGCCGCTCGACGATCTTCAGGGCCACCTCGTCGGTGGCGTCGGGGGCGATCTCGACCTCGAGCTCCCGGAACCGGGCGGCCACCCGGCCCCCGTCCATCACCGAGACCTCGTCGTCGTCGATCTCGGCCAGCGGCTGGTCGTCCCGGTCGAGCACGAGCGTGCGGCGGCGCACGGTCATCAGCCGGGCCACCTTCACCAGCGGCGCGGTGCGGACCTCGGCGGCGACGAGGAGCAGCAGCTCGGCCGGGATCGGGCCGGGCGGGCCGGGGATGTCGATCTCGGCCCGGGCCAGGACCTCCGGCTCGTCGGAGTCGACCGGCAGCTTGAGCGTCCAGGTCTCCCGGGCCCCCCGGCGACGGTTGCGCAGGGTGATGCCCCGGCGCCCGAGGCGGAGGTCGGCGGTGTCGTAGTACGTGGCGTCGAGGTCGACCGTCTCGCGCCGGCGGGTGCGGGCCCCCTTGGCCACCCCGTCGAGGTCCGGCAGGCGGAAGCCCGGCCAGGCCGACAGCTTCACCTCGCGCTCGATCACCGGCTCATCCTGGCAGGTGCGAGCACCCTCACAGATCGTCGGGATCGAGGCGCCGCGTGCGGGCCAGGGCCATCCGGCGGAAGCGCTCGTGGGCGTGGACGTCACCCTCCCCCTTCACCGGCTCCCACGACCCGTCGGCGTGGAGCGTCCACGCCAGGGCGTCGTCGGCCAGGTTGATGTCGAGCACCTCGCGCACCTGGGCCTCGATCTTGGGATCGGTGAGCGTGGCCATGGCCTCGACCCGGCGATCGAGGTTGCGGGGCATGAGGTCGGCCGACCCGAAGGCGACCAGCGGCTGGCCCTCGGCGCCGTTGGCGAACCAGAAGATCCGGGAGTGCTCCAGGTAGCGGCCGACGATCGAGCGCACCCGGATCGTCTCCGACAGGCCCGGGACGCCGGGGCGCAGGCTGCAGATGCCCCGGACGATCAGATCGATCTCGACCCCGGCCCGGGAGGCGGCGTACAGCTCGTCGATCATCTGGGCGTCGACCAGGCTGTTCATCTTCATGATGATCCGGCCCCGCCCCGGCCCGGCCTCGATCTCGCCCCGGATCAGGTCGACGATGCCCGGCCGCAGCGTGTGCGGCGCCACCAGCAGGTTGCGGTAGCGGACGTTGCGGCCGTAGCCGGTCAGGTAGTTGAACAGCTGGGTGAGGTCGGCGCCGAGGGCGGCGTCGCAGGTCAGCAGGCCGAGGTCCTCGTACAGCGTCGCCGTCTTGCTGTTGTAGTTGCCCGTGCCGATGTGGCAGTAGCGCATCATCCCCTGGGGCTCGTCCCGCACGACCAGGGCCACCTTGGAGTGGGTCTTGAGCCCGAGCAGGCCGTAGGTGACGTGGACGCCCGCCTCCTCCAGGAGCTTGGCCCACTCGATGTTGTTGGCCTCGTCGAAGCGGGCCTTCAGCTCGACCAGCGCCGCCACCTGCTTGCCCCGCTCGGCGGCCCGGATCAGCGAGCGGACGATGGGGCTGTCGCCCGACGTGCGGTACAGGGCGATCTTGATGGCGAGGACCTTGGGGTCCCGCGACGCCTTGCGGATCAGCTCCTCGACCGAGGTGGCGAAGGAGTCGTAGGGGTGGTGGACGAGGATGTCGCCCTCGGAGATGGCGGCGAAGATGTCGAACTTCTCGCCCTCGGGCGCCGACAGCCGGCTGGGCGTGACGGGCGGCCACGGCTCGTCCTGGAGGTCGGGCCGGTCGAGGGCGTGCACGGCCCACAGGCCGCCGAGGTCGAGCGGGCCGACGTGGGCGTAGGTGGCGTGCTCGTCGACGTCGAGCTCGCGCATCAGCAGCTCGCGGATCTCGTCGGACGCCCGGGCGTCGATCTCCAGCCGGACCGCCCGGCCGAAGCGGCGCCGCCGCAGCTCCATCTCGACCGCCGCGAGGAGGTCGTCGGCCTCCTCCTCCTCGAGGGTGAGGTCGGCGTTGCGGGTGACCCGGAAGGCGACGTGCTCCTCGACGACCATGCCCGGGAAGAGCTGGTCGAGGTGGGCGGCGATCACCTGCTCCAGGGGCACGAAGCGCTCGCCGTCGGGCATGACCACGAAGCGGGGCAGCAGCGACGGCACCTTCACCCGGGCGAAGCGGCGCTCGTCGGTGACCGGGTCCCGCACGGTCAGGGCCAGGTTGAGCGACAGGTTCGAGATGTAGGGGAAGGGGTGGCCGGGGTCGACGGCCAGCGGGGTGAGCACCGGGAAGATCCGGTCCTCGAACACGCCGACCATGTGGACCCGGTCGTCGTCGTCGAGCTCCTCCCACGACGACAGCACGATGCCGTTGGTGGCCAGCTCGGGGGCGACCTTCTCGAGGAACAGCCGCTCCTCCCGATCGACGAGGATCCGGGCCCGGGCGGCCAGCTCGCGCACCTGCTCGACCGGGGTGCGGCCGTCGGGGGTGCGGTGGCGGATCCCGGCGGCGACCTGGTCGAGCAGCCCGGCCACCCGCACCTGGAAGAACTCGTCGAGGTTCTGGCTGAAGATGGCCAGGAACTTGGCCCGCTCGAGCAGCGGGATCGACGGGTCGTCGGCCAGGGCCAGGACCCGCTCGTTGAAGTCGAGCCAGGACAGCTCCCGGTTGATGAACCGCTCCGGGTCCTCGGGCCCGTAGGCCGGCACCGCGGGCCGGTCGAGCTCGCCAGGGGCCTCGTCGGGCGGGGTGGCGACGCTCGTCATGCGGGCCAAGGCTACCGCCCTCCCCCCACCCCTCCCCGACCGTCAGGTGAACGGGAGATGACCTCACCCCCTCGTTCCGTGTGCGCGTTCCTACCTGTGCGGCGTGTTTTCGCACACGGAACGGCGATCAGGGGCGGTCGATCGGGCGGTCAGGCGGTGCGGGCCAGGCGGGCGGCGCCGACGATGCCGGCGTCGTCGCCGAGGGCGGCGGGGAGGACGTCGACGGTGAGGGCATCGCCCAGCTGGGCGGCGACGGCGGCGCCGATGCGGGCGACGAAGGGCTCGCCCAGCTTGTCGGCCACGCCCCCGCCGACCACGACGGTGGTGACGTCGACCAGCATCACGGTGCCGGCGATGGCCAGGGCGACGGCGTCGACGGCCTCGGCGATCAGCTCCTCGGCCACCCGGTCGCCTCGCTCCAGGGCCTTGGCGAAGGTCCCCGACTTCATCCGGCCCTCGCCGGCCAGCCCGACCAGGGCGGTCTCCTCGCCGGCGTCGTGGCGGCGACGGGCCTCGCGCTCCATGCCCACCCGACCGGCGTACGCCTCCATGTGGCCCCGACCGCCGCAGCCGCACAGGCGACCGCCGGCCCGGACGGTGACGTGGCCGATCTCGCCGGCCAGGCCTCGCGGCCCCCGGCGCAGCCGGCCGTCGAGGATCAGGCCGCCGCCCACGCCGGTGCCCATGAAGGCGCACAGCACGTCGGCGCGACCGGCGGCGGCGCCGTGGGCGGCTTCGGCCAGGGCGCCCACGTTGACGTCGTTGTCGACGGCGATCCGGTCGAGCCCGGTGGCGGACCGCAGCAGGTCGCCGAGCGGCACCGGCGGGATCCAGCCGACCAGGTTGGGCACGCCGGCCACCACCCCGCCGGGGGCGACGTAGCCCGGGGTGCCGACGCCGATGCGGTCGGCGCCGCCCAGCTCGTCGACCATCTCGGCGATCGCGCTCGCCACCGCCTCGGGGCCCTCGGTGGGCGTCGGGCGCTTGACCCGCTCGCCGACGGTGCCGTCGGCGCCGACCGTCCCGGCCAGCACCTTGGTGCCACCCAGGTCGATCCCGATGGTCCGCCGACCGTCGCCGTCGGTCACGGGCTAGTCGTCCTCGGGCTGGCCCAGGTCCCAGTCGAGCAGCAGGTTCTCGCGCTCGGCGTCACGGATGACCCGCTCACGGTTGCGCCGGAACTGCGGGTCGTGGGGCGGGACGAGCTGCAGACGGGCCTGGACCCGGTCGCGGAAGGCGTCGATCAGGGCCCGGTCGCCGAAGTCCGACTGGATCTCCCAGTGCGGCGCGACCGGACCGAGGTAGACCACGCGCGCATGGCCCCGGGGGGGCTCGTTCGGGTCGCGCTCCAGCTCGGTGTAGGTCACGTCTTCTCCTCGGTGTCGCGGCCGGACACCCTACCTACTCGGTCAGCGTGACCTCGACCTGCTGGCGCTCGCCCATCCGGTCGTAGCCGACGGTCACGGTGTCGCCGGCGGCGTGCTGGCGGAGGACGGCGCGCAGGTCCTGGAGGGTGTCGGTGACCTGGCCCTCGACCTCCCGGATGACATCGCCCCGGGCCAGCCCGGCCTCCTCGGCCCCGCCCGAGACCTCGAACACGATCAGCCCGGCCTGCTCGGTGATGCCGAACTGGTCCATCAGCTCCTGGGGCACGTCGGCGCCGGCGAGGGGCTGGGCCGACACGCCCAGGGTCGGGGTGTCGACGACCCCGCCGGCGCTGTCGCGCAGCTCCTCGACCAGGGGCAGGACGTTGTCGATGGCCAGGGCCAGGCCGATGTTGTCGGCATCGGGCAGCACGGCCGTGTTGATCCCGACGACCTGGCCCCGCGAGTTCAGCAGCGGACCGCCCGAGTTGCCGTGGTTGATGGCGGCGTCGGTCTGGATCAGCCCGCTGAACTGGTCGATGTTGCGGTTGAGGGCCGACACGATGCCGGTGGTGACGCTGGGCTTGCCGCCCAGGCCGAATGCGTTGCCGATGGCGACCACGTCCTCGCCGACGCGCAGCGCGTTGGACGAGCCCATGGTGGCGGCCTGCAGCCCGCTCACGTCCTCGACCCGCAGCAGGGCCACGTCCTCGTCGGGGTAGGCCCCGACCAGCTCGGCACCCTGGGCGGAGCCGTTGAAGAAGGTGACCGAGATGTCGTCGGCCTCGGCGATGACGTGGGCGTTGGTGAGGATGTAGCCCTCGGCGGCGTCGTAGACGAAGCCGCTGCCGGCCGCCCCGCCCTGCGCCGTGGTCGTGTACACCGAGACCACCGTCGGCTGGACCTGGTCGAGGAGGGTCTGGATGTCGAGGTCCTCGCCGACGCCCATGTCGCCGCTGCCGCCACCGCCCTCGGTGGTGGGGGGCGCGGTGGCCCGGATCGTGTCGTCGTCGGTGGCCAGGACCAGGCCGGCGGCCACCAGGGCGGCGACCACCGCGCCCACCAGCCCGCCGACCACGGCGGACAGCAGGCGGCCGCTGCGATCACCGGGAGGCGGCGGCGCGGCCGGCAGGGTGCCC
>JBQGCF010000349.1:0-33251 GCA_052038315.1 Iamia sp.
CCCTCCGGCCCTGGTGCCGGTGGTCAGGGAGGGCCCGGCGCCGGCGCCCCGCAGGCCCGTGGCCCCCGTCCGGCCCCGCCGCCCCGCCCCTCGCCCCACAAGGCGCCCCGCAGCGTCACCGGCAAGCCGATCCCGCCGCCGCCCGGCCCGCCGCGCGGCATGTCGGGTCGCCCGATCCCGCCGCCCCCCGGCATGGGTGGCCGCGGCCCGGCGCCCGCCCGCCCGGGTGGTCCCGGCCGTCCCGGTGGCCCGGGTCGTCCCGGTGGCCCCGGTGCCCGTCCCGGTGGCGGCCCGAGCCGTCCCGGTGGCCCGATGGGCGGTCCGCCGCCTCCCGGTGGTGGCCCTGGTGGCGGCCCCGGCCGTCCCGGCGGCCCGGCCGGTCGCCGGCCCCCGCGCCGGAAGGGGCGTCGTCGTCGCAACCGCGAAGAGCTGCGGCCCATGGACATGCCGGAGTACACCCCGGCAGAGGCTCCCGTCCCCGAGGGCGAGGTCGTCATCGAGCGCGGGTCGACCCCGCAGGAGATCGGTCCCAAGCTCAACCGGACGGCGGCCGACGTGGTCCGCTTCCTCATGGCCGAGGGCGAGATGGTCACCGCGACCCAGTCCCTCACCGACGAGATGATCGAGATGTTCGCCATCGACGTCGGCGCCGACGTCCGCCTCGCCGATCCCGGTGAGGAGGAGGAGGTCGAGCTCCGGAAGCGCCTGGGCGTCGAGGAGTTCGACGACGACGAGGACGACGAGGGCTACGTCGAGCGCCCGCCGGTCATCACCGTGATGGGCCACGTCGACCACGGCAAGACCAAGCTCCTCGACCAGATCCGCAACGCCAACGTGGTCGCCGGCGAGGCCGGTGGCATCACGCAGCACATCGGCGCCTACCAGGTCGAGAAGGAAGGTCGTCTGATCACCTTCATCGACACCCCCGGCCACGAGGCCTTCTCGGCCATGCGGGCCCGGGGCGCCGACGCCACCGACATCGTGGTGCTGGTGGTCGCCGCCGACGACGGCGTCATGCCCCAGACGATCGAGGCCCTCGACCACGCCAAGGCGGCGGGTGTCCCCATCGTCGTGGCCATCAACAAGATCGACCGCGAGAGCGCCGATCCCCAGCGGGTCATGAGCCAGCTGGCCGAGCGGGGCCTGGTCCCCGAGGCGTGGGGCGGCGACACGATCATGGTCGAGGTCTCCGCCCTCCAGAACCTGGGCATCGACGACCTGCTCGAGCAGCTGCTCGTCGTGGCCGACATCGAGGAGCTGGCGGCCAACCCCGAGGGGCGGGCCAAGGGCGTGGTCCTCGAGTCGCACCTCGACGTGGGCCGTGGCCCCGTGGCCTCCCTGCTCGTCGAGCGCGGCACCCTCAAGGTCGGCGACCCGCTCGTCGCCGGTGCGGCCTGGGGCCGTGTCCGGGCCCTGATCGACGACAAGGGCAAGCAGATCAAGTCCGCCGGCCCGTCCACCCCGGTCGAGGTCCTCGGCCTGTCGGACGTGGCCGTCGCCGGCGACGACTTCGTGGTCGCCCCCGACGACAAGACCGCCCGCCAGGTCGCCGACCAGCGCGAGCACTACCAGCGGGTGGCGTCGATCTCCGGGTCGGCCGCTGTCTCCGGTGGCGGCATGAAGCTGGAGGACATCTTCAGCCAGATCCAGGCCGGCGAGGCGGCGACGCTCAACCTGATCATCAAGGCCGACGTGAACGGCTCGCTCGAGGCGGTCACCGAGAGCCTGAAGCGGCTCGAGCGCGACGACGTCAAGCTCGCCTTCGCCCGTCGCGGCGTCGGCGGTGTCACCAAGGACGACATCCAGCTGGCCGTGGCCACCAACGCCACGATCATCGGCTTCAACGTCCGCCCGGACCGGCTGGCCCGCGAGCTCGCCGCCCAGGAGGGCGTCGAGATCCGGACCTACGAGATCATCTACAAGCTCATCGAGGACATCGAGAGCGCGATGGTCGGCATGCTGGCGCCGGAGTTCGAGGAGGTCGTGACCGGCGAGGCCGAGGTCCGGGAGATCTTCCGGGTCCCCCGCATCGGCGCCATCGCCGGCTGCTACGTCACCAACGGCACCATCACCCGTGGCTCGAAGGTCCGCTTCCTGCGCGAGGGCACCATCATCTGGAAGGGCTCGATCCAGTCGCTCAAGCGGTTCAAGGACGACGCCCGCGAGGTCGCCGCCGGCTACGAGTGCGGCATCGGCCTCTCGGACTTCCAGGACCTCAAGCAGGGCGACATCATCGAGACCTTCGAGGAGCGGGAGATCCCCCGGACGTAGTGCCGGGGGCTCCGGCCCTCGTCGGAACCCAGGGCGTGTCCCGGACGGGCACCGCCTAGGGTGCACGCATGGTGGTCGGTTCGCTGCTGCTGGAGCTGCACATCCCGGCCAGTGGGTCGCTCAAGGCCAAGCGGGCCGAGCTGCGGCCCATCCTCGACGGGGTCCGCAGCCGGTTCCGGATCAGCGCCGCCGAGATCGACCACCAGGACACGTGGCAGCGCAGCTCGCTGGGCTTCGCCGCCGTGAGCGCCAGCGCCACCCAGGTGGAGCAAGTGCTGGACGAGGTCGAGCGGTTCGTGTGGTCCCGCCCGGGCGTCGAGGTGATCGACGCCCGCCGGGCCTGGATGGAGGAGGACACCTGATGCCGAAGCGAACGAACCCCAAGCGGCAGTACCCGCGCATGGTCCGGGTCAACGAGCTCCTCCGGGAGGTCGTGGCCGAGGCCCTCCAGGACATCGACGACGACCGCCTGGTCGACGTGGCCGTCACCAACGTCCAGTGCGAGGCCGACCTGGCCCATGCCGTCGTCCACTACGACGTGCTCGCCGGGGCCGAGGCCGACGAGGAGGTCATCGAGGCTCTCGAGGAGCTGCGGCCCCGCCTCCAGGCGATCATCAACCGGGAGACCCGGCTCAAGGGCACGCCCCGGCTGACCTTCGCCCCGGACCCGGTCGTCCGCTCGGCGGCCCGCATCGACGACGTGCTCCGGGGCCTGCAGGCCGACGAGCCGTCGTCCTCGCCGACGTCGGCCACCTCCTAGGCCCGGCGTGGCGCGTGGCTCCCGGCCCGGTGGGCCCGACGGCGTGGCCGTCGTCGACAAGCCGGCCGAGTGGACCAGCCACGACGTCGTGGCCAAGAGCCGGGGCCTGCTCGGCACCCGCAAGGTCGGCCACTCGGGCACCCTCGACCCCGACGCCACCGGCGTGCTCGTGCTGGGCGTCGGCAAGGCCACCCGCCTGCTCCGGTACCTGACCGCGCTGGGCAAGGCCTACGAGGCCGAGATCGTCCTCGGCGTCGAGACCGCGACGCTCGACGCCGCCGGTGAGGTCACGGCCACCCACGACATGACCGGCGTGACGCTGGACCAGGCCCGGGCCGTCGCCGCCGCCTCGCTGACCGGCCCGATCCTGCAGGTCCCGCCGATGGTGTCGGCCCTCAAGGTCGACGGCCGCCGGCTCCACGAGCTGGCCCGGGAGGGCGTCGAGGTCGAGCGCGAGGCGCGGCCCGTCACCGTGCACCGCTTCTCGCTCTCGGCCACGGACGACCCGCTGGTCCTGCGGGCCGAGGTCGAGTGCTCGTCGGGCACCTACGTCCGTTCCCTGGCCGCCGACCTGGGTCGGTTGCTGGGTGGTGGCGCCCACCTCCGGGCCCTGCGGCGCACGGCGGTGGGCGGCTTCGGCCTCGACCAGGCGGTCGCCCTGGAGGCGCTGACCCCCGAGGCGCTGCTGCCGGTGTCGGCTGCGGTGGCCCACCTGCCGACCCTGGAGGTCGCCGGCGACGTGGCCATCGCCGTCGGCCACGGCAAGGTCCTCGACCGGGCTGCGCTCGGCGCCGACGGCGACGGGCCGTGGGCCGTGGTCGACGACACGGGCGTCCTCCGTGCCGTCTACCAGGCCCACAAGGGCGACACCGTCAAGCCCGAGCTGGTCATCCCCGCCTGAGCCGTCTCGCTCCGTTCGGTCGCGGCGACTTGCTGGTCAGTCGGACCACACGCCCTCGCCGGGCTCGGTCGGGTTGCAGATCCGGCGCCACGCCGTGCAGGTCGGGAAGGACCAGGTGCCGAAGGGACCGCCCGAGCCGGCGCCGGGGTACAGCGTGCAGGACGCGCCGATCGTCAGCGGCAGCGTCGCCCCGGCCACCGGCACGAGGATGCGGTGGGCGTCGCCGGTGCCGCCGTCGATGACCCGGGACCCGGGCGGGGCGACGTGGTCCTCGCTGCCGGGCGCCCGCCCGTTGGAGAACAGCACGGTGCCGTCGGCGTCCACGACGTGGGCCACCGGGCGGAGGTGGAGGTCGCCCACCGGCGCACCCTCGCCCTCGTAGCGGACGGTGTGGCAGTCGCGAGACCGGATCTCGACGGCGGCGACGGACCGGCCCCCGACCACGACCGTGGTGGGCGAGGCGGCCATCGTCGCCTGCGACTCGACCCCGTCAGCGGTGACGACGATCGGCTGGCACGCCGCCAGCGCCCCGATGGCGATGGCCACCACCACGACCACGGCACGAGCGGAACGGCACCGTCGGCCAGGAGCCGTTGGGGTCGTCCCGGCGGGGCCGGTCGGATCGGTGGGGTGGGCCGGGTCGGCCGCGTGGTGGGATGGGTTGGTCATGTGGACCTCCTGGGTCACGTGGGAGCACGGGACCGGTCGGTCCCCGCCGGTGCCGGGCCCAGCTCGACGTGGCGCGGGCGACCATCGCCCCACGCTCCGCCGAGTTCCGCCTGTGCCCAGGCAGTGCGCGGCACCCTACGCCATCTCGCGGCCGCCGCGCCGGGAACTCACGGGCAGGGCGGGGAGACCGCACGCGACGATCTCCCGGTGACCACGACGCCGCTGCCGCCCCTGCCCGAGCCCCCGGCCCCGCCCCCGTCGGCGGAGAGCACGGTCCGGCGGGCCGCCGATCGGGCCCGCTACGACGAGGCGGCGGTCCACGCCGTGCTCGACGCCGGCTTCGTCGCCCACGTGGGCATCGCCGACGGCGACGACCCCACCGTCATCCCGATGGTCTACGGCCGCCAGGGCGACCGCCTGCTGCTCCACGGCTCGGTGGCGTCCCGGCTGATGCGCCACGGCGCGGTGGGGTTCCCGGTCTGCGTGGCGGTGACCCACGTCGACGGGATCGTCCTGGCCCGCTCGGCCTTCCACCACTCGGTCAACTACCGCAGCGTCGTCATCCGTGGCATCGCCACCCGGGTGACCGATCCCGACGCCCTGGCGGAGGGCTTCGCCGTGCTCGTCGACCACGCCACCCCGGGCCGCTCGGCCGACGTCCGCGCCCCCGACCGGACCGAGACCCGTCAGACCCTGCTGCTCGAGGTGCCGCTGGCCGACGCCGCGGTGAAGGTCAGGACCGGGGGGCCGATCGACGACGAGCGCGACCTCGACCTGCCCGTCTGGGCCGGCGTCGTGCCGTTGCCGGTGGTGCCCGGTGCGCCGATCCCGGCCGAGGACCTGCCGCCCGGCGACCTCCGGCCGCCGACGGTCGTGACCCACCCCTAGTCGGGCGTCGGGGCCAGGTCGAGGAGGGCGCGGGCGGCGGGGGAGAGGGGGCCGCGACGGTGGAGGAAGCCGACGTCGCGCCGCAGGGGAGGGTCGAGCCGGGCGACGACCGCTCCGCCCGCCGCGGCCTGGCGGGCCTGGGGCGCGGCGAGGAGGGCGGCGCCGGCCCCGGCGACGACGAGCGGGGCCAGCGCCTCCCGGTGGGCGGTCTCGACCACGACGCGCGGCTCGACGCCCGCGCCGGCGCAGGCGTCGTCGAGCAGGCTGCGGGTGGACGTGCCGATCGGTGTGCTGATCAGGTCGAGCTCGCCCAGGCGCTGGCGGGGGACCCGCCGGCTCTGGGCCAGACGGGTGCCCGGCGGCGCCACCAGCACGACCTCCTGGCTGGCGACGGGGCGGACGTCGAGACCGGCCGGCAGGTCGACCACCTCGGCCAGACCCAGCTCGGCGTCGCCCCGGCGCACCTGGTCGAGCACGGCGACGCGCAGGTCGGGGGCGGCGACCCGCACCGTCACGCCGGGATGGGCCGCCCGGAACCGACCGACCAGGTCGGCGAGGGGGTCGACGGCCAGGGTGGGCAGGGCGACGAGGTCGAGCCGGCCGGCACGCAGCTCGGCCACCTCGGCGGCGGCGTCCCGCACGGCGGCGGCGTCACGCAGGACCTGCCGGGCGGGGCCGAGGAAGGCCTCGCCGGCGGAGGTGAGGGCGACCTGGCGGCCGCGCACGAAGAGCTGGACGCCGAGCGTGCGCTCGAGGGCGGCGATCGACTGCGACAGGGCCGGCTGGGTGATGCCGACGGCGTCGGCGGCCGCGGTGAAGCCGCCCTCGTCGACCACGGCGATGGCGTGCTGCAGCTGGCGAAGCTCCATACGTCCATCATATGGCACCCATTGGTTCAAGCACTTTGATCGATGAAGGCAGGTGCCTCACCATGGGCGGGTGCCCCTCTCGACCCTCCTCGTCGTGCTCCTCGTCGGTGCCGTCACCGGCTTCCTCGGCGGCCTGTTCGGCAAGGGCGGGTCCGCCCTCGCCACGCCCGTGCTCGCCGCCCTCGGCATCCCGGCCATCGTCGCCGTGGCCAGCCCGCTCCCGGCCACGATCCCCGGGACGCTCCTGGCGGCGCGGCAGTACGGCCGCCGGGGCCACATCGACCGGCGGGTCCTGTGGTGGTCGGTGGCGGTCGGCCTGCCCGCCACCCTGGTCGGGGCGGCGGCGACCCGATGGATCGCTGCCGAGTCCCTGGTGGTGGCGACCGACGTCCTGGTCGCCGGGCTCGGCGTGAGCATCCTGGTCGGCGCCCGCCGTGGGCTGGCGCGCCGCACCCCCGACGACGGCGATCACGGCGATGGCGTCGACATCGACGGCGACCCGGTCGATGCCCGCACGGGCCCCCTGGGACGGCACGGCGCGGGGGAGCGATTGACAGGTGGTGCCCCGGAGACCGGCGGTGCGGGGGACGTCGGCGGTCCCCGAGAGGCGGGTAGCCCCTGGGAGCTCGGCGGTGCCGGGGCCGTCGGCGGTGCCCGGGTGGTCGGCGGTGCGGGGGACGTCGGTGGTGCCCGGGAGCTCGGCGGTGCCCGGGAGGCGGTGGCGGTGCTGGCCCCGACCCCGGCGGCGCCGACCGCGCCCGGCGCCCCGGCCGTGGTGGCGGTGGCCGTCGCCGTCGGCCTGGTGGCCGGCCTGCTCGCCAACAGCGGCGGCTTCCTGCTGGCGCCGCTGTACCTGGTGGCCCTGCGGCTGCCGGTGCGGCCGGCGCTGGGGACGTCGCTGGCGGTGTCGGCGGCGCTGGCCGTGCCGGGGACGGTGGCCCACGCCGCCCTGGGCCACATCGACTGGGGCCTGGTGCTGGCCTTCGGCTCGGCCTCGGTGCCGCTGGCCGCAGTGGGGGCCCGCACCGCCCTGCGGGTGGACCCGCAGCGGCTCGAGGTGGTGTTCGGAGCGGTGCTGGTGGTGCTGGCCACGGTCCTCCTGACCTGGGGGTAGGGCCGGGACCGGCAGGGGTCCTTGCCACGAACGACTGTTCGAAACTACGCTCCTGTCGTTCCCCGGGGGCTTCGCTGTCACACCCCCTCCGTATGGTCCCTCCATCGCTCGCTGCGGGCCTCCGCAGCCGCTCCACCCGCTGGTCCGATCCCCCCGGGCCACCCTCGAAAGGACCCCGCCATGCCCCCTGCTCCCACGGATCGTCACAAGTCGCTCGACATCGCCATGAGCGGGATCGAGAAGGCGTTCGGCAAGGGCGCCGTCATGAAGATGGGCGAGAAGGGCACGATGGCCATCGAGTCGGTGCCCACCGGCGCCATGGCGCTCGACATCGCCCTCGGCATCGGTGGCCTGCCGCGGGGTCGTGTCATCGAGATCTACGGCCCGGAGTCCTCCGGCAAGTCGACCCTCGCCATGCACGTGGTGGCCGAGGCCCAGCGCAACGGGGGCATCTGCGCCTACATCGACGCCGAGCACGCCATGGACCCGGTCTACGCCGCGGCCATCGGGGTCGACATCGACGAGATGCTGATCTCGCAGCCCGACACGGGGGAGCAGGCGCTCGAGATCTGCGACATGCTCGTGCGCTCGGGGGCGCTCGACGTGGTGGTGATCGACTCGGTGGCGGCGCTCACCCCCCGGGCCGAGATCGAGGGCGAGATGGGTGACAGCCACGTGGGCCTCCAGGCCCGGCTCATGTCCCAGGCCCTCCGCAAGCTCACCGGCAGCCTCAACAAGACCCAGACGATCTGCATCTTCATCAACCAGCTGCGGGAGAAGATCGGCGTGATGTTCGGGTCGCCCGAGACCACGCCGGGCGGCCGGGCGCTGAAGTTCTACTCGTCGGTCCGGATCGACATCCGCCGCATCGAGTCGATCAAGGACGGTGTCGAGGTCGTCGGCAACCGCACCCGGGTCAAGGTGGTGAAGAACAAGGTCGCCCCGCCGTTCAAGCAGTGCGAGTTCGACATCATGTACGGCAAGGGCATCAGCCGTGAGGGCTCGGTGCTCGACATCGGTGTCGACCTCGGGATCATCAAGAAGTCCGGGGCTTGGTACACCTACGAGGGCGAGCAGCTCGGCCAGGGCCGGGAGAACGCCAAGGGCTTCCTCAACACCAACCCCGAGATCATGGTCGAGGTGTCCGAGCGGATCCGCCGGGAGATGGGCATCGGTGTCGAGGACGAGGCCGACGACCTCATGACCGACCTCGACGACGAGCCCATCAGCCTCGACGACTGAGTCACCCCGTCCGGGCATCCCAGTCCCGACCTGGTGACCACCCGGGTCGGGGCCGGGCCTCCGGACCTCGTCCAGACGTCCCGAGGTCCCGCCCCGGTCGTCCCGAGGTCGTGACCCGGGCGGCTTGCGGTCCCGCCTCTGTCGGCTCGGGGCACCCATCCGAAACCTGATCGCGCCGGCTCCCGGTCTTCCGAGCGCTGGCGTCCCCCCGGCCGGGTGGGCGACGAACCTGCCCCACATGTCCGTCGCCCACCCTGCCGACCCCACGTCGGAGCCCGCCCGGTGCACCCTCCCGGGCGGGCTCTGCCGCCCCTGTCGGCCCGTCACCCGACAGGGTGATCGAGGTCAGAGGGGTCAGGAGCGTCCGACCTGGGGAGGATCGGTGCCATGCGTGTCGAAAGACGCTCCCGTGCCCGCCGCAGCTGAGGTGGAGATCCTCAAGGTCTCCACCAAGTCGAACCCCAACTCGGTCGCCGGAGCCATCGCAGGCGCCATCCGCAGCTCAGGCGCGGTGGTGATGCAGGTGGTCGGTGCCGGTGCCCTCAACCAGGCGACCAAGGCGTCGGTGATCGCTCGCGGCATCCTGTCCGCCGGCGGTCTCGACATCGTGGTGACGCCATCGTTCGCCGACATCGAGATCGACGGCGAGCAACGCACCGCCCTGCGCCTCCGGCTGGAGGATCGGGAGCGACGGTCGATCAGCCCCGACGACCCCGGTCGCCCGTCGCACCACACCGCCCGCAGCGGCGACCAGCACACCCCCGACGGCTGGTAGCCCCGCAGGCCGTCCCGCCGCCACAGGTCGCCCCGGCGGAGCCCGGGCGACGAGGCTGGGGTCATGGGGACGACGTACGGGACGATCGGGCCGTCCGACGGTGTCACGTTCGCCTTCGCCGACCCTCGGGTGACCCGCATCGAGGTCGATCACCGGCTCACGCTCCTCCTCGCCGACGGCGGCATGGTCGTGATCGAGGAGCCGTGCCACCTGACCAGGCCCGACGGGTCGACCGTCCTCGTGCCACCCGGGGACGACGCGTGGGAGGTCGGGGAGGCCCTGCCACTGTTCGGGGCACGGGTCGTGACGGCTCGGGCCACGGCGGCCGGCGAGCTGGAGGTGTCCTTCGACGACGGCCGCAGCCTGGTCGTGCCGGTGAGCCCGGCGTACGAGAGCTGGACGGTTCGGCTCGTCTCGGGCGAGCTGTGGGTCGGCACTCCGGGCGGCGGCGTGGCCCGCTTCCCGCCGTCGTCCTGACGGGAGCGCGCACGGTCTCGACGGGGTC
Source organism: Iamia sp. (assembly GCA_052038315.1). Classification (GTDB taxonomy): domain Bacteria; phylum Actinomycetota; class Acidimicrobiia; order Acidimicrobiales; family Iamiaceae; genus Iamia. The sequence continues at coordinate 9,995 of JBQGCF010000349.1, forward strand.
CACGACCGTGCTCCCTCCATCCAGCCGCCGGCGCCTGGTGGTTGGGGTGCCGTTCGCGGGACACCCGTAGGATCGGGGGGCCATGTCCGTCGCCGACCCTGCCGCCGAACCGACGCCTCGTCGCTACCTCGTCCGCACCTTCGGGTGCCAGATGAACGAGCACGACTCGGAGCGGATCGCCGGGCAGATGGAGGCGGACGGCTACGCCCCGGCCGAGAGCGAGGACGATGCCGACGTCATCGTGCTCAACACCTGCTGCATCCGGGAGAACGCCGACAACAAGCTGTACGGCACGCTCGGCCACCTGAAGTCCCGCAAGGACGCCCGCCCCGACCTGCAGATCGTGGTCGGCGGGTGCCTGGCCCAGAAGGACCGGGACCAGGTCCGGGCCCGGGCGCCCTACGTCGACGTCGTGCTCGGCACCCACAACGTCCACCGGGCGGCCGAGCTGGTCGAGCGGGCCCGCACCGAGGGGCCGATCACCGAGATCCTCGACGCCGCGGTGGCCGACGACGCCACCATGTTCCCCTCGGCCCTACCGGTGCGGCGCGACCACGGCCACCGGGCCTGGGTCACGATCCAGGTCGGGTGCGACAACAGCTGCGCCTTCTGCATCGTCCCCGCCGTGCGGGGCGCCGAGATGAGCCGGCCCTTCGACGCCCTGGTCGACGAGGTGCGGCGGCTGGCCGGCGAGGGCGTCACCGAGATCACCCTGCTCGGCCAGAACGTCAACTCCTACGGCCGGGACATCACCCTGGCGGCGCGCAAGGAGGACGGCACGACGAAGGTCCGTCCGCTGTTCGCCGACCTGCTGCGCGCCGCCGGCGCGGTCGAGGGCATCCGTCGGGTCCGCTACACGAGCCCCCACCCGAAGGACCTCCGCCCCGAGACGATCGCGGCGATGGCCGAGGTCCCGACCGTGATGCCGCACCTCCACTTCCCGCTCCAGTCGGGCAGCGACCGGGTGCTGGCCGCCATGCACCGGGGCTACACCGCCGAGCGCTACCTCGAGAAGGTGCATCGGGCCCGGCGCGAGATCGACGACCTGGCCATCACCACCGACATCATCGTCGGCTTCCCGGGCGAGACCGACGACGACTTCGCCCGCACCCTCGAGGTGGCGGCCGAGGCCGACTACGACTCGGCCTACACCTTCATCTACTCGTCCCGGCCCGGGACGGAGGCGGCCACCATGGCCGATCGGGAGGTCCCGGCCGAGGTGGTCGCCGAGCGGTTCGAGCGGCTGCGGGTCGTGGTGGAGCGGACGGCCGTCGCCCGGCACCGGGCCCGGATCGGCCGGGTCGAGGAGGTCGCGGTCGAGGGCCCGTCCCGCAAGGACCCGTCGGTCCTGACCGGGCGCACCGGCCAGAACAAGCTGGTCCACTTCGCCTCGCCCACCCCGCTGCGGGTCGGCACCTACGCCACCGTGCGCATCACCGATGCCGCCGCCCACCACCTGCGGGGCGAGATGGTCGACCTGGTGGCGTCGGCGACGCACCGCACCCGCATCCCCGTCGCCTCCGCCTGAAGGACCGGGTCAGGCGGCGCTGGTGTCGCCGGTGGCCTCGCCGAAGACGAGTGGGTAGACGAGGCCGGCCAGGGCACCCCCGGCCAGCGGAGCGACGACGAACAGCCACAGCTGCTCCAGCCAGGTGCCACCGACGAGGATGGCGGGGCCGATCGACCGGGCCGGGTTCACCGACGTGTTGGTGACCGGGATCGAGATGAGGTGGATCAGGGTGAGGGCCAGGCCGATGGCCACGCCGGCCAGGGCGGGGTGGGCCCGGCGGTCCGTGGCGCCGAGGATCACCATCAGGAACACGAAGGTCAGGACGACCTCGGTGACCAGGGCGGCGAGCAGGCTGTAGCCCTCGGGCGAGCCGTCGGAGCCGAAGCCGTTGGCGGCGAGGAAGTTGCCGTCGGCGCTGAAGTCGGGGCGGCCGTCGGCGATCACGAGGAGGACGGCGGCGGCGATGACGGCCCCGAGGACCTGGGCGACCACGTACGGCAGGGCGTCGCGGGCGGGGAAGCGGCGGGCGACGACCTGGCCGATCGTGACGGCGGGGTTGAAGTGGCCACCCGAGATGTGGCCCAGGGCGTAGGCCCCGGTGAGGACGGTGAGCCCGAAGGCCAGCGAGACGCCGAGCAACCCGACCTCTCGGCCGGCGAGCACCGCGGTGCCGCACCCTCCGAGGACGAGCCAGAACGTGCCGAGCAGCTCGGCGCCGAGACGGCGGGACAGATCCGGTTGCACGTCGACCTCCTGGGTGGATCGGCCCGGGCGCCCGGCTGCCGCCCGGCAACCGCCCCGTCGTGCGTGCGGGTCCCGGGAACCTACCCCTCGCCCGCCGCCCCCGCTGGCGGCAGTGGGGATGGGGGGTGCGAGGGTGGGACGGCGCATCATGGGCGGGTGGACGAGTCGACGCCCGCACGTCCTGCCCGTCCTGCCGATCCCGCACGTCCCGCCGATCCCGGACGTCCCGCAGATCCCGGACGTCCCCCGCTGCCGGGTCCGGCGGTGGCGCTGGTGGGGACGACGGCGTCGGGGAAGTCGGCGCTGGCCCTGGCCGCGGCCCGGTCCCTCCCGGACGTCGAGCTGGTCAGCATCGACTCGATGCAGGTCTACCGGGGGATGGACATCGGCACGGCCACGCCGACGGCGGCCGAGCAGGCCGAGGTCCGGCACCACCTGATCGACGTCGCCGACCCCTGGGAGGAGTGGTCGCTGGCCCGCTTCCAGCAGGCGGCCGCCGAGGTCCTGGCCGACGTCGCGGCCCGGGGCCGGCGGGCCGTCCTCGTCGGGGGCACCGGCCTCTACCTGCGGGCGGTGATCGACGGTCTCGACATCCCGGGGCAGCACCCGGAGGCCAGGGCCGAGCTGGAGGCCGAGCCCGACACCCGGGCCCTCCACCGCCGGCTGCAGGAGCTCGACCCGCTGGCGGCGTCGCGGATGGAGCCCGACAACCGGCGCCGGGTCGTCCGGGCCCTCGAGGTCACCCTCGGCAGCGGTCGCCCGTTCTCGTCCTACGGGCCCGGGCTGGAGGCCCACCCCGAGACGGTCCCGCAGGTCGGCATTCGCCTCCCGTCCGAGGTGGTGGCGGGGCGGATCGAGGCCCGCTACCACGCCCAGGTCGAGGCCGGCTTCCTCGCCGAGGTCGACGCCCTGCTCGCCCTCGACCGCCCGCTCAGCCGGACGGCGGCCCAGGCCCTGGGCTACCGCGAGCTGATCGCCCACCGCCGGGGCGAGACGACCCTCGACGACGCCCTCGACGAGGCGATCCGCCGCACCCGCCGCTTCGCCCGCCGCCAACGGGCCTGGTTCCGGCGGGATCCCCGGATCCGCTGGTTCGACGCCACCGACCCGGCCGAGGTGGCCGACGAAGTCGTGGCCGGGATCGGGTCGGCCCTCGCCACACTGGGCGGGTGACGACGACCGAACCGACGGCGGGCCAGCCGACGACGGGCGACCGGGTGGACGGCCTGGTGCTGGTGGAGCAGGGCTGGGAGGAGGAGCCGGGCGCGAGCCTGGTCGCGGCCTGCATCGCCGACATCGAGGACCGCTACGACCCGCCCGAGCTGCCGGACGACCCGCCGCCGGAGGCCATCCACGTCCCCGGTGCCCGCCCGGCCCCGGCCGCCGCCGCCCCCGACGACCCGGCGTGGCACGTCGACCCGGCCACCGTCGTGCGGCCCCGGGGCGCCTTCGTCGTGGCGTGGCTCGACGGCGAGCCGATCGGTTGCGGGGCGGTCCGCCCGCTGCCGGGTGGCGACCCGTCGATCGCCGAGATCAAGCGGATGTACGTCGCCCCGTCGGCCCGGGGGAGGGGCGTGGCCCGGACGCTGCTCCGCCGGCTCGTCGCGGTGGCCGTCGAGCTGGGGTACGCCAAGGTCGTGCTGGAGACGGGCACCCGCCAGCCCGAGGCCATGGCCCTCTACGTCTCGGAGGGGTGGGCGCCGGTCGCCCCGTACGGCCAGTACTGCGGCGAGCACCTCTCCCGCTGCTACGGCCTCGACCTCTGACCGGCACGACCGGCACGACCGGCACGACGACCGCCGACGGGCAAAGGGGGCGGCATCGGACGCCCGGGCTGCGAGACTGGGCGCCCATGACGTTCCGCCTCACCAAGCACCACGGGCTCGGCAACGACTTCCTCGTGCTGCTCGGCACGGGGGCGGAGCTGGCCGCCATCACCCCGGACCACGCCGTCCGCTGGTGCGATCGCCACACGGGCGTCGGCGCCGACGGGCTGCTCCTCGGCGTCACCGACGATCCCGACGCCGACCTGGTCATGACCCTCTTCAACGCCGACGGCAGCCGGGCCGAGATGAGCGGCAACGGCATCCGCTGCCTGGCCCAGGCCGAGGTCGACCGGCGGGGCGCCCACGCCGAGGGCCGGCCCGTCGAGCTGCGCATCGCCACCGACGGCGGCCCCCGGACCGTGACGGTCCGTCCGGGCCCGGACGCCGCCACCGTGATCGCGGCGGTCGACATGGGGCCCGCCGGGCCCGGTCCCACCGCCGATCGGGCGCCGGCCGAGGCCGTCGGCGATCCCATCGCCCTGGCCGCCGAGCCCCGGCGCAGCGTCACCGTCGACATGGGCAACCCGCACCTCGTGCTGCTCGTCGACGACCCGGCCAAGACGGACGCCCTCCGGTTCGGCCCGCACTGGGAGGCGGGCTACGACGCCGGGATCAACGTCCACGCCGTCGCCCCCACGGCGGGCGCCACCGACGAGCTCGACATGGAGATCTGGGAGCGGGGCGCCGGCGCCACCCTCGCCTGCGGGACCGGTGCCACCGCCGCCGCCCACGCCGCCCACGCCTGGGGCCTGGTCGGCGACCGGGTCACCGTGCACATGCCCGGCGGCGACGTCGAGGTCGAGGTGGGGGAGCGGATGACGTTGCACGGGCCGTCGGTCCGGATCGCCACGGTGGAGGTGGACGCATGAGCGACCCGACCGACGAGCGGCCGCAGCAGCCGGAGGAGAGCCACCGCGGTGCCTTCGGCGACTACGGCGGCACCACCGGTGCCTTCATCGAGCGCACCTTCCGGGAGAAGATCCTCCTGGTCGGCGTGACCCTGCCGCCGCACCTGGACGACGACACCGAGGCCGGCCTGGACGAGCTGGAGCTGCTGGTCGACACGGCCGGAGCCGACGTCGTCGGCCGGGTCGTCCAGCGCCGGACCCGGCCCGAGCCGGCCACCTACATCGGCAAGGGCAAGGTCGAGGAGCTGAGGGAGCTGGCCGAGGCGGTCGACTGCGACACCGTCGTGTTCGACGACGAGCTCAGCCCGGCCCAGCAGAACAACCTCGAGAAGGCCCTGGGCCGGACGGCGATCGACCGCACCGCGGTGATCCTCGACATCTTCGCCCAGAACGCATCCAGCCAGGAGGGCAAGGCCCAGGTCGAGCTGGCCATGCACCGCTACCGGCTGCCCCGCCTCCGGGGCAAGGGCGGCTACCTGTCGCAGCAGGCCGGTGGCGGCGGCGGTGGCCTGGGCGCCCGGCGTGGCCCCGGCGAGACCCAGCTCGAGGTCGATCGCCGGCGCGTCCTGCGCCGGGTCCACAAGCTGGAGGCCGACCTCCGGGACATCGCCCAGCACCGGGAGACGCAGCGCAAGGCCCGCAGCCGGAGCCGGGTCACCCACGTCGCCCTCGTCGGCTACACCAACGCCGGCAAGTCCACCCTGCTCAACCAGCTCACCGAGGCCGACGTCCACGTCGAGGACCGGCTCTTCGCCACCCTCGACGCCACCACCCGGCGGCTCGAGCTGCCCGGCGGCGAGGGCGTGCTGGCCACCGACACCGTCGGCTTCATCGCCAAGCTGCCGCACCAGCTCGTCGAGGCCTTCCGGTCGACGCTGGACGTGGCCGCCGAGGCCGACCTCCTCGTCCACGTCGTCGACTCCTCGGCCCCCGATCCCGAGCACCAGATGGCGGCGGTGCGGGAGGTGCTGGGCGAGATCGGCGCCGGCGAGGTGCCCGAGCTGATCGCCTTCAACAAGCGCGACGCCACCGAGGAGTGGAAGCGGCTGGTCGACCGGCACCCCGGCTCCGTGGCCGTCTCGGGCCGCACCGGCGAGGGCGCCGAGGACCTGCTCCAGGCCATCTCCGACCGGCTGCGGGCCCTCACCACCTCGGTCGAGCTGCTCGTGCCCTACGCCCGGGGCGACGTGCTGGCCGAGGTGCACCGCGAGGGCGAGGTCCTGTCCGAGGAGGCCACCGACGAGGGCATGCGGCTCCAGGCCCGCCTCGACGCCGCCGGCCGGGCCAAGCTGTCCGCCTACCTCGTCGGGGCGGCGAGCGGATCGACCGTGGCGAGCGGATCGCAACCGGACCCCAACTAGGGTCGGCCGGCCATGGACGCCACCGTTCTGCTCCACCTGAGCTCGCACCGACCGCTGTCGCTGCGGGCCATCGACGCCCTGACCACCGTCGAGCGGGGCGAGCTCCTGGCCATGGCCACGGTGGCCGAGGTCCTGGAGACCGTCGAGCACACCCCCGGCTGCGCCGGCCTGCTCCCCGTCGAGGACAGCTACGGCGGCGAGGACACCGCCGTGCTCGACCGGCTGATCTTCGGCACCTCGCAGGTGTTCGTCAGCGAGGAGGTCGTGGTGGGGGAGACCCTCGACGCCTTCCGGGTCCGCACCGACGACGCCGCCGAGGGGCGGATCGTGGTCTCCGAGCCCCGGGCCATCGAGCACTGCCACCGCTTCATCCAGGAGAACGGCCTGGTCACCCGGTTCGTCGGGTCGACCCACGAGGCGTGCCGGGTTGTGGCCGACAGCGGCGACCCCGCCCTGGTGGCCCTGGCCCCCCGGGAGGTCGCCGACGAGTACGGGCTGGTCCCGGTGGCGGCGTCGGTCGACGACGTGCCCGAGGCCCGCACCCGGTTCTTCCTGGTCAGCCGGTCGGTGGCGGCGCCGACGGGCAACGACAAGACCACCCTGGTCCTCACTCAGCCCGACGACCGCTCGGGCAACCTGCAGCGCTTCCTCGCCGCCTTCACCGACCACGGCGTCAACCTGGTCAGCCTGCACAGCCGGCCCCTCGCCTCGGCCGCCGAGTTCTGCTTCATCGTCACCGCCGAGGCCCACCTCCACGAGCCCCGCATGGCCGCCGCCATCGCCGACCTCTGGACCGCGGGCGCCCAGATCAAGGTGGTCGGCTCGTACCCGCAGTGGACGGGCGACCAGGTCGTGGCCCCCTTCGGCGAGCCGCCGGCCTCGGTCGGGCGCCAGTCGAGCCCCGACGAGCGGGCCGCGCTGCTCGCCGACCCGGCGACGGCCTCCTCCTGAGCACCCGGCCCCAGTGAGCGTCATCGAGTACCTGGGCCCCGAGGGCACCTTCGCCCACGCCGCCACCGACCTGCTGCGCACGGCCCCGGCCGACGCCCGGCTGGTGCCGAGGCCGACGGTCCAGGAGATCGTCCACGACGTCGAGGCCGGGCGCTGCCTGATGGGCCTGGTGCCGATCGAGAACTCGGTCGAGGGCGGGGTCACGGGGACGATCGACGTGATCGTCTTCGAGACGTCGCAGGTGGTGATCCGCGAGGAGGTCGCCGTGCCGGTGACCTTCACCGCCTTCCGCCGGCCCGACGACGACAGCCCCGCCGCCATCGCCCTGAGCCACCCCGTGGGGCTGGCCCAGACGACGAAGTGGTGGGGGAGCCGGGGCCTGGTGGCCCGCTCGACCTCGTCCACCAGCGAGGCCTGCCGCCTGGTCGCGGTGGCCGACGAGCCGGGTCTGGTCGCCATCGCCTCGGCCAAGGCCGGCTCGCTGGCGGGGCTCGCCGTGCTCGACGACGGCGTCGAGGACCACCCGGGCGCCCAGACCCGCTTCGCTCTGGTGGCCCGGACCGAGGCCGAGCCGACGGGCGACGACCGCACCACCGTCGTCGTCACCCCGCCCGAGTCCGAGGTGCCGCGGGTGCTGCTGCGGATCCTCGAGCCCATCTCGCTGCGGGACATCAACCTGTCGAACATCGTCAGCCGGCCGCTGCGCAAGGGCCTCGGCGTGTACTGCTTCGTGCTGACCCTCGACCGCCACGCCTCGGACCCGGCCGTCGTCGACGCCCTGGCCGACCTGCGCGGCTTCGGCTGCGAGGTCAAGGCCCTCGGCTCCTACCCGGCCTGGCGATCGTGACCGCCGTCGGGATCGTCGGCCTCGGGCACATCGGCGGTTCGCTCGCCCTCGCCCTCCGCGACGCCGGCATCGACGTGGTCGCCACCAGCAACACGGCGTCGACCCGCGACGAGGCGGCCGCCGACGGGCTGGTCGTGGTCGACACCGTCGACGCCGTGGCCGAGCAGGCCGACGTGATCGTCGTGGCCGCCGCCCTCCACGTCATCGACGGCGTGGTCCTCGATGCGATCCGTGCCGCCGACCGCCGCACCGAACCGCCGACGGTCACCGACGCCGGCTCGGTCAAGGCCCCGATCGCCGCCCGGGTCCGGGACGACGCCCAGCGCCCCGACCTCTTCGTCCCGGGCCACCCGATGGCCGGCAACGAGGGCTCGGGCTTCGGCTCGGCGGTGCCCGACCTGTTCCGCGGCCGCACCTGGGCCCTCACCCCCGATGCCGAGGTCGGCCTCGACCGCTGGGCCGCCGTCGCCCGGGTCGCCATCGCCGTCGGCGCCACGGTGGTACCGGTCGCGCCCGACGAGCACGACGACGCCGTGGCCCTGACCAGCCACCTGTCCTACGTCCTCGCCGCCCTGGTCGCCGGCAGGGTGGGGGAGGAGGACCACGCCGGTCTGGTCCGCTCGCTGGCCGCCGGGTCCTACGCCTCGCTCACCCGGGTCGCCGGCGGGCACGAGCGGCTCGGCGCCGACATGGCGCTGGCCAACCGGGAGGCCGTCGTCCGCCGGATCCGCGACCTCACCGACGGGCTGACCGGGTTGGCCGACGCCCTCGCCCAGGTGATCGATCCCGGCGACGTGAGCCACATCGACCCGCCGGGGCGCACGATCTTCGACGTCTTCGAGTCCGGGTCCCGCAGCAAGCGGGCCGAGGCCGTCGTCGATCGGGCTCCGGTCGAGCTCGACCTCGACGTCGACGGACTGCTGGACCTGGGCCGTCGCGGCGGACGGGTCCTCGAGGTGCTGGCGGCCGAGGCCGGCTCCGTGCAGGTGACGGCCCTCGACCCCGGAGCGACGTCGTGAGCGGCGCCGGGTTCGAGCCGCCGCCGCTGGTGTGGGAGACGCTGGGCGACGTGCAGGCCGCGGCGGCCGCCTTCCCCGGCGGGGCCATCGACCTCACGATCGGCACGCCCATCGACGAGCCGCCCGCCTTCGTCGCCGAGATCCTCGGTCGATCGGCGGCGGCGCGGGGCTACCCGCCCTCGGTCGGCTCGGTCGCCCTCCGGACGGCGGCGGCCGGGTGGGTCGGGCGGCGCTTCGGCGTCGACCTCGACCCGGCCCACGTCGGCGCCACCATCGGCTCGAAGGAGCTGGTCGCCGGGATGCCCCAGTGGCTGCGGCTCCGGGGCGGCGACACCGGGCGGGACACCGTCCTGCACCCGGCCGTGGCCTACCCGACCTACGCCATGGGCGCCCGCCTCGCCGGGTGCCGGGCCGTCGCCGTGCCCCCCACCGCCACCGGCGCCCTCGACCTCGACGCCATCGACCCGGCCGACGCCGCACGGGCCCTGTGCCTGTGGTCGAACAGCCCGGGCAACCCCACCGGCGCCCTCGACGACCTGGCCCGGGCGGCCGCATGGGGCCGCGAGCGTGGCGTCCCCGTCCTGTCCGACGAGTGCTACGCCGAGCTGACCTGGGACGGGCCGCCACGCACGATCCTCCAGGAGGGGCTCGACGGGGTGCTGGCCGTCCACTCCCTGTCGAAGCGGTCGAACCTGGCCGGGCTGCGGGTGGGGTTCTACGCCGGCGACCCGGACCTCGTCGCCTACCTCGGCCAGCTGCGCAAGCACGCCGGGTTCATGGTGCCCGGACCGGTGCAGGAGGTCGCGGTGGCCGCCTTCGGCGACGACGCCCACGCCACCGCCCAGCGGGACGTGTACCGCCGGCGGCTGGACGCGGTGGTCGACGCCCTGGGCGCGGCCGGGCTGCCCACGCCGTTCCCGGCGGGCGCCTTCTACCTCTGGGTGCCGGCCCCCGACGGCGATGGCACCGCCCTGGCCCGGACCCTCGCCGAGCGGGCCGGCGTCCTGGCCACGCCGGGCGCGACCTACGGCCCGGAGGGGGCCGGGCACGTCCGCCTCGCCCTGGTCGTGACCGACGAGCAGGTCGCCGACCTGGTCACCCGGCTCCGCGCCCTGGGCTGACACGACGCCCGTCGGGGCCGGGTCCCTCACCCCGAAGGGCGCGACGCGACGGCCGGCACCGGGCATGATGGGCCGACCCGGGCGTCCCACGGTCGTCCCGACCCCGCCCCCGATCCTGCCGGAGCGACCATGAGCGCCACCCTGGAGAAGCCCAAGCCGGGCCTCGCCGCCGCCCTGCTGATCCCCTTCGCGATCTGGCTCGTGTCGGGTGTCGTCGCCATCGTCTTCCTGGTGGGCGGGATCACCCGGGCCGAGGACATCTCCGACGACTTCGCCCGGGTCCCGAGCGGCCAGTCGACGACGGTCGACCTCACCGACGCCGGGGGCTACCGCATCTGGATCGACTGCCCCGGCAGCAGCGGCGACTACAGCTCGCCCAGCGCCACCGCCACCATCACCGGCCCCGACGGCGAGACGATCACGGCCTCCACCTACAGCGGGTCGCTGACCTACAACGACCTCGAGGCCGTCCTCACCTTCAACGCCCCGTCCGCCGGCCAGTACACCTTCCAGATCACCGAGGACTCCTTCTCCTCCTGCGGGGGCCGGGAGTTCGCCATCGGCAAGGACAACCCCTTCGCCGCCGTCGGCACCGGCATCCTGCTGATGATCGTGATCGGCTCGGTCGGCTTCCTGATCGCCCTGATCCTGATGATCATCATGCTGGTCAAGCGGGGCCGGTCGAAGAAGCGCATCACCCAGGCCGCCATCCAGAGCGGTGCCTACGGCGGCTACGGCGGGGGCTACGGGCCTCCCGGTGGCGGCTACCCGCCGGGCGGCTACCCCCCGCCCGGGGGCAGCAGCTGGTAGCCGGTCCCCGGCCCCGGTGAACCCGCAGGCCACGCCCCGGGTCCGACCGTCGGGCTGGTGGTACCTCGTCCCGACGGCCCTGGCGGCGGTGGGGTGCGCCCTGTGCGTCCTCGCCGTCGTCCGGGGCTTCGGCGACGCCCGGGACGCCGCCCTCGACGCCAGCGCCGCCGCCCCCGGCGTCGACCAGACGCTGACGATCACCCGGCCCGGCGGCTACACGCTCGCCTACTCGGGGCCGATCCTGGTCCGGAACACCTCCCAGCAGCGCGAGCTGGCCGAGCAGCTCCAGCTGTCGATCGAGCCCGCCGGCGGTGGCGCCCCGCTCACCCTGCGGCCCTACGACGGGCTCAACGACTTCGAAGAGGCCGGCCAGCAGTACATGCCCCTGCTGACCGTGCGCTTCGGCCAGCCCGGCGACTACGTCCTGCGCTCGGCCCCGCCGCCCACCGTGGACCGCGAGCGGGCCGCCCTCGTCCTGTCCGAGAGCCCGTTCCGCAAGCTGCGCAGCGGCGCCGAGCGGGCGGTGGTGATCCTCGCCGTCGGGCTGGGCCTGGCCCTCCTGGTGCTGGTGATCCTCGCCCGCACCCGCGGCCGCGCCAAGGAGGCCATCCGCGCCCTCCACCCCCCGCCTGCCCCCTGGCCCCCCACCTGGCCCGCCGCCCCCGGTCCGGGGCCCGGCCAGTGGCCACCCGGTCCCAGCCCCGGCCAGTGGCCCGGCCCGTCCGGCTCCGGTTCCAGCCAGTGGTCCGGGCCGTCCGGCCCCGGCCCCGGTCGATGGTCCGGCCAGCCTGGCTCCGGTCCTGGTGCACCCGGCTCCGGCCAGTGGCCTGGCCAGTCCGGCTCCGGTTCTGGTGCACCCGGGTCGGGCGAATGGCCTGGCCAGTCCGGCTCCGGTTCTGGTGCAGCCGGGTCGGGCGAGTGGTCGACCGGTGCCGGCCAGCGTCCTGGTGCATCCAGCTCCGGTGCCGGGTCCGGTGGGGTCAGCGGGTGGCCCTCGGCGCCCGGGCCGTCGAACTGGCCGGGGCCTTCCCGCTGAGGGTGGGCGCCGACGCCGGCGGTGCGTCGGTCAGTTGGCGTGGAGGTCGGCGTTGAGGGCGCCCCACTTGCCCTTGCGGTCCCGCACCTCGACCACGCCGGTCTCCGAGTTCCGGATGAACATGATCCCGGGCCGGCCCGAGACCTCCCGGGCCTTGACGACCTGGCCGTTGGGCAGGGTGACCCGGCTGCCGGCGGTGACGTAGAGGCCGGCCTCCACCACGCTGTCGTCGCCCAGCGAGATGCCGATGCCGGCGTTCGCCCCGAGGAGGGCACCCTCGCCGATCGAGATCACCTCGGTGCCGCCGCCCGACAGGGTGCCCTGGATGGATGCGCCGCCGCCGATGTCGGAGTCGGCCCCGACGATCACGCCGGCCGAGATCCGGCCCTCGACCATCGCCGAGCCGAGGGTGCCGGCGTTGAAGTTGCAGAAGCCCTCGTGCATGACCGTCGTGCCCTCGGCCAGGTGGGCGCCGAGGCGGACCCGGCTGGCGTCGGCGATGCGCACCCCCGACGGGATCACGTAGTCGGTCATGCGGGGGAACTTGTCGACGCCCCACACCTCGATGCGCTCGCCCCGGGCCCGGATGGCGGTGCGGTCGGCCTCGAAGTCGTCGGGATCGGCGGGCCCGCGATCGGTCCAGGCCACGTTGGCGAGGAGGCCGAACTGGCCGTCGAGGTTGAGCTGGCGGGGGCGGGCCCGGCGGGACGAGAGGAGGTGGAGGCGGAGGTAGACGTCGTGGGCGTCGGTCGGGGCTGCGCTCAGGTCGGGGAGGACGGTCACGACGGCCACCCGGCGCACGGGCAGACCGTTCTCGGGGGCCTCGAGGGCGTCGGCCAGACCCTGGACCAGGGCCTTGACCTCGGGCTTGCGGAGCTTGGCCGCCCCCTTCCGGAGGGCCGCGGCGTCGACCTGCGTCGTGCCGGTGGCGTCCTTGGCCCCGGCGGCGGCGAGCACCGCCGGCGTCGGGTCGGCCTCCCGGTCGACCGAGAGGATCGGGTACCAGGTGTCGAGCACCTTGGTGCCGTCGCCCTTGGTGGACAGGGTGGCGAGGCCGATGCCTCGGGCCGTGCGGGGAGCCTTCGAGGGGGTCACGGGCTCGGAGGATACGGCTGCTCCGATCGGCCCTCCTAGCCTGCACGTCGTGACCGACCTCCTCGCCCTCACCGCCCAAGGGCACGGTGGCCATGCTGGCCGAGCCGTCAGGCGAGGTCGAGGGTCGGTGGGGGACGTCTGGGTGGCGGGGTCGGCCCTCCTAGCCTGCACGTCGTGACCGACCTCCTCGCCCTCACGGCCGAGCTGGTGGCCATGCCCTCCGAGAGCTTCCAGGAGGCGGTGATCGTCGCCTGGATCGAGGACGAGCTGCGGGCCGTCGACGGGCTGGAGGTCACCCGGGTCGGCGACAACGTCGTGGCCCGCACCACGCTCGGCCGGGCCGAGCGGATCGTCCTCGCCGGCCACACCGACACCGTCCCCGAGAACGCCGGCAACGGCCGGGCCCGGATCGACGGCGACACCCTGTGGGGGCTGGGCGCGGCCGACATGAAGAGCGGCCTGGCCGTGATGCTCGACCTGGCCCGGACCGTGCCCGACCCGGCGGTCGACGTCACCTACGTCTTCTACGCCCGGGAGGAGGTGGCCGCCGAGCACAGCGGGCTGGGCGAGCTGGTGCGCGAGCGCCCCGACCTCCTCGCCGGCGACCTGGCCATCCTGGGCGAGGGCTCCCGGGGCGGTGTCGAGGCCGGCTGCCAGGGCACCCTCCGGATCGAGGTCCGGCTGGCCGGCGTCCGGTCCCACACCGCCCGGCCCTGGATGGGGCGCAACGCCATCCACCGGCTCGGCCCGCTGCTCGACGCGGTGGCCGCCGTCCCCGAGCGCCGGCCCGTGATCGCCGGCTGCGAGTTCCGTGAGGCGCTCCAGGCGGTGCGGGTCGAGGGGGGAGTGGCCGGCAACGTGGTCCCCGACCTCGCCGTCTTGACCCTCAACCACCGCTTCGCCCCCGACCGCTCGATCGACGAGGCCACGGCGTGGGTCCGCTCGGTCGTCGACCCGTTCCTCGAGGACGGGGACGAGGTCGCCGTCGTCGACGCCGCCCCGGCCGCCGCCCCGGCGGTCGACCACCCCCGGCTGGCCCGCGTGATCGCGGAGCACGGGCTGGAGGTCCGGTCCAAGCTGGGGTGGACCGATGTGGCCCGCTTCGCCGCCCTCGGCGTCCCCGCCGTCAACATCGGTCCCGGCGACCCGGCCCTGGCCCACACCGTGGACGAGCGGGTCGAGCGCGCCCCGCTGGAGACCACCCACGCCGCGCTCCGGGACCTCATAGGGTGACGTGATGGCCGTGAGCACCGGAGACACCGCACCCGACTTCACCCTCAAGGACACCGACGGGAACGAGGTCACCCTCTCCTCGTTCCGCGGCGACAAGGCCGTCGCCCTCGTCTTCTACCCCTTCACCTTCACCGGTGTGTGCGAGGGCGAGCTGTGCCAGCTGCGCGACGACGTGGCCGAGTTCGAGGGCAAGGGCGTCCAGGTCCTCGCCGTGTCGTGCGACAGCCGCTTCGCCCAGAAGCAGTGGGCCGACGAGAAGGGCTGGACCTTCCCGGTGCTGTCCGACTTCTGGCCCCACGGCGAGGTGGCCCGGGCCTACGGCGTGTTCGACGAGACGCTCGGCTGTGCCGTCCGGGCCACGTTCCTGATCGACGCCGAAGGCGCCGTCGTCGACACCTTCGCCACCGACAGCCTGGGCACGCCGCGCGAGAAGGCCCGCTACGAGGAAGCCCTCGGCCGCCTCTGAGGCGCTGCGCTCAGACCCGCCGCATCACGGTGACGACCTTGCCGTAGATCGACACCTCGTCGGGCTCGAACACCATGTCCTCGAAGCGCTCGTTGGCCGGGCGGAGGACGATCTTCGACCCCTTGCGGAGGAAGGTCTTGACCGTGGCCTCCTCGCCGGGGATGCCGGCGACGACCATGTCGCCCCGCTCGGCGGTGGGCTGCGAGCGGGCCACCACGTAGTCGCCGTCGAGGATGCCGGCGTCGATCATCGACTCGCCCCGCACCCGCAGCATGAACAGGTCGCCGTCGCCGGTGAGGTCCTCGGGCACCGGCATCGACTCGGTGATGTTCTCGGCGGCCAGGACGTCGGTGCCGGCGGCGACATCGCCCACGATCGGGACGTGGCGGACGTGGCCCCGCTCGACGACGCCACCGGTCATGGAGTCGTAGCGGACCTCGATGGCACGGGGCTTGCTGGGATCGCGGCGCAGGTAGCCGCGCTTCTGCAGCGTGTTGAGGTGGTTGTGCACCGTCGACGGCGAGGTGAGGCCGACGGCCTCACCGATCTCCCGCACCGAGGGCGGGTAGCCCCGGTCCCGCATCGAGCTCTCGATGCAGTCGAGGATCTGGCGCTGCCGGGCGGTGAGCGGTGGGGTGGCCACGGTTGTCTCCTGTCGGTCGGACCTGCGGTCGGTCGTCGGTGGATCGCGGCCCCGGGGGGCGAACGGATGTGCGCACCGTAGCACGCCATCGGCGTCGATGGGGACACCTGTTCCACGGACAGGCGTTCGGAAGATCTCTTGACGTGGAACGCCTGTTCGGTCCAAGGTGGGGAACGGGCGTTCCCGCCCTGGCCCATCCGCCCTGGACGACGGCCTCCCGGCTTCGTTGTCACACCCCCTGAGGATGATCACCCCATGGCCGCAGTCCTCGCTCCCGCCCCCACCGCCCGCTCGCTCCCCACCGGCGCGCCGCGCTCCGTCGGTCGCCCGGCGGGCCGCCCCCAGCTCCGCCTCATCCCGGGCGGGCGCTCGCCCGAGGCGATGGCCGCCACCTACCGCCGCCGTCGGGTGGTCGCCGGGCTGGTGGTGCTCACCGTCCTGGTCGTCGCCGTCCAGCTGCTCCAGCTCCTGGGTGGGGTGGCGGCCGACCTCTCGGCGCCGGCGTCGCAGCCGATCGAGGGCCCGACGGTCGCGGTCGAGGCGGCACCCGGGGACACCCTCTGGAGCCTGGCCCGGGAGGTCCACCCCACCGGCGACGTGCGGCCGGTGGTGGAGGCCATGGTCTCCGACCGGGGTTCGGCGGCGGTCGCCGCCGGTGAGCAGGTGGAGGTGCCCCTGGAGCGATGAGGTCTCACCACGATGCGCGCCGTTCCGCAGGGGTCCGACGGGTCGGCGCCGTTATCCTCTCGGCGTGCGTTGCCCGGACTGCTCGGCTCTCGATGACAAGGTCGTCGACTCGCGTGCATCCGATGACGGAACGGCCATCCGCCGTCGGCGCGAGTGCCTGACCTGCGGGTTCCGGTTCACCACCTTCGAGCGGGCTGACGAGGCGCCGTTGGTGGTGGTCAAGGCCAGCGGTGACCGCCAGCCCTTCGATCGGGACAAGGTCGTGGCCGGCGTGCGGGCGGCGGCCAAGAACCGGCCGGTCACCGAGGAGCAGATCGAGGCGCTGGCAACCGGCGTCGAGGACAGCCTCCGGCGCCGGGGCGGCGAGGTCGAGTCGACCCGGATCGGTCTGGCCGTGCTCGAGCGGCTGCGGGACCTGGACGAGGTCGCCTACGTCCGGTTCGCCAGCGTCTACAAGGACTTCGCCGGCGTCGACGACTTCGCCGACGAGCTCCGGCTGCTGCTGGACGACCCCCGCCCCGCCGAGCGCTAGGCCCGCTCCGAGGGGACGACGTCCGCGCCGACAGGGCTGGGCTCAGCTCGGATCGGCTCGGGCCGGTCGCCGAGGGTTGGGCGCCAGCGGGCTGAGGGCTGGCGCTAGGTCGTGCGGTCCCGGAGCAGGCGCCAGAAGAGGGCGCCGTCGTGCTCCAGGAGATGGGCCGGTCGCCACGCCCGTGCGGCCGGGGGCCCGTCGGCGGTGGCGATGCGGGGGGCGTGGCCACCGACGACCATGGGGTCGAGGGTGAGGCAGAGCTCGTCGATCAGGTCGGCGGCGACCAGCGCCCCGTTCAGCGTCGGTCCGCCCTCGGCGACGACGACCTGGTGGCCCTGCTGGTGGAGGAGGGACAGCAGGGCCACCGGATCGACCCCACCGCCGTCGCCGGCGCCCAGCTCGACCAGGTCCGCCACCGGGGCCAGCGCTTCGCGGGACGACGCCGGGGCGCCGGGCCCGTGGACGACGAGCGGTCGGGGCGTCGTGTGGTCGGTGCCGGCGTCGGGGTCGGCCTCGGTGTCGGCGTGGGCCTCGGCGAAGAGGGGCAGGCCCGGGTCCAGCGAGAGCCGGCCGGACACGACCACCGCCCGGGGGTGGGGCTGCTGGTCCCGCTCCACCCGGGCGGACACGAGGTCGGCCGGGGTGCGGATCGGGCCGTAGCGCTCGGCGGTGACGGTCCCGGCCCCGACGACGACGGCATCGGCCACGGCCCGGACCGCCCGGAAGACCTCCTTGTCCCCGGCGCCGCCGATGGCGCCGGAGCGACCCTCCACGGCCGCGGCGCCGTCGGCGGTCGAGGCCATGAGGGCGATCGTCCACGGTCGGTCGGGCCCGGGCTCGCGCCCTGGCGCCGGCGGCGGTGGCCGGGAGACGGCGTAGGTGTCGACGACGTCGATCTCGGCCGCGGGGTGGGGCAGCAGCATCCGCATCGCCGACGACGCTACGGGTCCGAGGTCGGGACGGTTGCCGGCCTTCCCCGGGAGGTCATCGGCAGGCGCCGCCCGGGGCTGGAAGGATGGCCACCATGGCACTCGATGGGACGGTCCGAGCGGAGCGAGGGCGCTCAGGGTGGCGGGCGGGGTCGGAGGACGTGGATCCCGACGTCCGGAGCGAGCCCGCCACGGGGCTCGGCCCGGCCACCCGCACCGCGTTCCGCACCTGCCCGCTCTGCGAGGCCGGTTGCGGGCTGGAGGTCACCGTCGTCCGGGAGGAGGACGGCCGCGAGCGGGTCACCCGCATCCGGGGCGACCGCGACGACGTCTTCAGCCACGGCTTCATCTGCCCCAAGGGCTCGACGCTCCGCCAGCTCCACGAGGACCCGGACCGGCTCCGCCTGCCCGTGGTCAAGCGGGACGGGGTGTTCGTCGAGGTCGGGTGGGACGAGGCCTTCGCCGAGGTCGAGCGGGTCCTCGGCCGGGTGATCGAGACCCACGGCCGGGAGGCCCTGGCCGCCTACGTGGGCAACCCCAACGCCCACAACCTCGGCGCCCTCCTGTTCCTCAAGCCGGTCCTGCGCGCCCTGGGGACGCCCAACGTCTTCTCGGCCAGCACGGTCGACCAGCGGCCGAAGGAGATCTCGGCCGGGCTGATGTTCGGCACGGCGCTGAGCGTCCCGGTGCCCGACCTCGACCGCACCGACCACCTCCTGCTGCTCGGCGCCAACCCCGTCGAGTCGAACGGCAGCCTGGCCACCGCGCCCGACTGGCCCGGTCGGCTGAAGGCGATCGGGGAGCGGGGTGGGCGCGTCGTGGTGGTCGATCCCCGCCGGACCCGCACCGCCGAGCTGGCCGACGAGTGGGTCGCCGTCCGCCCCGGCACCGACGCCCTGCTGCTGGCTGCCCTCGTCACCACGCTGGTGGAGGAGGGGCTGGTCGACACCGGCGCCAACGGTCCGCACCTCGCCGGTCTGGACGAGGCGACCACGGCGCTCGCCGCCTTCACGCCCGAGGCCGTCGCCGCCGCCACCGGTGTCGAGGCGGGGACGATCCGCCGGCTGGCCCGGGACCTGGCCGCCGCCCCGACCGCCGCCGTCTACGGCCGCATGGGCACGACCACGGCCGAGTTCGGCACCCTCGCCTCCTGGCTGGTCGACGTGCTCAACGCCCTCACCGGCAACCTCGACCGCCCCGGTGGGGCCATGTTCACCCGCCCGGCCGCCGGCTCGGCCACCACCCGCGGCGAGTCGGGCCGGGGGAGGGGCGTCCGCATCGGCAAACGCCACAGCCGGGTGCGGGGGTTGGCCGAGTCGCTGGGCGAGCTGCCCGTGTCGGCCCTGGCCGAGGAGATCGACACGCCGGGCGACGGCCAGATCCGGGCCGTGGTCACCATCGCCGGCAACCCCGTGCTGTCGACCCCGAACGCCGGCCGGCTCGATGCCGCCCTGGCCGGGCTCGACGCCATGGTCAGCGTCGACATCTACGTCAACGAGACCACCCGCCACGCCGACGTCATCCTCCCCGTGCCCAGCGCCCTGGAGAAGGCCCACTACGACCTGGCGCTCCTCCAGCTGGCCATCCGCAACGTGGCCAACTGGAGCGATCCGGTCCTCGCCCGGGAGCCCGGCCAGCCCGACGAGTGGGAGGTGCTGTCCCGCCTGGCCCTCGTCCTCCAGGGCATGGGGGCGACGGCCGATCCGGCGCTGGTCGAGGGGCTGGTGCTCGACAGCCTGGTCGCCGCCGCGGTGGCCGACGAGCACGGTCCGATCCACGGGCGCGACGCGGAGGAGATCAAGGCCGCTCTGGGCGACGAGCCGGGGCCGGCTCGGGTGCTCGACCTGATGCTGCGGGTCGGGCCCTACGGCGACGCCTTCGGCGCCCGCCCCGACGGGCTCACCCTGGCCCGGCTGCGGGAGGCGCCCCACGGCGTCGACCTCGGACCGCTCTCGCCCCGCCTGCCCGAGGTGCTGCGCACGCCGAGCGGGAAGGTCGAGCTGGCCCCCGAGCCGATCCTGGCCGACCTGCCCCGGCTCGCCGCCGCCCTCGACCGGCCGGTGGTCGACGGGGCCCTGCACCTGGTCGGCCGGCGGGACGTGCGGTCGAACAACTCGTGGATGCACAACGTCGAGGTGCTGGTGAAGGGGCGGCCCCGCTGCACCCTTCACGTCCACCCCGACGACGCCGCCCGCCTCGGGCTGTCGGACGGCGCCGACGCCACCGTCACCAGCCGGGTCGGGGCGGTGACCGCGCCGGTCGAGGTGACCGAGGCGATCCGGCCGGGGGTCGTCAGCCTCCCGCACGGCTGGGGCCACGACGGGGCCGGCGTCCAGCTCGGCGTCGCCGCCCGCCATGCCGGGGTGAACAGCAACGTGCTCACCGACGAGGC
The DNA here is from genome assembly GCA_052038315.1 of Iamia sp. GTDB lineage: Bacteria > Actinomycetota > Acidimicrobiia > Acidimicrobiales > Iamiaceae > Iamia. The sequence continues at coordinate 30,105 of JBQGCF010000349.1, forward strand.
GGTGGTCGACGCCGTGTCGGGCAACGCCGTGCTCAACGGCATCCCCGTCGAGGTCGCCCCCGCCTGAGGACCGCTCAGCCGGCGGGGGGTTGGGCGCCGGCCTCGGCGCCGGGGCGGACGACGGCCCGGACGGCACGCAGGGCGCTGGTGATCTGCTCGAGCTGGGCGGGGGAGAGGGCGCTGGTGTACCAGCGGTCGATCAGCTCGACGTGGCCGGGCATGAGCGACAGCAGCAGCTCGAGGCCGGCGGAGGTGAGGACGGCGAAGGAGCCGCGCCCGTCGCTGGGGCAGGCCTGACGGGTCACCAGGTCGCGCCCCTCGAGCCGGTCGACGAGGCGGGTGAGCCCGGACGACGACAGGTTGGCCTGGGTGGCGAGGTCGCTCATGCGGAGGCGGGTGGCGTCGCTGCGGCTCAGGCGGAGGAGGACCTCGAACTCCGACATCGACACACCGGCCTCGGCGATCTGCGGGCCGAGGAGCCCGGTCAGCCCGGTCGCCACCTCGAAGAGGAGGCCGGCCGCCGTCAGACGGGGATCGTCGAGCACCGCCCGGCGCGGATCGTCGGAGGAGGGGGCCCCGGGGGACGGCGCAGCCGCGGTGGGGGAGCCGGGGGTCGGGGCGGTGGTGGGGGAGCCTGGGGCGGTGGCGGGATGGGCGGCGAGGTCGGCCATGGTTCAAGTCTCCTGGATGCGGGAGCAGGTGCGGGGGACGGGTCTGCGTGCCGCGATGATGATGTCGATCAGGATAGTTGCGTGCGCAACAAAAACCGATATGGTTGTCCCTGCAACCAGATCCGACACGACGAGGAGCGTCCGATGTCCGACACCACCACCCCCGCCACCCGTGAGTTCCAGGGCCTCCAGATCCCGGCCCCGGGCACCTATGCGGTCGACACCAGCCACTCGGAGCTGACCTTCTCGGTCCGGCACATGATGGTCTCGAAGGTCCGCGGCCGCTTCGGCGACGTCGAGGGCACCGTGACCATCGCCGAGGACCCGCTGCAGAGCCAGGTCGAGGTGCGCATCGCCACCGCGTCGGTCGACACCGGCACCCCCGATCGTGACGGCCACCTGGCCAGCCCGGACTTCTTCGACGCCGAGACGTTCCCCCACATCACGTTCCGCTCGACCGGCATCTCCGACGTCAAGGGCGACACCTTCACCCTGACCGGCGACCTCACGGTCAAGGACGTCACTCGCGAGGTGAGCTTCGAGGCGACCTACAACGGCGCCGGCCAGAACCCGTGGGGCCAGCTCGTCGCCGGCTTCGAGGGCCAGGTCGAGATCGACCGCGAGGACTTCGGCCTCACCTGGAACCAGGCCCTCGAGACGGGCGGGGTGCTCGTCGGCAAGGTCGCCAAGATCGACATCGCCGTGGAGATCTCTGCGGCCGGCTGATCGCTCGGGCGCAGCCCACGGACCACACGACCGACCGCCACCGCCTCTCCGGCGGTCGGCCCAGCGGGGGAGCCGGGTGCCCGCACCCGGCTCCCTCGTCGCGTGTCCACAGGGGTGTGGACGGATCGGGGGACATCCACCGCGAGATCCCCGTGAATCCACAGCCTGTTCCCCTTCCGTTCCACAAGCGGTGCTCCTTAGGGTGCTCTCCGTCGACGGGGCCGCGGCGCTTCCCGGAACAGAGAGGGTGACGGAGTCCCCGGGAACGTCCGGGGGCAGCGACCGTGGGTGTGCTCGCGAGCACCGCGAGCGCGAGATTTCGCGAGCAGGCCCTGACCTGGGAGTATGCGCCGCGGCCTTCGTTGACAGCGTTGTAACTACACTGCTGTAATGAGCGGTCACGCCACATCTTGTGGTCCTCGCCCTGCTCACGGAGCGAGAGGCACAAGCGGTTGTGGTTCGCAGACAGTGAGGGCAGCGGCGCCCTCGGACGCTTCCCCCTGAACCTGCCGACCCTCACCCACGCCCCCCGGCGGAACGCCCCCCGCCCGACCCCGTAGGAGCCCCCATGGCCATCGCCCCCGAGCAGACCGGCATCGGCATCCGGCGCCACTTCACGCGCCCCGGGATCCACCCCTACGACGAGGTGACCTGGGAGCAGCGCGACAGCCGCATCACCAACTGGTCCGACGGCTCGGTCGCCTTCGAGCAGCTGGGCGTCGAGTTCCCGTCGACCTGGTCGATGAACGCCACCAACATCGTCGCCCAGAAGTACTTCCGGGGCACGCTGGGCACGGCCGAGCGGGAGCGCTCGCTCAAGCAGGTGATCGACCGCGTGGCCGACACCATCACCACGTGGGGCATCGAGGGCGGCTACTTCGCCGACGAGGACGAGGCCGAGGCCTACCGGGCCGAGCTCAAGCACCTCCTCGTCACCCAGAAGGCGGCGTTCAACTCGCCGGTCTGGTTCAACATCGGGGTCAAGGGCGTGCCCCAGCAGGCCAGCGCCTGCTTCATCCTCTCGGTCGACGACGAGATGGACTCGATCCTCAACTGGTACCGGGAGGAGGGGATCATCTTCAAGGGCGGATCGGGCTCGGGCATCAACCTGTCCCGCATCCGCTCGTCGGCCGAGCTGCTCAAGGGCGGCGGCACCGCCTCGGGCCCGGTCAGCTTCATGCGGGGCGCCGACGCCTCCGCCGGCACGATCAAGAGCGGTGGCAAGACCCGCCGCGCCGCCAAGATGGTCATCCTCGACGTCTCGCACCCCGACATCGAGGAGTTCATCTGGTGCAAGCAGCGCGAGGAGCGCAAGATGCGCGTCCTCGAGGCCGCCGGCTTCGAGATGGGCCTCGACGGCCAGGACCGGCCCTCGATCCAGTACCAGAACGCCAACAACTCGGTCCGGGTGACCGACGAGTTCATGCAGGCCGTCGTCGACGACGCCGAGTGGGCCCTCACCGCCGTCACCACCGGCGAGGTCATCAAGACGGTCCGGGCCCGTGACCTCATGCGGCAGATCTCGCAGGCCGCCTGGGAGTGCGCCGACCCGGGCAGGCAGTTCGACACCACGATCAACCGCTGGCACACCGCCGCCGCCACCGATCGCATCAACGGGTCCAACCCGTGCAGCGAGTACATGCACATCGACGATTCGGCCTGCAACCTGGCCTCGATCAACCTCCTGCACTTCCTGGGCGAGGACGGCACCTTCGACGTCGTCGGGTTCAAGCAGGCCTGCGCGGTGATG
>JBQGCF010000350.1:0-3381 GCA_052038315.1 Iamia sp.
CTGCCCGGTGGCGGCTCGTGGGTCGTGCCGGCCCCGGTCGAGCCCGTCGGCCGCACCGCCCGCCCGACCCGCGCCCGGGAGCCCCGCCCGGCCCCGCTGAGCGCCGACGAGCGGCTCGAGCTGGCGTCGGGCGCGGTGCCCGCCGGCCGGCGCTGGCTCACCCTCCCGCTCGCCCTGGCCGCCGTCGCCCTGGCCAGCGCCCAGCCGGCCACGATCGTCGCCGTGATCGGCCTCGGCGTGGCCCCGGTCCTCGCCACCGTCGGCGACCGGGTCCTCCAGCCCCATCGCAACCCGGCCTGGTGGCCGCTGTGGTGGGTGCGCAACGTCGCCCTCGGGCTGGTCCGCTCGCTGGGCGCCCTGCTCGTGCTGGCCATCGGGCTGTGCCTCTGGTTCGGCACCGACGCCTTCGAGTCGCTCGACGCCGCCGGGCCCTACGTCCTGCGGGCCACCGGCCTGGTCGCCGGCGGCATCCTCGCCCTGTCGATCGGGCGGGGCGGCCCCGGCTTCCGCAGCCACGTCGGCATCGACCTCCTCACCCGGACGCTGCTGCCCCGTGGCCGGCCCACCCTGGCCGCCGGCGTGCTGATCGTCGTGGCCCTCGCCGTGGCCGCCTCCGGCCTGGCCTTCACCCCCGAGGCCTGGCCCCTCCGCTAGCTCAGGCGATCGCCGCCAGCAGGAAGCTCAGGACGTCGGCCGACTCCTCGGCCCGGCGGGACGAGGGCTTGCCCTGGCCGTGGCCGGCGCCCCGCTCGACGCGGAGCAGGACGGGCGCGCCGTCGGGCGGCGCGGCCTGCTGGAGCCGGGCAGCCATCTTGCGGGCGTGGAGCGGGTCGACCCGGGAGTCCTCGGCGCCGGTCGTGATCAGCACCGCCGGGTAGCGGGTGCCATCGACGACGTGGTGGTACGGGGAGTAGGAGAGCAGCCAGGCCAGGTCGGCGGGCTCGTCGGGGTCGCCGTACTCGGGCACCCAGAGCCGGGCGATGCGGAACCGCGGGAAGCGGACCATGTCGCACAGCGGGACGGCCGAGTGGACCGCCGCGCACAGGTCGGGACGGCGGGTGAGCGCCGCGGTGACGAGCAGGCCGCCGTTGCTCCCGCCCCGGATGGCCAGGTGCTCCCGGCTCGTCCGGCCGGTGTCCACCAGCCAGTCGGCGGCCGCCTCGAAGTCGGCGAAGACCTGCGGCTTGCGGGCCCGCTGGCCGGCCCGGTGCCACTCCTCGCCCCGCTCGGCGCCACCCCGGATGCAGGCGACGGCGTAGACGCCCCCGCCCTCGGCGTGGGCCACCGCGTCGGGTGAGTAGGCCGGGCTCATGGTGATGCCGAAGCCGCCGTAGCCGGTGAGGATCGTCGGCGTGGTCGGCCCGGGCACCACGTCGGCCCGGCGCAGGGCGAAGAGGGTGACCTCGGTGCCGTCGGTCGACGGGTAGCGGTGGCGGTCGACGGCGAAGGCAGACGCGTCGAGACCGGTGTCCCGCACCGCCCACGGCGCCAGCCCGCCGACGCCCGTCCACCGCAGCACCGAGGGCGGGAGGGCGAAGGAGGTGAGGATGATCGACGCCTCGTCCCGGTCCCGGTTGCCGGACAGCCCGGCCAGCGAGCCCTCGGTGGGAAGGGGCACGGGCGTGGCCGGCGGGGGAGCGGTCGGCAGCGACGAGGGCCGGGGGAGGTGCACCAGCTCGGACACCGCGTCCCGGGTGCGGGCCACCAGCACCGAGCCGGCGGTGACGGTGAGCCCGTCGACCACCGCGTCGTCGGTGGTGGGCAGGAGGTCGACCCACGCCGCCGGGGCGGGATCGGCGAGCGGCGCGGCCACGACCCGGCCGGTCGGGGCGTCCAGGGTGGTGGTGCCGACGAGGAGGTCGCCGACGACGCGCAGGTCGGTCAGGGCGTCAACGCCCTCGACGATCGTCGTCCAGGTGCCGGTCGAGCGGTCGCACAGGTGGACGTCGGTGCGGTCCCAGCCGATCGAGGCGTGGACGAGCAGCCAGCGGTCGTCCCGGGACAGGCGGACGTCGGCCCACGCCGTCGGGTCGGGCAGGTCGTCCCACACGACGGGGTCCTCGTCGGGCGGGGCGCCGAGGTCGTGCTCGAGGACGGTGCGGTGGTACCCGGCCTCGCCCTCGGGCACGGTGGCCGGGTCGGGGTAGCGGGTGTAGGCGAAGCCCGATCCGTCGGCCCGCCACGCCACCGAGGCGGCCCGGGTGCGGGTGATGGCGTCGGGGAGCCAGGTGCCGTCGGCGACCCGGACGACCCGCAACGTCGACAGCTCGTCGCCGCCGGTCGAGGTCCCCACCGCCACCAGGGCGCCCTCGGGGGAGGGGTGGAACCAGTCGATGGCGGCGGTGTCGTCGTCCTCGACCTGGCGGGGGTCGACCAGCTGGCGGGCCCCGGTGCCGTCCGCCCCGGTCACGACGAGCGTCGCCTGGTCCCGCCCGTCGGACCGCTCCATGGTGAGGACGACGTCGCCGGCCTCGGCCGCGGCCAGCACGACCGGGACGTCGAGCAGCTCGCGCAGCCGGGTCTTGAGCGCGTCCCGCCCCGGCAGGGCGGCCAGCACGGCGGCGGTGCGGGCCGACTGGGCGTCGTCCCAGGCGCGGACGGCCTCGGTGTCGCCGTCCTCCAGGCCCCGGAACGGGTCGGCCACGCGGTGGCCGAGGAGGACCTCGACGGGCCCGTCCGCCGGGGTCGGCGGCGGGGGCGGGACGGCCGGGAGGGTCAGGGGATCAGGTGCCCGGCTGGGGCTGGCTGGCCGGGGTCTCGGCCGGCTTGGCCAGGTCGGGACCGGTGGCCGGGGCGGTGCTGCCACCGAGGCCGAGCTCGGACTTGAGCTGGGCCAGGCGGGCCTGGGCCTGGGTGTTCTGGGCGGCCTGCTCGACCTCGAGCATCCGCCCCTCGACCGACTGGCCCTGCAGCTCGGACATGCCCTTGGCCTGGGCGTGGCGGGCCTCGATCTTGTCCCGGATCTCGTTGAACGTCGGGACGTCCTCGCCCACCGTGGCCGAGAGCTGGGCCATGGCCGCGTTCATCTGCTCCTGCATCTTGGCCTGCTCGAGCTGGCTGAGGAGCTTCTGCTGCTCGGCCAGCTTGCGCTGGAGGAGCATGCCGTTCTGCGACACCGCCGCCTTGGCCTGGTCGGAGGCCTGGGCGCCCGAGAGGGCCATGGCCTTGAGCTCCTCGACCTCCGCCTCGGTGGTGATCAGCTGGTTGGCGATGGTCTCGGCCGCCTGGGTGAACTCGGCGGCCTTGGTGGCGTCGCCGCTCTTGCTGGCCTCCTCGGCCATGATGATCGCCTGGCGGGCGTTGGCGTTGAGCTTCTCGAGCTGCTCCATGGCCCGGGTCAGCCGGCTCTCGGTGAGCTTCTGCTGGGCGATGACGTTGGCG
>JBQGCF010000351.1:0-11479 GCA_052038315.1 Iamia sp.
CCCCGACGGCGCCGTGCTCGTCCAGGTCGCCGACTGCACGGCCGGGCACCGGGAGCGGGCCGCCCTGGCCCGCTCGGAGCGGTGGCTGCGCACGCTGCTCGGCAGCATCGGCGACACCATCTCGGTGGTCGACCGCCACGGCGAGCCGATCTTCACCACCGACGTCGAGGCCCGGGCCGGCGTCGACGCGGTGCTGGACGAGAGCCTCCGGCGACCGGGCGAGGAGGTCGGCACCGAGACCCGGGTGCAGGCGCCGGACGGGGGATGGCGCGACGTCGCGGCCACGGCCGTCAACCGCCTCGACGACCCGGAGGTCGGCGGCATCGTCGTCACCACCAGCGACGTCACCGCCCTCCGGCGGGCCGAGCGGCTGGCGTCGAGCCAGGCCGCCGTGCTCGAGCTGGTCGCCACCGGCGCGCCGCTGATCGAGGTCTTCGACCGCTGCGTCGAGCTGGTCGAGGACAACGGCCTCGGCGGCCGCTCGTCGATCTACCTCCTCGACGACGACCGGCTGGAGATGCGCTCCGGCCGGGCTCCGGCTGCCCTCAACGAGTACATGCGGGACCCGCCCCACGACCCGCCCAAGAGCCTGTGCGACGAGGTGTTCGCCACCGGCGAGCCCGTCTTCCTGCCCGACGTGGCCGAGGCCGGGCCCCGCTGGTCGGGCCTGGTCGAGGTGGCCGGCACGGTGGGTGTCCGGGCCGGCTGGTCGCAGCCGATCCTCGCCATCGGGTCGGGCGCGGTGCTGGGCACGCTGTCGACGATCTACGACGATCCCCACGTCCCCGACGACCACGAGCGCCACGTGGCCGAGGTCGCCTGCCGCCTGGTCGCCCTGGCCGTCGAGCGGGTCGAGAGCGAGTCCCGGCTCGCCCACCAGGCGCTCCACGACGGCCTGACCGGGCTGCCCAACCGGACCCTTCTCCTCGACCGGCTCGACCACGCCCTCGCCCGCCAGGGGGCCACCACCGGGCGGCTGGCCCTGCTGTTCTGCGACCTCGACCGGTTCAAGGTGGTCAACGACAGCCTCGGCCACGGCGTGGGCGACGAGCTGCTCGTCGCGGTGGCCGACCGCCTCGTCGCCACCGTCGGCTCCGGGCACACGGTCGCCCGGTTCGGGGGCGACGAGTTCGTCGTCCTGCTCGACGACCCCAGCCCGCTGGAGGACCCGGTCGCGGTGGCCGCCCAGATCAGCGACGCCCTGGGCGAGCCGTACCAGCTCCCCGCCGGCGAGGAGGTCCACCTCACGGTCAGCATCGGGATGGCCATGGCCGCCGGCCACCGCGCCGGCGACACGTGGCTGCGCGACGCCGACGCCGCCATGTACCGGGCCAAGGAGACGGGCCGCGACCGCATGGTCGTGTTCGACCGGGAGATGCGGGACGCCGCCGTCGCCCGGTTGCGGGTCGAGAACGACCTGCGGCGGGTCGTCGAGCGGGGCGAGCTGGTCGTCCACTACCAGCCGGTCGTCGACCTGGCGAGCGGGCGGATCGTCGGCGCCGAGGCCCTCGTCCGCTGGGAGCACCCCGAGCGCGGGCTGCTCGGCCCCGACGAGTTCATCCCCGTCGCCGAGGAGACGGGGACGATCGACGTGGTCGGCCACTGGGTCCTGGAGCAGGCCGTGGCCGACGTCAGCGGGATCGCCGCCTGCCGCGAGCGGCCCTTCCACCTGGGTGTCAACCTGTCGCTCCGGCAGCTCGCCGCCGGCTCGTTCGACCTTGACGTCGCCGCCGTCTGCCGCCGCCACGGCTGGCCGCCCGAGGGCCTGCTCCTCGAGGTCACCGAGACCGCCCTCAGCTCCGGCCTCGACCGCTCGCTCGAGCTGCTTGAGCGGATCAGCGCCCTCGGCGTGGGCCTGGCCATCGACGACTTCGGCACCGGCCACTCGTCGCTCACCCGCCTCGGCCGGATCCCGGTCGGCCAGGTGAAGATCGACCGCACCTTCGTCGACGCCATCGGCCGGCCCGGCACCCGCCTGGAGCGCATCGTCGACGCCGTCGCCGCCATGGCCGGCGCCCTCGACCTGCAGATCTCGGCCGAGGGCGTCGAGACCCCCGAGCAGCTCGCCCACGTCCGCCGGTGCGGCTGCCACCTGGCCCAGGGCTACCTGTTCTCCCGGCCCGTGCCCCGGGACGCCCTCGCCGCCCTCTTGGCCGACGACCCGCGCTGGTAGCGGCCCCTAGTGGGTCTCGATGCCGGCGGCGCGGGCCAGGGCGAGGACCTCCGACGGGCTGGGGTTGACCCGGACCTCGTCACCGATGGCGACCGTCGGCACCGTCTCGTTGCCACCGGCGTGCCGGCGGACGAAGGCGGCGGCGTCGGGGTCGGCCCAGATGTCGTGCTCGTCGGTCTGCAGACCGGCCTCGGCCAGCTGGCGCCGCAACGAGGAGCAGAACCAGCACCCCCTGCGCCAGTAGACCCGCACCGTCGGGGTCCCGGTCTCGCTCACGTCGTCGCTCATCCCCCCAGCCTGCCGGGATCAGAGGCCGATCGGGTCCTCGACCAGGCCCAGCCACACCTGGGCGGCGTCGATGGCGACCTTCTCGCCGATGAAGGCGTGCTGGGTGCCGGTCGCCATGTCCCGGAAGGCCCGCTCCAGGCGGCTGCCCTGGCGGATGGCGGCGGTGCCGGCGGCCAGGTGGGCCCACTGGCAGACCTCCCGGGCGCAGTCGGTGGCGTGGACGGCCGCGGCGCGCACGTCGGCCCGGTGCGCCGGGGTCAGGTCCTCACCGGAGGCCACCGCGGCCTCGGCCGTGCCGAAGGCGTCGAGCACGAGCAGGCGCGCCGCCCGCCACAGCGACTCGTGGTGGGCCAGGCCGAGCTGGAAGCTGGCCCGGTGGGCCAGGGCGGCCGGGTCGCCCATGCGGACCTTGGTCAGGGCCAGCTCGCGGACGTCGTCGAGCATGCTGCGGGCCACGCCCAGCGCCCAGCCGGCGTGGCCGGCGGCGACGACGGGCAGCAGCCCCATGCGGAACGTCGGGGCCGACCCGCGGTGCGGTGTGCGGGTGAAGAGCGGGAAGGTCCGGGCGGCGGGGACGAAGACGTCGTCGAGCTCGTAGTCGTAGGACCCCGTCCCCCGCAGCCCCTGGACGTGCCAGCCGTCGGTGAAGCGCACCTCGTCCCGGGGCACGACGGCGACGAGCAGCTCGGGGATGCCGTCGGACGCCATCACCAGCTCGTCCCCGTCCATGGCCATGAAGCCGGCGGCCACGTACCGGCTGTGGCCGGTGCCCGAACCGAAGCTCCACGCCCCGGTGAGCCGGTACCCGCCGTCGACGACCGTGCCCGTGCCGTTGGGGAAGAACTGGCCGCCCATCGTGACCAGCTCGCCGGGACCGAAGACCTCGGCGAAGCCGTCGTCGGGCAGGTAGGCGGCGATGGCGGCGGCCGACGGGAGGTTGGCGATGCCGATCCAGCCGAACGAGCCGTCGAGCCGGGCCATCGCGATCCACGTCTCGACCATCTCGGCGAAGGAGGGCTCGGCCCCGCCCGCCTCGGCCGGGTTGAAGCGCCGCATCAGCCCGGTGGCCCACATGGCGTCGACCACTGCGGCGGTCGTCGTCCGCTGCTCCTCGCACGCCGCCGCCTCGGCCTCGACCAGGCCGGCCATGGCGGCGACCATGGCCGGCCCGTCGGCGGCATCGATCCCCGTGTCGTCGGTCACGAGAACACGTTCTAGTCCGGATCAGAGCCGGCCGATCACCGTCTCGGCCAGGGCGGTGGCCACCTCCAGGCCGTCGCCGTCGCCCCGGAGCTCGACGTCGATCTCGTAGACCTGGTCGCCTACGAGGAACGACAGGTCGTCGAACACCGGGCCGTAGTAGGCCTCCTCCCCCACGCCCTCGACCGGCTCGAAGTCGCCGGCCTCACGGGCGCTGCGCCACTCCTCGGGATCCTCGTCGAGCAGCGCCAGCTGGATGGTCCGCAGCTCGGCCGAGTCGGTCCACATGCAGGTGGTGGCGTCCTGGGTGAAGCCGGCGACGGCCTCCTCCCCCAGGGCCTCGGTGGCGTCCTCGGCGGTGAGCAGGGTGCAGGCGTCGGCCGGCTCGTCGGAGCCGGCGCCCCCGTCCGTGGTCGTGGTGGTGTCGTCGGCCACGGTGTCGTCGGTCGTGGTGTCGTCGACCGTGCTGTCGGCCGGTGCGGTGGTCGGGGCCGTCGTGGTGCTGTCGGTGGTGTCGTCGTCGTCGGAGCCACCGCACGCCGCCCCCAGGGCGAGCAGGGAGGCGAGGCCGGCGACGGCGATGAGACGGGTGCTGCGGGTGGTGCGGGACATGGCGGGCGACCTTACGAACGGCTCCCCGACCGGTCCGCGGCACGCGGGTGAGGGTCACCACCCCGAGCGGCGGACCCCCCTGGATCAGCCGGTGAAGCGGGCCGCGGCCTCGACGGGGTCGGCGGGCGGGGCCGACGGCGACGACGGAACGGTGCTGGTCGTCGAGGTGCTGGTGGTCGTGGTCGTCTCGTCGGGCAGGGCCAGCACGATCGGCTCGACGTAGGTGACGGTGGCGTCCAGGCCGAGCAGGATCGAGCTCTCGGCGTAGGCGATGCCCGTGCCGTCGCAACCCATGTCCTCGGCCGGGATCGACCCGTAGCCCCGGTACTCCCGGATGGCGTTGACGCCGTCGGCCGCCGCGTCCCAGTCGGGCTCGGTCTGGCCGTCGTCGCAGGCGGCGATGGCCTGGGCGAAGGCGGCGGCGACCTGCTCGCTGGTCTGGTCGGCCACGTAGGCGAACACCCGCGGGTCGGCCACGAACCAGCCGTCGGCGTCGGGGTCGAACGGGAAGTGCTGGACGAGCGGCGCCACCGCGGCGCGGCTCAGGGGCTCGCCGTCGTCGGCCGGCCGGACCAGCGTGTGGCCGTCGGGGATGCCCGTCACCGCGAAGCGGGTGTCGACCACGGTGCCGAAGCCCTCGATCGCCGGGGCGAAGGACACCGTGGGGTAGGCGTAGTGGCCGGACCCGGGCCACGCCGGCAGGCTCTGGCCCTCGGGCGGGGAGACGCGGACCTGCTCCATGGCCTCGGCCCAGGCCTCCTCGGTGATCTCGACCGGGACGCAGGACACGGTCTCGCCGGTGTCACTGGTGAGGACGATGACGACCTGGGTGTCGTCGGGGACGGCGTGGTCGACCCCGTCGGAGCCGTTCTCGTCGGTGACCTCGAAGGCGACGACGTCGAGCACCCCGACGTCCTTGCCCAGGCCGAAGTAGGCCGAGCAGGACTCGTAGGTGCCACCGTCGGCCTGAGCGGCGAGCGGTGCGGCCTGCTCGACGTCGACGGGGGCGGGCGCCGCCGCCGGGGTCCAGGCCGATGCGGCGGTGGCGCCGGTGGCGACGGCCCCGGCCGCCGGCAGGGCGGCGAGCTTCGTGATGCGCTCACGCTTCATGTCTGGGTCCCCGACCTGGTGCGATGCGTGCGGATCCGGGCGACCCGCGCGAACGGGCGACGCTAGCCCGGCCGACCGTCCGGTCCGTCCATGGGCGGCATGCGCCGGGTGAGGGCCGCGATGCGGTCCGGGTGGCGCAGCCCGGCGACGAGGCTGTCGCCCAGCGTCGTCCGGCGGCCGTCGCTGTGGAGCCGGCCCGGCCAGCCGTGGAGCTGGTGGTAGCCGGAGGCGGCGTAGATCAGGGCGGTGGCGACGTGCTGCCGGCGCCAGGCGTCGCCCACGTACACCTGGTCGACCACACCGGTGCGCCACCAGCGGATGGCGCCGACCTGGTCGTCGTTCCGCGTCGGGAGGTGGAAGAACTCGGCGTCGGGCACCACCACGCCCGCCGGACGGACGCCCTCGACGTAGCCGACGAGGGTCATGGCCGGGTCGTCGCCGGTCTCCGGGAGGCCGACGAACCACATGGCCGGGGCGCCCGGGGCGGCCTCGGGGTTGACCACGACACGGGGCCGGCCCTGGGGGTCGAGGTCGGCCCGCCAGATCTCGAAGCGGTCGGCGAGGTGCTCGGCGTCCGGGTCCTCGACGACGCTGCCGTCGGGGTGGTCGTCGCTGAACAGGCAGCGCACCCGCCAGCGCCCGCCCCGGAGGGCCTCCTCGCGGTGGTACCAGGCGTGCGTCCCGGCGGCCGGCACCGCGCCCCGGTCCCCCGTCCTCCCCGCTGTCTCGCCCGCCGCCATCGCCGGAGACTAGGGCGCTCCGAGTGGCGGACCCGGCCGCCGAGGTGCACGCTGAGCGGCGTGCGGGCGCTGCTGATCCTGACCGTGTTGATGGCGTGGCTGACGTGCGTCGCCGGCGCCGTGGGCGTCCCGACCTACCTGGCGACGGCGGTCCTCCTCGCCCGGCGCGGGCGGCCGCGGACCTATCGCCCCGGCCGGCTGGCGATCGTCGCCTTGGCGGCCTTCGCCGGGGTCATGGGCGCCTGCGCCGCCGCCCTGGTGGGCACCTCCCGGCTGGGCGAGCAGCCGAGCCCCTGGCTCGACGCCTTCACCTGGGCCGCCGCTCCGCTCTGGACCGCCCTCTGGTCCACCGTCGCCACCCTCCGCCTGGTCCGCCTCCGCCGCCAGTGGCCGAGCGGGAACGCCACCCCCCAGCCCTGGCCCCCCACCCCCCACCCCTGGCAACCGACCGCCCCCTAGCCCCCGACCCGGGCTCGGCGGCCCCGGACGCATCGCCGCCGCCCTACGGTCGTGGCATGAGCCGACAGAAGGTCATCTACGAGGTGATCCGCGCCGACACCGGCCAGGTGCTCAGCGGGCACCGGACCCGTCAGGCGGCCGTGGACACGTGGCGCACCCGCTGGTGCGGCGTGCCCGTGAAGATCATCCGCTGGCCCCGTCGCACCGACGGGCCCGGCGTCCTCGTCGTCGAGGGGACCTGGCACGAGGCGCACCGCCCCGACCGCCGCGACCCCACCGACTGACCGGGCGCGGCGAGGGCCCGGCGCTGGTGCGCCGGGCCCTCGGTCGTCGATCAGGTGATCGGGGTCAGCCCTGAGATGGTGGTCATGACCCCGATGTCGTGCCTGGTAGTGCCGTTGCACGACGGGCAATCCGCCGGACAGACCTGCACGCCCAGTACGGCCATGGGCTGAGGTGGTCCTTGACGTGCTCGAGGTAGTGCGACTCCCATACACCGAGTTCAGCGAGATCGACGTCAGTGATGTGCTGGCCGTCTCCGGCGGTCGGGGCGAGGTCCCAGCTTCGGTGGATCTCGGCGCCAGCGACTCGCCTCGTCGCCCCGACGAGCGCTTCGTAGGCCGCGGCGATGTAGGGCGTCTCGACCTTCAGACGAGCCTTGTAGTCGTTGAGAGCGACCTGTACCAGGTTGAGCTCCTGAGAGATACGCGACCGGTCAGCGGCCGCCTCGTCATCAGAGCGTCGGCGTCTGACGATGAACGGGAACTCCTTGTACATCTGGCACTTGGCGAAGGCATCGGCGAGCAGGATCCGATGACGGTCCTTGCGCTCCCGGCGTCCGGCGAGGGCCACGGTGACCAGCGCTACGACTCCTGAGACGACGGCAGCGACGATGGCGGGTCCGACCCACGGGTTGGTTGTGTTTGTGGCGATCATGCGGCTTGCTTCTGGGGCGTCCGACCGTCGTCGCCTTCCGGGCCGTGAGGCGCTTCGTCGCCGAGCCACTCTTCGTGTTCTCGCCACCAGGCCTCCTTGAACAGGTGCACGGCGATGATGGCGAGGAGCTTCTCGAGACCGTCAGAAAACGACCACTTCTTGTCCGGCGGATCCTTCGGATACCACATGCACAGGGAGCCATCGGGGTACTTGTGATGGGGTTCCGGTCCGTCGATGTAGACCCTCGGCAGCCTGGGGTTCGACGGGTCGAAGAAGATGTAGACGACCCTGGCCTCGAACCCTTCGACCGGCATCGCCAGTCGGTAGTACCAGCCTCGACAGCCGGGTCGGCGCGAGTGCCGACCCCGGAGGTCAGGTACGCGTCGCTGGGCGCCTCGTTCGAAGGCGATCCGCTCGGGGAAGCGGCCGTACCAAGGGCCGGAGGGCCTAGGCAGCGGGGCCACCGAAGGCCCGGGTGTGGGGTGCGCTGACCTGGGTGGAGGCACCGGTGGTGAGCCCGAGGCCGGACCCAAGACCGACCGACGAGCTCTTCGACCGGAGCGCGTCGGCGATGCGCACCTGCGCGCTCGGCGGCTTGACCTGGTCGGGGAACACCATCCGCATCAGGTCGGTGACCGTGTCGAGGTCGTCGTCGTGGGCGAGCGCCTGGCGCATGCTCGCCGCACTGCGCTCAAGGCGTCGGACGACCTCGTGGCGCCCCGGCTGGTCGTCGACATGGATCGGGCCCGAGACGCCGGCCGGGTCGTCCGTCTCGGCGATCGCCAGAGCGGCGGCGGCGTACTCGAAGAACCGGACCATGGCCCGGTCGAGCGGCTCGGGGAACTCGATGGCCTCGAGGGCGAGGGCGGCGATGTTGAACGAGCAGATGCCTGGGTCGTCGAACTGGTTCTTCCACGCCTTGCCCAGCCGGATGATCCGGCTGCGCACACGGATCAGGTCCTCGGACCCGCCTCGGAGGAGCTGAAGGTGCTTCTTCGGGTGGCCCGGGCTCCACGTGGCCGACTCGTCATCCCAGTCGATCTTCGGGATCCAGAGGGCGTCGTCCTGGCGGCGGTTGAGAGCGATGACAAGGTCGACGGTCGGGTCCTGGTCCTCATCCATCGGCTCGTGCATCTCGATGAGCAGCCCCCGCTTCATCACCTCCACGGTCACGTTCGGGTAGGTGTCCCGCAGCCCGGAGAGGAGGAGACGCTTGACGGCTCGCACCTTCTCCATCGGGCCGACGCCATTCCCATCAGGACCGAGCTCCGGGAAGACCCGGCGGTCGAGCACCAGCCCGCAGTCGCCATCGGTCACGGGCCGGATCATCAGGCCGGCCGCCAGAGACCCAGACCTGTAGGTCTCGAGCGTCCCAGGCAAGGTGCTGGCAACCCCCAGCACGTCGTCTCGGCGATTTCGTGCAACGTCCAGCGCAGGCTTCTCGGCAGCGGTCTGCTGCCTGACGTCCTCGAGGATGTTGTTGGTGTGTCCCATGGTGCTGAGCTCCTTGGTGGCCTGCTCGAGCCTCTGGGTGCGGCCGATCCCGCAGAGGCAGCCGGGCGTGACCCGGCACGACGGCTCAGTGCCGTCTGTCCCTGGGCGGGTTGGGGTCGTTGCCCTTCGCCACCGTGTCGGAGTCCCGGATGCGGCCATCTCGGCCGTGGATGCGAACCTCGCCGCCGCCGAGGTTCTTGACAATGCTCTTCGCCCTCGCTTCGGCCGCCTTCTGCGTCGGCGCCACCGCGCTGGCCCGGTTGGCACCGCGCTTCTTGACCGCCCAACCGCCTTCGGGTCGGGGCACCACACTTCGCCGGGCTGCGCCTCGCTTGTCACCACTGCTCATGACCTGAACTCCTCTGGGACGGCGGGCGCCCCGGGTGCTTCGCACTCGACGGTCGAGTGCGGGTGGGTTGGCCACCGTCGACCGCTGAGAAGCGGCGGGCCGGTGGCCGAAAACGGGCCGGGGCCCGGCGCATCAGCGCCGGGCCCCGTCAGGGTCGTGGAGGTCGGTGACACCGACACGAGGTCCGGTGACGTGCACCGCGGGGAGCGGTGACAGATCATGCGAGACCTCGGTGACATCAGACGCGACTCCTCATCAGCTGCAGCCGCTGGTGCTGCCGCAGCTGGGGCAGGCGTGGCACGAGCCGGCCCGCATCATCTGGACGCCGCACTGCATGCAGTAGGGGGCGTCGGAGGTGCGGGGCTCGGGCCGGGCCTGGGGGACGTCACGGCGGGGCGTGTCCTCGGCGTCGAGCACACCGGCCCGCTCGAGCAGCGAGGGCTGGCTGCCGGGGCCACGGTCGGCGTCCTCCTCCTCCAGCTCCCGGGCCAGGTCGGAGGCCGAGGGGATGGACTTGGGGTCGGCCGGGATGTCCGAGCCCTGGCTCGACTGCGTGACCGTCTCCTCGACGCCCGGCAGCGTGGGCTGGGTGCGCTCCGACACGGTCAGGATGCCGAGCTCCTGGCGCTCCTCGAAGCTCAGGTAGTCGACGGCCAGGCGCCGGAACATGTAGTCGAGCAGCGACGAGGCGATCCGCAGGTCCGGGTCGTCGGTCATGCCGGCCGGCTCGAAGCGGGTGTTGGTGAAGGTCTCGACGAAGGCCCGCAGCGGCACGCCGTACTGGAGGCCGTAGCTGATCGAGACGGCGAAGGCGTCCATGATGCCGGCGAGGGTCGAGCCCTGCTTGGAGATCCGGATGAAGATCTCGCCGGGGCGACCGTCCTCGTACTGGCCGACCGACACGAAGCCCGTGCAGTCGGCGACCCGGAACTCGAAGGTCTTCGAGGTACGGCTGCGGGGCAGCTTCTTGCGCACCGGCTCCTTGACGGTGACGACCTTCTCGACGATCCGCTCGACGACCTTCTCGACCGGCTCGGCGGCGGCGACCTCATCGGTGGCCGCCTCGGCCGTCTCCTTCTTGGCCAGGTTGAGCGGCTGGGCCACCTTGCAGCCGTCGCGGTAGATGGCGATGGCCTTGACGCCCATCTTCCAGGCGTCGATGTGGAGCTGCTCGACCTCCTCGACCGACACCTCGGTGGGCATGTTGACGGTCTTGGAGATGGCGCCCGAGATGAAGGGCTGGACGGCCGCCATCATCGTGACGTGCCCGAGGTAGTGGATCGGGTTGTCGCCCATCGAGCAGGCGAACACGGCCAGGTGCTCGGCCTTGAGCTCCGGCGCCCCGACGATCGACTTCTCGGTGTCGATGTAGGCGACGATGGCGTCGATCTGCTCGGGCGTGTAGCCGAGGTTGCGCAGGGCCCGGGGCACGGTCTGGTTGACGATCGACATGGTGCCGCCGCCGTGGAGGACCTTGGTCTTGGCCAGGCCGAGGTCGGGCTCGATGCCGGTGGTGTCGCAGTCCATCATCAGGCCGATGGTGCCGGTGGGGGCCAGGACCGAGGCCTGGGCGTTGCGCACGCCGAACTGCTCGGCCAGGTCGCAGGCCTCGTCCCAGCTCTCCTGGGCGGCGCCCAGCAGCTCGGCCGGGACCAGCTCCTCGTCGATGTCGGCGGCGGCCGTGCGGTGCATGTCGAGGACCCGGAGCATGTGGTCGCGGTTCTCGGCGTAGCCGGCGAACGGGCCCATGCGGGCGGCGGTGCGGGCCGACATCTCGTAGGCGTGGCCGGTCATCAGGGCGGTGATGGCGGCGGCCCAGGCCCGGCCCTGGTCGGAGTCGTAGGGGGCGCCGGTGGCCATCAGCAGGGCGCCGAGGTTGGCGTAGCCCAGGCCGAGCTGGCGGAACTTGCGGCTGTTCTCGCCGATCATCGGCGTCGGGTAGTCGGCCCGGCCGACCAGGATCTCCTGGCCCGTGAACATCACCGCGCAGGCCTGCTTGAACCCGACGACGTCGAAGGTGCCGTCCTCGCCCAGGAAGTGCAGGAGGTTGATCGAGGCCAGGTTGCAGGCCGAATCGTCGATGTGCATGTACTCGCTGCACGGGTTGGACCCGTTGAT
>JBQGCF010000352.1:0-1778 GCA_052038315.1 Iamia sp.
GGCGCCGAGGGCGGCGACCAGGACGACGACGGCCAGGACGCGGGGCCAGCGGCGCCGGCGCCGGCCGGTGGGCGAGCGGGGGTCCCAGTCGTCGGCCGACCACCCGTCCTCGGCGGCGTCGTAGGGCGCCTCGTCCTCGTCGTCGGGCGCGGCGGCCCACCCCATCCCGCCCACGACCATGGTGGCGTCGTCGGACGGAGGGGGCGGCGGCGGCTCGGCCCACTCCATGAACCCGTCGTCCTCGTCGACGTCGTCCTCGTCGAGATCGTCGTCGAGGTCCGGCTCGTCGCCGACGAGGATCGTCGGGTCGCGGTCGTCGTCCAGATCGTCCTCCGACGCACCGACGAGGGGCAGCGGCGCCGGCCGGGGCAGCGACGGGGCCGCCGCGGCCAGGGCCATGGCCAGCTCCCGGCCGTCGAGGCGGTCGTCGGGCTCGGGGGCGGCGGCGTCGGCCAGGACCTCGCCGAGCGGACCGAGGGCGGCGGGCGGGTCGAGCGTCCGGCCGACCCGGGCCATCAGCGTGCCGAGGGTGGTGTCGGCGGCGAAGGGGACCTGGCCGGTGACCGCCTCGACCAGCACGAGGGCCAGCGAGTACACGTCGGCCCGGCCGGTGAGCGACAGCCCCTGGGCCTGCTCGGGCGAGGCGTAGCGGGCGGTGCCGACCACGGCGCCGGCCGGCTCGGTCCAGGCCGCCTCGGCGAGGGCCCGGGCGAGGCCGAAGTCGGCGATGCGGAGCCGGCCCTCGTCGCCGAAGAGGAGGTTGGCCGGCTTGATGTCGCGGTGGACGAAGCCGCGCCGGTGGGCGTAGTCGAGGCCCCGGGCGGCCTGGAGCCCGACGACCAGCGCCTGCGACGGGGTCAACCGGTGGCCCCGGTCGAGGATGCCCCGGAGGCTGCCCCCGCCGAGGTGCTCCATGACGATCCAGGGCACGTCGTCGTCGTGGCCCCAGTCGTAGACGGCCATCACGTGGGGGTGGTTGAGCGCCGCCGCGGCCTGGGCCTCGGCCTGGAAGCGGCGGAGGAAGACCTGGTCGTCGGCCAGCGCCTCGTGGAGCACCTTGACCGCCACCCGGCGCTCGAGGCGCACGTCGTCGGCCACGAAGACCTGGGCCGAGGCACCTCGACCGATCGGGGCCAGCAGGCGGTACCGCCCGCCGAGCACCCGACCGACCTGCTCGGTCATGCGGGACGGCGGCACCCTCGGAAGAGTACGGGGTCGGCACCGTCGCTCCCGTGAGGGTCGCTCCGATCTCTCCCCGGCCGCCAGCGGCTGGCACCATGGGACGGTGCACGACGACGACCTCGACGGCGATCTCGCCACCCGCGAGCCGGACGCCCCGTTCGACCCGTCGACCATCCGCGACCCCCTCCCCCAGCCCCTGTTCTCGGTCCGCCGGCTGGTGATCGTCGCCGTCCTGGCCCTGGCCGTCGCCTGCCTCTACGTCGCCGGCCGCTCGGGGGGCGACACCGACGGCGCCACCACCACCGACGCCGCCATCGAGAGCTACATCCCGGGCCGGGGCGGCCGGGTGCTCCGCCAGTCGCAGATCGGTGTGGTGCTGACCGAGGGCTACGACGGCCGCATCAGCATCGACGGCGTCCCCATCCCCGAGGAGCAGATGGTCGGCGCCATCGACCCGACCAGCCCGGAGTACGAGGCCCTCCCCCAGGACCAGCGCGACCTGGGGCCCCGGCCCAACAACAAGAACGTGGTCCAGTTCCAGCCCGGGCCGGGCAAGGCCGTCACCGAGTACGACACCGGCTCGGTCCAGGTGACCA
>JBQGCF010000353.1:0-3232 GCA_052038315.1 Iamia sp.
CTCCACCGCCCCCGCGGTGGTCGCCGTCGTGGTGACCCACGACCCCGGGCCCTGGTTCGAGGAGGTGCTGCGCTCGCTGGCGGCCCAGACCTACGAGGCCCTGTCGGTCCTCGTGGTCGACGCCGGCAGCGCCGAGGACCCGTCACCCCGGGTCGCCGCCGTCCTCCCGCACGCCCGGATCAAGCGGCTCGACGGGAACCCCGGCTTCGCCGCCGCTGCCAACCAGGTGCTCGACCTGGTCGAGGGGGCCGCCTTCCACCTGCTCTGCCACGACGACGTGGCCCTCGACCCCGGCGCCGTGCGCGTCCTCGTCGAGGAGGCCTTCCGGACCAACGGCGGCGTCCTCGGCCCCAAGCTGGTCGACTGGCACGACCCCCGGCGGATCCGCTCGGTCGGCGGCGCCGCCGACAAGACCGGCGCCCCCGCGCCCTTCGCCGAGCCCGGCGAGCTCGACCAGGAGCAGCACGACGCCGTGCGCGACGTGTTCTACGTCGCCGGCGGCGCCACCCTCGTGCGGGCCGACCTGTTCACGACCATCCGGGGCTACGACCCGGGCATGCACCTGCACGGCGAGGACGTCGACCTGTGCTGGCGGGCCCACATCGCCGGCGCCCGCGTCCTGGTGGTCCCCTCGGCCCGGGCCCGCCACCTCGAGGCCCTCGCCGTCCGCCACCCGGTCGACGACCGCCGCCGCCTCCAGCAGCGCCACCGGGTGCGCTCGCTGCTGGCCAACTACCGGTGGGGCCACCTGGTCCGGGTCGTGCCCCAGGCCCTGGCCCTCAGCGTGGTCGAGGCGGTGATGGCCCTCGTCACCGGGCGGGTCCGCCACGCCGCCGACATCGTCGGGTCGTGGACGTGGAACCTGCGCCACCTGGGGGCGGTCCGCCGCCGCCGCAAGGTGGTGGGCCGGGCCCGGGTCGTGCCCGACGCCGAGGTGCGCGAGCTCCAGGTCCGCGGCTTCGCCCGGCTCACCGCCTTCCTGCGCGGCCAGGTCGGCTCGGCCGACGACCGCCTCGCGGCCCTGGCCGCCACCGGCCGCGACCTCACCGGCGTCCTGCGCGCCCCGCTGACCCGCATCGCCCTGGGCGGCGCCCTCGTCACCCTCGGCCTGGTCGCGGTGGGCAGCCGCAACCTGCTCTTCCAGCCCATCCCGGCGGTGGGCGAGATGGCCGCCTTCCCGGACTCGGCCCTCGACCTGCTGCGGGCCCACCTCTCGGGCTGGCGGGCCACCGCCGGCGGCGGACCGGGCCCCTCGCCCACGGGGGTCGGCGCCTTCGGCCTCGGCGGTCTCCTCGCCTTCGGGAAGATGGAGATCGCCCGCAAGATCCTGATCCTCGGGCTGGTCGCCGCCGGACCCATCGCCATCTGGCGGCTGAGCCGGCCGATCGGCTCGATCCGGGCGGGGGCCGCCGCCGTCGTCGTCTACGCCGCCATCCCGATCCCGTACAACTCGCTGGCCCGGGGCACCCTCTCGGCCCTGGCCGCCTACGCGGTGATCCCGTGGGTGCTGCTCGGGCTGGGTCGGGCCATGGGGCTGGCCCCCTTCGGCCGGGGCGACCTGCCGGAGGACGCCGACGTCGTCATCGACTCGGTCACCAGCCCGCTGGCCCGGTCCCTGGGGATCGGTGTCGCCCTGGCCCTCGGCGCCATCGTCACCCCCGCCATCATCCCCCTCGCCCTCGTGGTGCTGGTCGGCCTGGTCGTCGGCTCGCTGGTGGCCGGGCGGGGCGCGGGCCTGCCCAAGGCGATCGCCGCCACCCTCGGCGGGGTCGTGGTCGCCGTCGTCCTGCACCTGCCGTGGAGCGCCTCGCTGCTGCTCGACGGGGGTGGCTGGAACGCGGTGATCGGGGCCGACCAGACGGCCGTCCGCCCCCTCGGCGAGCTGCTCCGCTTCCAGACCGGCCCCTACGGCAACAGCCCGCTGGGCTGGGCCTTCCTGGTCGCCGCCGCCCTGCCCCTGATCATCGGCCGGGGCTGGCGCCTGGCCTGGGCCGTGCGCTGCTGGTTCATCGCCCTGGCCTGCTGGGGCGTGCTGCTGGTGGCCGAGCAGGGCTGGCTGCCGGTCGACCTGCCCCCCGCCGAGGTCCTGCTCGTCCCGGCCGCCGTCGGCCTCGCCTTCAGCGCCGCCCTGGGCATGGCCGCCTTCGAGGTCGACCTCCGCCACTACCAGTTCGGGTGGCGCCAGGGCGTGTCGACCCTGGCCGCGGTGGCCGTGCTGGTCGGCGGGCTCACCCTCGCCCCCGGCGTCTTCGACGGCCGCTGGAAGATCCCCCGCGCCGATCTGGGCCGGTTCGCCTCCACCCCGCTCGTCGCCGACGGCGACCCCGACGCCCGCATCCTCTGGCTGGGCGACCCCGAGGCCATGCCCCTCGGCGCCCACCGCTACGACGACGACGTGGCCCTGGCCACCTCCGACGGCCTCCCCGACGTGACCGGGCTGTGGGCCGGGGCCCGCCACGAGAGCACCGAGCGGCTGGTCGCCGCCATCGAGACCGCCGCCGAGGGCCGCACCGCCCACCTGGGCGAGCTGCTCGGGCCGGAGGGCGTCCGCTACGTGATGGTGCCGACCCGGACGGTGCCCCAGGCCTACGACGGCATCGACGCACCCCCGCCCCGCTGGCTCACCGACCTGCTGGCCGCCCAGCTCGACCTGCAGCGCATCGACACCGACCGCTCGCTCCTCGTCTACCGCAACACGGCGTGGCGGGGGGTGGCCCGGGCGGTGCCGTCGGGCGCCGAGCTGCCCGACACGACGACCGGCGCCGTGGGGGCCGACCTGTCCGACGTCGAGGACGTGGTGACCGGCACCCGGGACCACGACCGCTACCGGCTCGACGTCCCCGACGACGCCGACGTGGTGGCCGCCGTCCCCGGTGACGGCTGGACGCTCGACGGCCGCCGGCCCAGCGGCGACGCCTACGGCTGGGCCGCCCGCTTCGACGCCCCGGAGGCCGGCCCCGCCACGCTGTCCTACGACACCCCGCGGTCGCACACGGCCCTGGACGCCCTCCAGCCGGGGCTCTGGATCCTGGTCCGGGGGGCCCGGAGCCGGGTGCTGGCCCGGGCCCGGCGCCGGGCCGAGGCGGCCAAGCCGGCCCCGGCCGGCCCCGTCCCCGTCGTCGACCCGGTCGAGGCGGCCCGCGCCCCCGTGGGCGCCCTGGGCCCGCGGGCCCGCCCACAGGCCGCCCGCCACCAGGGGGCTCGCCCCGGCATCGGGGGCCCCCCCACGTCC
>JBQGCF010000354.1:0-13397 GCA_052038315.1 Iamia sp.
CCCGGATCGCCCGAGGCGACGCCCAGCCCGAAGGGGTCGCCGGAGAGCCGGGCCGAGTGGCGGGTCGTGGTCGGGCCGAGCGACGTGGTGGTGGAGTTGGTGTTCGACGACCCGCCGCGGCGCCCGCCACCGTCGTCGCCGCAGGCGGCCAGGGCGGCCAGCGCGGCGGCCCCGACGAGCAGCCGGCGCCGCCCGATCACGTTCCGTTCAGGCTCCGTTCCCCCTGCGTTCACGCGGGGAGTCTGACACGCTGACGGGATGCGCTACGCGGAGTCCGTGATCGACCTGATCGGGGGGACACCACTGGTGCGGCTGAGGAAGGTCGTCGGCGATGCGCCCCCGACCGTCCTGGCCAAGGTGGAGTACCTCAACCCGGGCGGGTCGGTGAAGGACCGCATCGCCGTCCGGATGATCGACGCCGCCGAGGCCGACGGCTCGCTCCGGCCCGGGGGCACCATCGTCGAGCCGACGAGCGGCAACACCGGCGTGGGCCTGGCCATCGTCGCCCAGCAGCGGGGCTACCGGTGCACCTTCGTCTGCCCCGACAAGGTCTCGGGCGACAAGATCGACGTCCTCCGGGCCTACGGCGCCGAGGTGGTGGTGTGCCCGACCGCCGTCGATCCGTCGCACCCGGACTCGTACTACTCGGTGTCCGACCGCCTGGTGCGGGAGATCCCGCTGGCCTGGAAGCCCGACCAGTACTCCAACCCCAACAACCCGGCGTCGCACGTCGCCACCACCGGACCCGAGATCTGGGAGGCCACCGAGGGCCGCATCACCCACTTCGTGGCCGGCATCGGCACCGGCGGCACCATCACCGGGACCGGCCGGTACCTCAAGGACGTGAGCGACGGCCGGGTGCAGGTGATCGGGGCCGACCCCGAGGGCTCCGTCTACTCCGGCGGCAGCGGCCGGCCGTACCTCGTCGAGGGGGTGGGCGAGGACTTCTGGCCGTCGGCCTACGACCCGACGGTGGCCGACCGGGTCATCGCCGTCAGCGACCGGGACAGCTTCACCATGACCCGACGGCTGGCCCGGGAGGCGGGGCTGCTCGTCGGCGGGTCCTGCGGCATGGCCGTGGTGGCCGCCACCCGGGTGGCCGTCTCGGCCGGACCCGACGACGTCGTGGTCGTGCTGCTGCCCGACGGCGGCCGGGGCTACCTCTCCAAGATCTTCGACGACGGCTGGATGGCCGACTACGGCTTCCTCGACACCGCCGACGGCGAGCCGACCGTCGGCGAGATCTTCCGCAGCAAGGCCGGCGACCGGCCCGAGCTGGTGCACGTCCACCCCCACGAGACCGTGGGATCGGCCATCGCCTACCTGCGCGAGTTCGGGGTCTCGCAGATGCCGGTCGTGCGGGCCGAACCCCCGGTGATGGCGGCCGAGGTGGCGGGCACGATCGACGAGCGCGACCTGCTCGACGTCATCGTCAGCGGCGCCGCCTCGGTGGACGACCCCATCGAGGAGCACATGTCGCCGGTGCTCCCGCTGATCGGGTCGGGCGAGCCGCTGTCGGCGCTGCTCGACGAGCTCCACCGGGCCGACGCCGTCCTGGTGGTCACCGACGGCACCCCGCGCGGGATCCTCTCCCGCCAGGACGTCCTCGGGTTCCTGGCGGGTGGGCGATGAGCGAGGACTGGTCGTTCGAGACGCTGGCCATCCACGCCGGGCAGGAGCCGGACCCGACCACGGGCTCGGTCGTCGTCCCCATCCACCAGACCTCGACCTTCGCCCAGGACGGGGTGGGCGGGCTGCGGGGCGGCTACGAGTACTCCCGCTCGGCCAACCCGACCCGCACGGCGCTGGAGACCTGCCTGGCCGCGCTGGAGCAGGGCACCGTGGGCCTGGCCTTCGCCTCCGGCCTCGCCGCCGAGGACACCCTGCTGCGCACGGTGTGCCGGCCGGGCGACCACGTCGTCGTGCCCAGCGACGCCTCCGGCGGGACGTACCGGCTATTCGCCCAGGTGCTCGAGCGGTGGGGCGTGGCCCACACGTCGGTCGACCTCACGGACCCCGACGCCGTGGCCCGGGCCTGCGCCTCGGACAAGGGCCCGACCCGGGTCGTCTGGTGCGAGACGCCGACCAACCCGCTGCTCGGGATCGCCGACATCGCCGCCCTGGCCGCGGTGGCCCACGACGCCGGCGCCCTGCTGGTGGTGGACAACACCTTCGCCTCGCCGTACCTCCAGCAGCCGCTGGCCCTGGGCGCCGACGTCGTCGTCCACTCGACCACCAAGTACCTCGGCGGCCACTCCGACGTGGTCGGCGGCGCCCTGGTCGTGACCGACGAGGAGCTGGGCGAGCGCCTCCGGTACCACCAGAACGCCCTCGGCTCGGTGCCGGGACCGTTCGACTCCTGGCTCGTGCTGCGCGGGGCCAAGACCCTGGCCGTGCGGATGGACCGGCACTGCGACAACGCGGCGGCCATCGCCAGCTGGTTGGCCGATCGGCCCGACGTGGCCGCGGTGCTCCACCCGGGGATGCCGGACCACCCGGGCCACGACGTGGCGGCCCGGCAGATGCGGCGGCCGGGCGGGATGCTCAGCGTGCGTCTGGTCGGCGGCGAGGAGGCGGCGCTGCAGATGTGCCGACGGACCCGGGTGTTCACCCTGGCCGAGTCGCTGGGCGGCGTCGAGAGCCTGATCGAGCACCCGGCCCGGATGACCCACGCCTCCGTCGCCGGCACGGCGCTGGAGGTGCCGGCCGACCTCGTCCGGTTGAGCGTCGGCATCGAGGCCGTCACCGACCTCATCGCCGACCTCGACCAGGCCCTGGGCTAGCGCTCACAGCCCGGCGTCGGCGCAGCCGGATGGTCGGCCGCCCGGCGGCGGGTCCGCCCCGGCGGCCCAGACGCAGACCCGCACCTCGTCGAGGGCGGCCGGGTCCACCGTGGCCAGGTCGGCGGCCGCGGCGGCATCCGGGGTGAAGGGGTCGCCCTCGGCCGGCTCCATCCGGGTCGGGTCGAACACCAGGCGGGCCCACACCTCCTGCCCGGCCCCGATCGTGCGGGGCTGGGCCTGCGGCGCCTCGTAGCCGTCGACGCCGCCGATCCGATCGATCCCGTCGTGCATCGGCGGGGCAGGGGCACCGACGTGGAGGACGAGCTGGCCCTGCTCTAGCCGCTCGGCGTGGACCGTCGGCTGCCAGGTGCCGACCCGGCGCCGATCGCCGGGCGGGCCGACGGCCGACGTCCACCCCCCGTCGCGGGCGCTTCGGTGGATGACGGGCAGCGGCTCGGCCCCGGCCTCGACGCCGACGGTGAGACGGACCACCACCGTGCCGTCCTCGCGCCGGGCCTCCACGTCGAGGTGCAGGTCGTCCCGGTCCGTGGGCGGCGGGGCCGGCAGGTCGGGGACCCGGGGGTCCGCCCCCACGCCGATGGCCACGGCCAGCCCGAGCACCGCGACCAGCGCGACCGGGAGCGTCAGCAGGCGGCGGCGCGACGGGCGGTCAGTAGCGGCCACGGTGCTCCAGGCCCAGCTCGGCCCGCAGGTCGTTCTCGGTGGCGTCGACGATGCCCGGGATCACGAAGGGTGCGAGGACGTCCTGGGTGCACCGGTCCTGGTCATGGTCGATCGGCAGGCCGACGGTGGCCCGCTCCTCGTTGGTGACCAGGACGTCGCCCGATCCCTCCTCGCCCGGTGGGTGGGCCGGTTCGACCACGCCGTCGCGGTCGGTGTCGAGCTGGTTGCGGTCGTCGCCCCCGTAGACACCGGGGCTGCGGGTGCCGTTCAGGTCGTGGGAGGCGTGGATCAGCTCGTGGGCCAGGGCGACCAGCGGCGAGTAGGACAGCGACCCCGCCGGGCGGTCGGCGCCGGCGGGCCCGAACCCGGCCTCGTCGCCCCGGGGGTCGTAC
Source organism: Iamia sp. (assembly GCA_052038315.1). Classification (GTDB taxonomy): domain Bacteria; phylum Actinomycetota; class Acidimicrobiia; order Acidimicrobiales; family Iamiaceae; genus Iamia. Next base: position 3,860 of record JBQGCF010000354.1, read on the forward strand.
TGGACGATGCCGCGGCCCGGGGCGTAGGCGTCGCCGTCGGCGGGCACCTGCCCGGGTTCGGCGATGGTGACCGTGTGGCCCCGCAGCGACTCGAGCAGGCGGGACCCGGTGGCGGTCGAGGCCAGCGTCACCAGGTCCGAACGGATCCGATCGGCCAGGGCCTCGTCCAGCTCGACGTCGATCTCGATCCCGTCGAGCAGGCCGAGGTCGACCTCCCGGCGCCGGACCATGTCGTCGTCGGTGGCGTCGGCGACGACGTCGTCGGCCTCGACGTGCATGCCGTCGGACCCGCTGCCGCCGGTGACGAGGTCCTGCCCGGGCCCGCCGAAGGCCACGTCGGCCCCGGCGCCGCCGTCGACGGTGTCGGCACCCTCGCCGCCGGACACCACGTCGGCCTCGGCCCCACCGTCGATGTGGTCGCCACCGCCACCCCCGTCGACGTGGTCGCGCCCGTCGCCGCCCGAGAGCCGGTCGGCCCCCAGCTCGCCGTGGACGAGGTCCTCGCCCGTGCCGCCCGAGAGCCAGTCGTCGCCGGTGCGCCCGTCGATGGTGTCGCCGCCCTCGCCCCCGATGACCCGGTCGTCGCCCCCACCACCGTCGAGCACGTCGTCGCCCTCACCGCCGATCAGGCGATCGTCACCGGCATCGCCCCTCAGGTGGTCGGCCCCCCTCCCGCCCCGCAGGAGGGCGCTGCCCCCCTTCACGACGAGGAGGTCGTCACCGCTCCCGCCGTCGAGCACGAGCCCGTCGCGGGTGGGCGCGTCCATGACCGGGATGCTGGCCATCCGGTCGTTCCCGGCGCCGAGCCGGAGCGTGACCTCCTCGCCCGGGGCGAGCGGGACCTCCGACAGGGTCCCGTTGACGTTGAGGTGGAGGGTGCCGTCGATCTCCCCCAGGACGACGCTGTCGTCGCCGACGCCCGTGTCGAGGATCCAGCGGCCGTCCCGCTCGATCACCTCGACCTCGGGGGCGATGAACCGCCCGGCCTGGCGGTCGAGGGCGCTGTCCTTGACGGTGAGCGTGCCACCCTCGCCCTCGTCGGCATCGGTGAAGGCCTGGGCCACGTCGGCCAACCAGGCGGCCAACCCGTCCCACCGCTGGGCCAGGAAGGAGAGGTCGAGGTCGACCTCCGGCACGTCGGCGACGAACGCCGAGCGCCCCTCGGAGGCCCGGAAGGCGTCGAGCGCGCCCCGCAGCTCGGCGGCGGCGGCGAGCAGGCGGCCGGTGCCGTCGGCGGCGGCGTCGACGTAGGTGGTCAGATCGTCGGGATCAGCCGATGTGGTCGTGGTCATGGAGCCCTCCCCGAGGGTCGTGCGAGGGGTTCGAGGCGGCCTGGCCATGACGCTGCCGTTGTCTGCGTCCGCCACGTTCCCCGGCAGCGACCGACCCGAAACCTTGATTCTTCGATCCATCTGCATAATCTTCGATGCATGTCCGACACAGGTCCCCGCCCACCCGACGTCCCCTTCGACCATGCCGCCGCGCTGGTCGCCATCGGTGCCCTCGACCAGGCCGGCGCCGTGCTCGGCGATGTCGCCGGCACCCGCCACGACGCCGCCGCCACCGCCGCCGAGCACTTCCGCGGCGTCTACGCCGAGGACTTCGGCCGGGTCGACGGCGAGCTCGCCACCGCGGGCGACGACGCCCGGACCGAGGCGATCGAGCTGCGCCGGGCCATCGAGGCCGGCGTCGACGCCGCCCGGGCGGCCCAGGCGGCGCGCACCCTGGAGCAGGAGGCGTGGGACGTCGCCCACCCACCGGGCCAGCCCACCCGCGCCCGCTGAGCTCGAGCTCGCGGCGGCTCGTAACCTGCGCCGGGTGGACGAGCCCCCCAGCCACGCCGTCGAGCCCGCGCCCGCCGAGGCGCAGGGCTGGCGCCAGCGCTTCACCGCCGACGAGATCACCCGGACGATCATCGAGGCCGTCCACACCGCGGCCGAGTCCCGCTGGGAGCCGGCGCAGGCGCGGGCGACCGAGCTGTTCGGGGTCACCCACCACCAGAAGCTGATCGCCCTGCGGAAGCACTTCCAGCGGGAGCTGGTCGGGCTGGGCACGGCCACCGGCGCCATGGGCTCGATCCCCGGGGCGGGCACGGCCACCGCCCTCACCGTCGGGCTGGCCGACATCGGCTGGGTCACGGTGCGCAACGCCGACGTCGTCTTCACCGTCGCCGCCCTCCACGGCCACGACCAGGCCGACGTCGAGGAGCGCACCGCCTGGGTCCTGGCCGTCCTCGTCTTCGGCGGCACCGCGGCGGCCAGCTTCCAGCAGCTGGAACGGGAGCTGAGCAAGAAGGCGGCCTCGACGGTCGGCTCGGCGACCTTCAAGAAGATCAACAAGACCCTCGCCAAGAAGGTCTTCAAGAGCTACGGCACCAAGAAGGGGATCATGGCCCTGGGCAAGGCCCTCCCCTTCGGCGTGGGGGCGGCGTTCGGCGGGGCGTCGAGCTACACGTCGCTCAAGGCGCTGATCAAGGACAGCGACGCCTTCTTCCGGGACATCCCCCGCACCGTCCGGCCGGTGACCCTCGAGCTGGCGCCCGGTGACGAGGCGCCGGCCTGACCGGTACGGTCGCCGCCATGGCCATCGAGCTCGTCCCGCTCTGCGACATCCACATCGTCCTGTCCGAGCAGGTGCTGGTGGGCCAGGGCCCATCGGGGTTCCGGGTCGTGGCCGAGGTCGGCTCGGTCACCGTCGAGGGCGAGCGCCTGCGGGGCACCGGCAAGGGGACCTCGGGCGCCGACTGGCTGCGCATCGTCGACGGCATCGCCACCGTCGACGTCCGCTTCACCATCGAGACCCACGACGGCGCGGTCGTCTACGTCACCTACACCGGTCGCAGCGACTTCCGGGAGGGTCCGGGCGTGCACCCGATCTTCGCCGCCCCCACCTTCGAGACCGGCGACGAGCGCTACGCCTGGCTCAACCTGGTCCAGGCCGTCTCGAAGGGCACCTTCGACGGGTCGGACGTCCGCTACGAGGTCGCCGAGGTCCGCTGATGCCCTCCCCCGCCAGCATGTCGAGGTCGCGCACCTACCCGGTCGCCTCCGACGACGCCTTCACCCGCATGCTCCCGATGCCGCTGCCGGACATCTTCGACCGCCGCTTCGGGCCCATCCCGCCGATCGTCGGCGTCGAGCAGGACGGCGTGTGGGGCACCGTCGGCCAGGTCCGCACCATCCGGACCGGCGACGGCGGCGAGATGCGGGAGGAGCTGACGTCGCTCGACGCGCCGCACGTCTTCACCTACCGCCTCACGCCCCAGGGCGGGCCGATGGCGCCGCTGGTCGACCACGTCGAGGGCGAGTGGCGCTTCGAGCCGGTCGGGACGGGGTGCCGCATCACGTGGACGTGGACGGTGCACCCCCGCTCGGCCGTGGGCGGCGTCGCCCTCCCCGTCTTCCGCCGGTTCTGGCTGGGCTACGCCCGTCGGGCGCTCGACCGGCTGGAGGAGCGCCTGCTGGCCGGCTGACGCGGCGGGCCGGGCCCCGAGCGGAGGGGCCCGCCGGGACATAGGGTCGCCCCATGGTCGACGCCCCCACCGCCCGGCACCTGTACCAGCGGCTCGAGCCGCTCCACGGCTTCATCTACTTCTCGCCCGAGGCGGCCGAGGAGTACGCCACCCTCGGGCTCACCGGCCAGGACGGCTACTTCGCCTCCCGGGCCGCGGCGATGGGCAAGGTCGGCTCGGAGGTGGTCCTCGCCACCTTCTTCAACTTCCAGCCCCACCTCGTGCGCCGGGCCCTGCCGGCGGCGTGGGACGTGACCACGCCCGAGGAGGTCCTCGCCGCCCGCCTGCGGGGGGCCGACGCCACACTGCGCCGGATCATCGACGCGGCCGAGGACGTCTCGATCGACGACGCCGACCTGGCCGAGGCGGCCGCCCTCGCCCGCCGCGCCGCCGAAGCCTGTCGCCCCGAGGGCCGGCCGCTGTTCGCCGCCCACGCCGGCCTCCCCTGGCCCGAGGAGCCGCACCTCCAGCTGTTCCACGCCATCACCCTGCTGCGCGAGCACCGGGGCGACGGCCACGTGGCGGCCCTGACCCTGGAGAACCTCGACAACGGCGACGTCCTCGTCACCCATGCGGCCAGCGACGAGTTCGGCCTGCCCGAGTGGATCCTCCAGCAGACCCGGGGCTTCTCCGACGAGGCGTGGGCCGACGCCAAGGCCCGGGTGCGGGAGCGGGGCCTGATCGACGACGACGACCACCTCACCGCCGAGGGCAAGGAGCTCCGCCAGCGGATCGAGGACCGCACCGACGCCGCCGCCCTCCCGCCGTGGGAGGCCCTGGGCGACGACGGCTGCGCCCGGCTGCTCGAGGTGGCCCGCCCCTACGGCCGGGCCGTGCTCAAGTCCGGCATCTTCGCCGGGCCGCGGGCACCCGGCGGCGAGTAGCCGCTCCGGCCGATCAGGTCGTCAGGTCGTCAGGTCGGCGACGAGGAAGACCTCGTCGCGGGTGTCATCGGGGCGCAGCCGCACCGCGCCGGGGTGGGTGCCGACGACCCGGTAGCCGAAGCGGGCGTAGAACGCCTCCAGCCCCTCGCCGCCCCGCACGCTGAGGTGGAGGTGCTCCAGGCCGAGGCGACGGGCGTGGTCGTGGAGCCCGTCGAGGAGGAGGCGACCGGCGCCGGTGCCCTGGTGGGCGGGGTGGACCATCAGGCGGAGGACCGTCCGCCAGTGGGCGAAGAGGGCGGCGTCGCGGGCGACGAGCAGGCCCATGCCGACCGCCGTGCCGTCGTCGGTGCGCAGCACGCCGAGGGCGTCCCGGCCGGCGGCGACGGGGCCGAGGGCGCGGTCGAGGGCGACGGCGATCTGGTCGACCGGGGCCGGGGCGGTGAAGCCGACGCTGCCGCCGGCGTCGGTGACGTCGACCCACGTGGCGAGGAGCTGCTCCCGCAGGTCCGGGTCGAGGGCCCGCTCGGGCGGGACGACCGCGAAGCGCAGCGTCACGCCTCGGCGGAGTCGTCGGCCGTCGCCTCGGGTGCCGGCGTCGGAGCGGCCGGCGGGGCGGGCGCCGTCTTGGCCCGGGCCAGGGCGGTGCGGCGCCGGGCCGCAGCCACGGCCAGGCGGGTGCTGGTCGTCCGGCGGGCCATGGGCCGGGACGCTACCCGAGGCGGCGGCGGGCGGCGTCGAGGTCGGCGGCCTCGGCCGGGTCGACCACCGAGCCGGCCAGCTTGGCCAGGGTGGTCCGCCAGCGCTGGCGCACCGCCTCGGCCGCCCGTTCGTCGGCGACGACCGCGTCGGGGCCCTCGACCCATGCCAGGTCGACCTCCATCAGCGCCAGCTGGTGCTCGACCTCGGTGTGGCGGGTGACGACCAGCGGCAACCGATCGGCCTTGGCCGCCGGGTAGTCGGTCCCGGCCACCAGGTCGTGGGCCTCGAGGTGGAACAGCCCGGCGAGCAGGGCGACGGTGCGGGCGTCGGGCGAGCTCATGCCCGCCTCCAGGTGCGACACCGCGACCCGGGAGATGCCCAACCGGTCGGCCAGCTGCTGCTGGGTCCACGCCCGCTGGGCCCGCAGCGACGCGATCCGCCCGGCGAGCGTCGCACTGCCGTGCGGCGCCGGGGGCCAGATCGGTTCCCACGTCGGCATCTCCCCATTCTGCCAACCTGGTTGGCAGACGGCGGGGGCCGGAGGGCGCAGACTCGGACCCCATGACCAAGCGTGCGCTCATCACCGGCATCACCGGCCAGGACGGCTCCCACCTGGCCGAGCTCCTGCTCGACAAGGGCTACGAGGTGATCGGCATGGTGCGGCGCAGCTCGACGGTGAACTTCGAGCGCATCGCCCACATCCAGGACAAGATCACCTTCGTCCCGGGCGACCTGCTCGACGAGGTCTCGATGATCTCGATCCTGCAGGAGCACAGCCCGCAGGAGGTCTACAACCTGGCCGCCCAGAGCTTCGTCCAGACCAGCTTCGGCCAGCCCGTCCTCACCGGCGAGATCACCGGCCTCGGCGTCACCCGCCTGCTCGACGCCATCCGCATCGCCGACCCGTCGATCCGCTTCTACCAGGCGTCCTCGTCGGAGATGTTCGGCAAGGTCGTCGAGGTCCCGCAGCGGGAGACGACGCCGTTCTACCCCCGCTCCCCCTACGGCGTGGCCAAGCTCTACGGCCACTGGATCACGGTCAACTACCGCGAGTCCTACGACCTCCACGCCTCCAGCGGCATCCTCTTCAACCACGAGGGCCCGCGCCGCGGCCTGGAGTTCGTCACCCGCAAGATCAGCCACACCGCGGCCAAGATCAAGCTGGGCATGACCGACGAGCTGCGTCTCGGCAACCTCGACGCCCAGCGTGACTGGGGCTTCGCCGGCGACTACGTCGAGGCCATGTGGCTGATGCTCCAGCAGGACAGCCCCGACGACTACGTCGTGTCGACCGGCGAGACCCACCCGGTGCGCGAGTTCTGCGAGCTGGCCTTCGGGCACCTCGACCTCGACTGGGAGCAGTACGTCAAGGTCGACGAGCGCTTCTACCGCCCGGCCGAGGTCGACCTGCTGATCGGCACGCCCGAGAAGGCCAAGGCACAGCTCGGCTGGGAGCCCAAGACGTCGTTCCCCGAGCTGGTGACGATGATGGTCGACGCCGACATGGCCCTGCTCAGCGGCAAGCTCGACGCCCTGTAGTCAGGCCTGCTCGGCCTCGTAGGTCGGCTCGTCCCACCAGGGCCACACCTCCGGCATGTCCGTCGAGGGCTTCATCGACCAGTCGGCCGGGCGCTTCTGCAGGAAGGCCATGACGCCCTCCATGGCGTCGGGGGCCCGGCCCAGCTCGTAGATCGCCTGCGAGTCCACCCGGTGGGCGGCCATCGGGTGGGCCTCGCCGAGCATCCGCCACAGCAGGGCCCGGCTGACGACGGCCGACACCGGCGCGGTGTTGGCCGCCATCTCCTCGGCCAGGGCCAGCGCCGCGTCCAGCACCTGATCGGCGGGCAGCACGCTCTTGACCAGGCCGCCGGCCAAGGCCTCGTCGGAGCGGAACACGCGAGCGGTCAGCGTCCACTCCAGGGCCTGCGAGATGCCGACGACGCGGGGCAGGAACCAGCTGGCGGCGCCGTCGGGGGCGATCCCCCGCCCCGCGAAGACGAAGCCGACCTTGGCCCCCTCGGCCAGGATGCGGACGTCCATCGGCAGCGTCATCGAGATGCCCACGCCCACCGCCGAGCCGTTGATGGCGCCGATCACCGGCTTGGTCGACCGGAAGATGCGCAGCACCAGCAGCCCGCCGCCGTCGCGGGGCGCGGCGCCCGACGGGCGGGTCGACACGCCCTGGGCGCCGGCGTCGAAGGTCTCGCCGCCCAGCGAGAGGTCGGCGCCGGCGCAGAAGGCCCGGCCCCGGCCGGTGACCACGACGGCCCGGACGGCGTCGTCGGCGTCGGTCCGGTCGAAGGCCTCCAGCAGCTCGCCGAGCATGGTGTAGGTGAAGGCGTTGAGGTGGTCGGGCCGGTCGAGGGTGATGATCGCCGTCGACCCGCGCACCTCGTAGGAGATCTCGGTGAAGTCGCTCACCCGGCCAAACTAGACCGAGCGGTCAAGAACCCGCTCAGGACGGCTCGTCGATGGTGAAGCTGAGGATGCGGGCGTCGGACTCGCCGGTCCAGCAGGGCGAGAAGACCCGGTCGGAGTGGAGCTCGACGATCTGGCCGGCCCGCCCGGTCAGCTCCAGCACGCCCTCGGGGCGCTCGTCGGTGAGGGTGACCGAGCCGGCCACCTTGCCCCCGGCCACGACCCGGACCCGCTGCGCCTGGCCCGGCTCCAGCCCCACCGTGGCCACCTTGAGCTCGTGGGGCCCGGCCCCGTCGAGGCGCACCAGCACCCGGGGCTCGGCCCAGCGGAAGCGGGTGCCGTCGGGCCGGGGCTCGGCCGCCGAGGCCCCCTCGACGAGGGTCCAGCCGGCCCGCACCTCCTCGACCGTGCGCGCCGGCAGCCCCAGCCGCTCGATCCCCGCCGCGGTGGGCGAGGCCACGAAGATGTTGATGTTGTCGGCCCGGCCCAGCTCCCAGCGCAGCGGCTCCAGCCCGTCCCGGCTCTGCGGGTAGAGGCCGTTCACGGGGCGCAGGAACGACACGTACGGCAGCCCGGCCAGCTCCAGCATGTCGAGCAGCTGGGCCCGGGTGTAGGGCCGCTCGATCGTGTCGTACTTCTCCATGATCTCGACGTTCATCAGGTCCCACTCCGACCCCTTGGGCGGGGCGGCGGCCTCGATGACGGCGACGATCCCGTCGTCGGCCAGGTCGGCCCGGGTGTTGCGCAGGGCGGCGACCGGGTTGAAGAAGTGGTGCAGCGTCGACTCGAACAGCGCCAGCCGGGCCTTCCACGCCAGCCCGACCGGGGCCGACTCGATGTCGTGCTCCCGCAGGTCGTAGGTGAAGCCCTGGTGCAGGTAGGGCGGGTACGGGTCGCTCTGCATGCGGGTCTCGGCCACCTCGAGCAGCTCGGCCGAGATGTCGAGGCCGACGACGTGGTGGCCCAGCTTGGCCAGCCACTGGACGGTCCAGCCCGGGCCGCAGCCGACGTCGAGGACGAGGTCGCCGGGGGCCAGCCTGGCTGTCTGGACCACGTCGAGGAACTGGAAGACGTCGACCCAGAACGGGCTGTAGTCCGGTCCGCCGACGAACGGCTTGACCAGGTGGAAGCGCTCCTCGTCGGCGCCGCCCGACGCCACGATCTCCCGCAGGTAGGTGATGGCGCCCTGCTTCCAGTCGACGCCCTCGCGGAGGTCGGCGTTGAGCTCGGCGAGCAGGTCCTCTTCGGTGCGGGCCACGGAGCGAGAGTACCGAGGGCGCCGCCCCCGCCGGTAGCGTCCGAGCGTGATCTGCGTCCTGGCCGGCGGTGTCGGCGCCGCCCGCCTGCTGGCCGGGCTCGTGCAGGTGGTCGCCCCCGAGGACATCACCGTCGTCGGCAACGTGGGCGACGACCTCGTGCTCCACGGCCTCCACATCTCGCCCGACCTGGACACGATCACCTACACCCTCGCCGACCAGGTCGACCCCGACCGGGGCTGGGGCCTGCGGGACGAGACGTGGCAGGCGATGGACATGGTCGGCCGCTACGGCGGGGTCGACTGGTTCAACCTGGGCGACCGGGACCTCGGCACGCACCTGTACCGCACCCACCGGCTGTCGGAGGGGGCGACGCTGAGCGAGGTCACCGCCGAGGTCACCGCCGCCTGGCAGCTCGGCTTCCGGCTGCTGCCGGCCACCGACGACCCGCTGCGCACCCGGGTCGAGGTCGTGACGCCGGAGGGCGACGAGGACGTGAGCTTCCAGGAGTACTTCGTGAAGCTCCGCCACGACGTGCCCGTCCGGTCCGTCCGCTTCGCCGGCGCCGACGAGGCCACGCCGGCCCCCGGCGTCCTGGAGGCGATCCTCGAGGCCGACACCGTCGTCGTCGCCCCGTCCAACCCGCTGGTGTCGATCGCCCCGCTGCTGGAGGTGCCCGGCGTGGCCGATGCTGTCCGGGCCCGCCGCGACCACGTCGTCGCCGTCTCCCCCATCGTCGCCGGGGCCGCCCTCAAGGGCCCGGCCGACCG
>JBQGCF010000355.1:0-2403 GCA_052038315.1 Iamia sp.
GAGCGGGCCGCCGGCGCGGACGTCGAGGACGATCAGGCCGTCGATGTCCGAGCCGGCGCCCCGCTGGTACCAGACCGCCCAGCTGGGACCGGGGTCGAAGCCGGCGATCGGCCCGACGACCCCGCCGTAGATGCCGAGGACCGTCTGCAGCGGGGGCAACCCCAGCGACCGGCTGCCCTCGGGGAGCCCGCTCGGCGGGACGATGGCGCGGTCGCCGTCGACCTCGACCACCGCAGCCGCGGCCCGGACGCCCTCGGGGCCGGCGGGGGCCCCGGCGACCAGGACGACCTGGTCCCCGACCTCGACCAGGACGGCGTGGCCGCCGAGCACGAGGCCGGCGTCCCAGGCCCGCCGCCCGCCGATGTCGATCGGCTCCATGCCCATGGCCGCGCTGGGCACGGCGTCGGGGTCGGGCACACAGCCCTCCTCGGCATCGGGCAGGTCGCAGGGGTCGGCGTTCCGCATGACGGCCACGGCGAGCAACGGGGTGTCGGCGTTGGGGCCGTAGACGGTGGCGTCGCCCAGGCCGGCGTCGCCGTCCTCCACCCCGTCCTGGACGCCGGTCAGGGCGTAGCCCTCGGGCACCGTCGCCAGGCGGTAGCGGCCCCTGTCGCCGGGCGTGACCTCGTCGGTCGGGGCGCTGTCGTCGGGGCCGGTGCCGGCGAAGGCGACGACCATGGCCACCACGACGAGGACGGCGGCCGCCGCGGCCAGCAGGCCGACCAGGGGGCGGTTGGGACGACGGCGCTCGCCCGCCGGGCGGGCGTCGAGGTCGATGCGGACCAGGTCGGCCTCGAAGGCCGGGATCGGGCGCTCGGCCACCGCGGCGCGGACGCCGGCGGCGGCGGCCCGGCCGCGCTGGTCGAGGGCGGCGAGGGGATCGGGGGTGCGGTGCTCGGTCACGCGTCCTCCTCGGGGGCGTCGGTGGCAAGGGTGCGGGCCAGCGTGCGCCGGCCCCGGGACAGGTGGACGCGGACCGTCGAAGCCCGCATGTCGAGGAGGGCGGCGATCTGGTCGATCGCCATGTCCTCCAGGTAGTGGAGGGCGACGCACTGGGCCTGGCGCTCGGGCAGGCCCCGCACCGCCGCCCAGAAGGCGGGGTCGGTGGCCGGCGGGGCGCTGGCGTCGTCGTGGGCGCCCTGGGCGACCCGGGCGGCGGTGGCGAGCCGGGCGGCGCCCGACTCGACGACCCGCAGGTGGCGCCGGTGCGAGACCGCCCGGTTGGCCACCGCCCGGCGGACCCACGCCCCCGGCCGGTCGAGCCGGCCGACGTGGTCCCAGCGGCGGTAGGCGTCGAGGAAGGCGTCCTGGGCCAGCTCCTCGGCGGCGCTGCGGGATCCCGTCAGCGTCCACCCGAGGGCGACCACGGCCCGCCACTCCGCCTCGTACATCTCGTCGAACCCCGCCGGGCGGCCCGTGCCGCCCCTCGCGGGGGCCCGGTCATCGGTCGTCATCGGTGCCTCCACGACCGGTCACTCGCACGACCCACCCGATGTGCGTACCCGTCAGCCCGGCTGGACGCCCCTGATCTCCTCCAGACCCTGGCGGAGCGCCTCGAGATCGTCGACCAGGCCGTCGACCTCGGCCCCGAGGGTGCCCACCGAGGCGCTGTCGCCGGCCGTGGCCGAGATCTCCAGCGCCCGGGCCACCGCGTTGTCCATGCGGGCGTCGAGCAGGCGGAGCTGGTCGTAGGTGGCGTCGATGACGCGGTCAAGCCGGGTGGCCGCGTCGACCTGGCTCTGGAGGGCCTCGGCCAGCCGGGCCCGGGACCCGGGGTCGTGGGCCCCGGGGGTGGCGTGGAGCTGGGCCAGCTCGGCCCGGACCGAGGCGTCGTCGATGGCCAGCCGGGCCTCGCGCAGGGAGTCGCCCCGGGCGGCGATGGTCCAGCACTCCCGCAGCCCCTCCTCCAGCCGCTCGCCGATCTGGGCCAGGCGGTCGCGCAGGGGGCCCTCCGGGGTGCGCTTGACCAGCCGCTGGAAGGTGTCGTGGGCGGCGAGGGCGTCCCGCACGAAGTGGCGCCACGGCTCGCGCAGGGCGAAGGGGTCGATCTTCTCGCCCCGCTGGCCGGGCATGGCGGCCAGCCCCCGCCCCAGCCAGGCGACCCCGCCCAGCCCGATGGCCCCGAGGGCGATGGCGGCGCCGCTGAGCGCCAGGCCGGCCCCCGCTCCGCCGACCACGGCGCCACCGGCGGCCAGGCCCAGCCCCGACGGCGAGACGAGGGCCTTGCCGACCGGCACGCTGAACAGCCGCTCCCGGAACGTCAGCCCCGTCCGCAGCGACCGCCGCCCACCGCCACCCCCGCTGGGCCGCGGCGGTGCCCCGGCGGCCTCCGTCGACGGGGGCGCCCAACCCGCGCTCGTCCCGGCCGGCGCAGGCCCCGCCGGTCCGGCCCACCCCGGCCCG
>JBQGCF010000356.1:0-5872 GCA_052038315.1 Iamia sp.
TACGGACCGGAACCCGTCCAACAAGCCCGAGGACCGGAAGTTCGCGATCTCGCTCTTCACGCTCTTCATGATGTTCTGGACGGTCCTGGTCATGATCGGCTCGTTCTTCCGGGGCCCGGGTCAGAACTTCGTGTTCCCCTGGGACGCCGGCCTCTTCTTCGAGCTGTAGGAGGACATCCGCATGCCTGCCATCGTCATCCTCGCCGTCGTCGTCCTCGTCCTGGGCGCCGCCGCCGTGCTCTTCACGGTCCAGCGGAACCGGGACACCCAGCGCGCCGTCGGCCACCTGGCCCGTGAGACCAAGGGTCGCGACGCCAAGGCCCGCAAGGGCGCGGCCGCGCCCGTCGACGCGCCGCCCTCCTCCGGCAAGGAGGTCGAGCTGGCCACCGCCGAGGCCCGCAAGGGCGGCGAGCTGGAGAAGGTCGCCCCCTCGGCGCCGGTCGCCTGGACCCCGCCCGACGAGGACGCCATGGGCGTCACCCGTCGCCAGTTCATGAACCGGGGCATCATCGCCGGCTTCGGCCTCGGCATCGGTGGCTTCGCCCCGGCCGCCCTGGCCTTCCTCTGGCCGCAGGGCAGCTCCGGCTTCGGCTCCAAGATCTCGGTCGGCAAGGTCGCCGAGATCAAGTCCCAGATCGAGCAGAACAACGGCTTCCTCTACTACCCCGAGGGCCGGATGTGGATCACCGAGTACCCCTCGGCCTCGCTCGACAACGCCCGCAAGGCCTACAGCCCGTCCGAGCTGGCCGGCATGGAGGAGGGCCTGATCGCCCTCTACCAGAAGTGCCCGCACCTCGGCTGCCGCGTCCCGAACTGCGCCACCTCGCAGTGGTTCGAGTGCGGCTGCCACGGCTCGCAGTACAACCGGGTCGGTGAGAAGAAGGCCGGCCCCGCCCCGCGTGGCCTCGACCGCTTCGCCATGACCGTCTCGGGTGACTCCTTCACCGTCGACACCGGCCTGATCATCCAGGGCCCGCCCATCGGCGTGAACACCACCGGCCAGGAGGCCGAGGGTCCGCACTGCATCTCCGGAGGGGCAGCCCACTGATGCTGTTCGCCAGCACCCAGTCCAGCATCGGGGCGGTCGCCCTCTTCGCCGCCGTGGTCATCTTCGTCACCTACGCCTGGATCAACGTCCGGCAGGGGCGGGGCGAGATCGGCTCGGAGATCGAGCTCGCCCCGAACCGGAAGCCCTACTACACCGACGAGGAGCTCGAGGGGAAGAAGCTCGACCGCACCCTCACCATGGGCCTGGTCGGCCTCTTCGTCGTCGCCATCACGCTGCCGCTCTACTGGCTCAACGAGCCGGGCCGGCAGGAGGGCGCCAAGAAGCAGTTCAAGAGCGCCTTCGTCAACCGTGGTGCGGCCATGTTCGACACCACCGAGAACGGCGGCTTCAACTGCGCCTTCTGCCACGGCGGCATGACGGCCGAGGGCGGCATCACGCCGTTCACGATCACCGACGCCAACGGCCAGTTCGTCAAGCAGGTCGACTGGCGGGGCCCGGCCCTGAACACCGCCCTGCTGCGCTTCGACCGTGAGGAGCTGCGCTACATCCTCACCTACGGCCGCACCTACTCGCCGATGCCGGCGTGGGGCGTCGAGGGCGGTGGCCCGCTCAACACCCAGCAGCTCCAGAACCTGATCGACTACATCGAGTCGATCCAGCTGACCCCGGAGGAGGCGCAGGCCCAGGTGGCCGATGCCGTCGCGGAGGAGATGGCGTTGGCCGAGCAGGCCGGTGTGCCCTACGCCTCCGAGGGCGAGGCGATGTTCAACCTCGGGTACTACAGCGGCTTCGCCGGCGGCGCCTACGCCTGCGGGCGGTGCCACACCACCGGCTGGTCCTACAACGAGAAGGGCCCCGACGGGAACGGCGGCCTCGGCCCGTCGCTCCGCGACGGCGTGAGCACCACCCGCTTCCCGGGCTCGGTCGCCGGCTTCACCCAGCAGGTCGACTTCGTCTGCGCCGGGTCCGAGCGGGGCGTCAACTACGGCCGCAACTCGCAGGGCACGGGCCGCATGCCCGGCTTCTGCCAGGTGCCGGCCGAGGAGCAGAGCTCGGTCGAGACCGGCGACGTCGGCTTCGAGGCCACCGAGGCCTCGGACCCCGACACGGTCGGTGGCATGTACTCGAAGGAGGACGTCGAGAAGATCGTCCGCTACGTCAGGGGCCTGTGAGACCGTGGACGAACTGATGCTCGCCGCCATCACCTGGGACCCCGGCTTCCGGGGCTTCCTCACGGTGGTCCTCGGGACGCTGATCCTCGGCGGATCCGTCTGGCTGATCCTCTCGACCAACAGCGGGTGGCGCCTCGGCTTCCTGCTCTCCCTGACCGGCCTGGCCGGCTGGATGATGATCATGGGCCTGGTCTGGGCCATGTACGGGATCGGCTACCAGGGCCGTCTGGCCACCTGGCACGTCGAGGAGGTCAACTACGGCGACCTCTCCCAAGCGAACACGGCGGACGCCCGCACGGTGCCACCACGCGACACGCTCCCCACCGCGGAGGAGCTGCGCGAGATCATCGACGGTGACGAGGCCCTGTCCACCCAGTTCCCCGACGACCCGACCCGCCGGGCCCCGCAGCTGGGCGACCTGCTGAGCGTCGACCCGGCGCTGCGCGACGACCCGCGGATCGCCGAGGACGTCGAGACCGACGACGGCTGGCACCTGCTGGGCGCGGCCGACAAGCAGACCGGTGAGGCCGTGGCCGCGGCGTCGGCCTACCTCACCGAGGAGCGCCAGCTGTACGAGACGGCCGCCGAGTTCGTCGTGCTCGACGCCTGGACCAAGGGCGGCAAGGAGGCCATGGACCCCGAGTCCTCGGCCGCCAGCCGGGCCCTGTTCAAGGTCGAGCGGGTCGTCACCTGGCCGCTCGGGCACCCGACCCACCGGATCGTGGTCAGGGTCCAGCAGGTGATCCCGCGCGAGACCATCCCGGGCCAGCCGCCGCCCACGCCCGAGGCCGATCCCGAGGCCGACGTGGTCTCGGTGGTCATGGTCCGCGACCTCGGCTCGCGGCGCCAGCCGGCCATCTTCCTCTTCTTCGCCTCGGCCCTGGTGTTCGCGGTGTGCTGCAGCTCGCTGCACCGCCGGGACAAGCTGGTCGCCAAGGCCCGGGCCGCCGCAGGAGCCTGATCAGCGTGGGCCAGTACCTCCCGATCCTCGTCCTGTTCGTCCTGGCCCTCCTGTTCGCCGTCGTCAGCCGGGTCGCCTCCGGCCTGATGGCGCCCCGCAAGCCCACGCCGGCCAAGGCCGCGCCCTACGAGTGCGGCATCGTGCCGTCCCGGGAGCCCCCGGAGCGGTTCCCGGTGCGCTTCTACTTCGTG
This sequence comes from Iamia sp., assembly GCA_052038315.1. GTDB lineage: Bacteria > Actinomycetota > Acidimicrobiia > Acidimicrobiales > Iamiaceae > Iamia. Next base: position 3,334 of record JBQGCF010000356.1, read on the forward strand.
GCCATGATCTTCATCGTCTTCGACATCGAGATCGTGTTCCTCTACCCCTACGCCGTGATCCACCGGGAGATCGGCGCCTACGGGCTGATCGAGCTGGTCGCCTTCTCGGTGCTGGTGTTCGCCACCTTCGTGTACCTGATCGGCAACCGCGGCCTCGACTGGGGCCCGTTGCGTCGGGAGCGCCCGGTCGGGGAGGACGACGGCATGGTGTCGACGGATCGCACCACCGCCACGACCATCCGCCGGGTCGGCCTCGAGGGCCGGCCGGTGCCCCGAGGGACGGAGGCCGCCTGATGGGTTGGCAGATCGACGAGGGCCTGGAAGGCCTCGACCACAACGTCCTGACCGGCCGGGTCGAGGACCTCGTCCGCTGGGCCCGCCGCTCCTCGCTGATGCCGGCCACCTTCGGCCTGGCCTGCTGCGCCATAGAGATGATGGGCACCGGCGGTTCGCACTACGACCTGGCCCGCTTCGGCATGGAGGTCTTCCGGGCCTCCCCCCGCCAGGCCGACCTGATGATCGTCGCCGGCCGGGTCAGCCAGAAGATGGCCCCGGTGCTGCGCCAGGTCTACGACCAGATGATGGAGCCCAAGTGGGTCCTGTCGATGGGCGTGTGCGCCAGCTCGGGCGGCATGTTCAACAACTACGCCATCGTCCAGGGCGTCGACCAGATCGTGCCCGTGGACGTCTACGCCCCGGGGTGCCCGCCGGGCCCCGAGACGCTGATCCACGCCATCAACACCCTCCACGAGAAGATCCGGGACGGTGAGATCCTGCGCCGCCGGGCCGAGACCGGTGGCGGCGCCGGGCTCCACGTCGACCAGCGCGACGGCCAGTCCGCCCCCGTTCTGCTCGGAAAGCCGTAGCCGTGAGCGACACGGAAGCCGCATCCCCCCAGGACGGCGCTGAGGCCGACGCAGTCGAGCCCGCGCCCGAGGTCCACGGTCATCCCGTGACCGAGGCGCTCGGCGAGCGCACGGTCCACGTCGGCCGCGAGGACCTCGTCGGCCTGGTCCGCACGCTGCGCGACGAGGGCTGGCTGATGTGCCTCGACGTCACCGCCGTCGACCACCTCACCAACACCGCCACCCGGGTGCTGCCCGAGGGGATCGCCCCCGGGCGCTTCGAGGTCGTGGTCCTGCTGATCAACCACCGGGAGCCGGCCCGGCTGCGCCTCAAGGTGCAGGTGCCGGAGGACGATCCCACGGTGCCGTCGCTGTTCGAGGTCCACCCCGGCACCGAGGCGCTGGAGCGCGAGGTGTTCGACATGTTCGGCATCGCCTTCGAGGGCCACCCCGACCTGACCCGCATCCTCATGCCCGAGGACTGGGTCGGCCACCCGCTCCGCAAGGACTACGCGGTCGGGCGCATCCCCGTGCAGTTCAAGGGCGACCCGGGACCGAGGTAGGAGCCACCATGACGGCGACGGATCCACACCCCGCCACCACCCTCACCGACGAGGGGACCCAGGAGATGGCCCCGCGCGACATCGCCGGCGGGGTCGAGGTGCTGCGCGAGCTCGGCTCGGTGCTGCGCCTCTCCGAGGCCGAGGTCGCAGCCATGGCGGACGTCGAGGACGACGTCGACGAGGCCACCACCACGATCATGAACATGGGGCCGCAGCACCCCTCCACCCACGGTGTGCTGCGCCTGATGCTCGAGCTCGACGGCGAGACCGTGCTCCGCACCAAGCCGGTGATCGGCTACCTGCACACCGGCATGGAGAAGACGGGCGAGCAGCTCACCTACCTCCAGGGCCCCACCAACGTGACGCGCATGGACTACGCGTCGCCGCTGTTCAACGAGCTGGCCTTCTCGCTCACCACCGAGAAGCTGCTCGAGGTCGAGATCCCCGAGCGGGCCACCTGGATCCGCATGCTCCTGTGCGAGCTCAACCGCATCAGCTCGCACCTGCTGTTCCTCGGCACCAACGGCATGGACCTCGGCGCCGTGTCGATGATGATCTACGGCTGGCGGGAGCGGGAGGAGACCCTCCGGGTCCTCGAGCTGATCACCGGCCTGCGGATGAACCACAACTTCATCCGCCCCGGTGGTGTCGCCGCCGACCTGCCCGACGGCTGGCGCGAGCGGGTGCAGGCCCTGATCGACACGATCCCGGCCCGGCTCGACGAGTACGAGGTCCTCCTCACCGACCAGCCGATCTACCGCGACCGCCTCCAGGGCGTGGGCGTGATCACCACCGAAGAGGCCATCGCCCTCGGCGCCACCGGCCCGATCCTCCGCTCCACGGGCTACGCCTGGGACCTGCGCCGCTCGATGCCCTACCTCGCCTACGACGAGGTCGACTTCGACGTCATCGTCGGCTCCTACGGCGACTGCTTCGACCGCTACGCCATCCGCCTGGCCGAGACCCGCGAGTCGCTCAAGATCGTCGAGCAGATCCTCCACAAGATCCCCGACGGCGACTACCGGGTGCAGGACAAGAAGGTCACCCCGCCGCCCCGGGCCCGCATCGACGAGTCGATGGAGGCCCTGATCCACCACTTCAAGATCTTCACCGAGGGCTTCCGGGTCCCGG
>JBQGCF010000357.1:0-15636 GCA_052038315.1 Iamia sp.
CCCGGTGCCGCCCCCCACCGACGCCGACGCCCGCCCGGCCCAGGCCGATCGCCGTGCCGCCGGGCTCGCCGCCGGTGACACAGCCGGCCGCCCGCTGGCGTCCTCCGGCGACGCTCGAGCCGCCGGTTCCACCGCCGCCTCGGCCGCCCATCGTGCCGCCAGTCCCGCTTCCGCCGACACCGGCCCTGCTGCCGGTGATCCCCGCGCCTCCGGGACGGGCGGGGGCACCCGGCCGCCGGCGGGTCCGGCCGGGCCTCCGCCGCGACGGCGGCCGGCGCTGACCGCGGCCGAGGTGCTCGTGGGCCTCGGCGCCCTCAGCCTGGTGGCGGCGGTCGCCGTCTTCGCCGCCGTCTCCTGGTCCGACCTCGCCGCCTGGGCCCAGGGCAGCCTCATCGTCGGCCTCACCGCCGTGGTCCTGGCCGTCACCGTGGCCGGGCGGCGCCGGGGCCTGGTCGCCACGTCCGAGTCGCTCGGCGCGGTGGGCGTGGCCCTCGCCCTGGCCGACGTCCACGTCGCCCGGATCGCCCTCGCCGACGCCGTCCCCGCCCGCGCCACCTGGGCCGTGGGCGTCGCCCTGGCCGCGGCTGGCCTCGTCACCCTGGGCCGCCGGAGCGAGGTGCGGGTACTCGGCCTGGCCGGTGGCGCCCTCGCCTTCGCCCCGCTGGTCGTCGCCGCCACCGGCTCCCGGCCCACCGTCTGGGCCGTCGCCCTCGCGGTCCAGGCCGGCGTCGGGGGTGCGGTCGCCCTGCGCCTGGCCGACCGCCGCCCCGAGCGGGCCGTCGCCGTCGTCGGCAGCGCCCTGTCCTGGTGCGGCGCCGTCCTCGCCGCCCTCGTCCTGGCCACGGCCGGGTTGGTGGCCGACCCGGTCCTCCCGGCGGTCGGCCCGGCCGCCGTGCTGGCCCTCCTGGCCGCGACGACGATCACCGCCGGCCGCCGCCTCCACGCGACCGGTGAGCCGGCGCCGCTCGCCGACGGGCTCGGTGCCGCCGGCGCGGCGTTGGTCCCCGTCCCCGGTCTGCTGCTGGCCCTCGGCACCCGATCGCCGCTCGTCGTCCTGGCCACGCTGGCGGCCCAGGCGCTGGTGGCCCTGGCCCTCGCCCCGCGGCTCCAGGCCGGTGAGCGGGTCGTGGCCCGGGGCGTCGGGGTGGCCGGAGGGATGATCGCCACCGCCGGCCTGCTCGCCCTGGCCCTCGTCGAGCTGATCGACGGTCCGCCGGTCGGGCCGGCCCTGGTCCTGGCGGCCGTTGCCGTGGGGGCGATCGCCGTCGCCCGCCGCATCGACGACCCCCGTCTCGCCGGGGTCGGGACCGCCCTGGCCCTCGCCCCCGCCGTGCTCCTCGCCGCCGGCACGGGCGCCATCGAGCCGGTCCTGGCCGCGCTGGCCGGGCAGGCCCTCGTCGCCCTGGCCGTCGGCCCCCGCCTGCCGATCGCCGAGCGCCAGGTGGCCCGGGCCGGCGCCGCCCTCTGCTGGTCGGCCGCCGCCACCGGGGCCGTCGCCCGGGCCGCGGACCGGCTGCTCGCCGACGCCGCCCCGCTGGCCGCGACCCTCGTGCTCGCGGTCCTCGCCGCCGGGTCGATCGTCCTGGCCCGCCGCACCGACGACCGTCCCCTCGCCACGGGCGGGGCCGCTCTCGCCCTCCTCCCCGCCGTGCTCCTCGCCGCCGCCACCGGGTCGATCGACCTGGTCCTCGCCGTCACCGCCGTCCAGGCCCTCGTCGCCCTCGTCCTCGCCGTCTCGATCGTCGTCACCGACGCCGAGCGGGTCGTGGCCCGGGTCGGTGGGACCGCCGGCTGGGTGCTGGCGTCCGCGGGCGCCGTCGCCCTCGGTGCCGTCCACGCCATCGTCGGATCGACGCCGTGGTCCGCGGTGACGATCCTCGCCGTCCTCGCCGCCGCCTCGATCGGGCTCGGCCGGCGGTCGGACGACGACCTGCTCGGCGGGGGCGGGGCCGTCCTCGCCCTCGTCCCTGCCGTCCTGCTGGCCGTGGCGACGGGGTCGATCGACGGGGTCCTCGCCGTGGTCGCCGTCGAGGCCGTCGCCGCCTTCGTCCTGGCCGGCACCCGGCTCCCGACCCGGACCGAGGGCGCCGTCGCCGTCGGCGCCGGATGGTCGCTCGGCACCGTGGCCGCGGTCGGCGCGCTGGCCCACGTCGTGGGCGCCATGGTCGACACGCCGGCCGACCCCGCCGGCCGGATGGGCGCCCTGGCGGTGCTGACCGGCCTGGCCTCTGCGGCCGTCGTCGTGGGGACGAGGACGAAGCGGCCGGCGCTGGCCGCCGCCGGTGCCGGCCTGGCCTTCGGACCGGTGCCGCTCGCCGTCGCCGGGTCGGTCACGCCGACCGTGCTCGTCGCCGTGCTGGCGGCCGAGGCCGCCGTCGCCGCCCTCCTGGCGACCGTCGTCGGCGCCACCCCGGTCCGCGCCGTGCTCCGGACCGGCGGCGTGACGGCCTGGGTCCTGGCCGTGCTCGGTGCCGGCACCCTCGGGCTGGCCGGCTGGCTGGTCGAGCCCGCCGTCGGTCCGGCCGGATCGGTCGCCCTGCTGGCGGCCCTGGCCGCGGTGGCCGCTGGGGCCTCGCTGCGCAGCGGGTGGGAGCGCCCTGCGGTCGGGCTCGGCCTCGGCGCTGCGGTCGTCCCGCTGCTCGGTGCCGCGGCGGTCGGGGCCGGGGGCCTGACCGCCGACGGGTGGGTCGCCGCCGTGCTCGGTGCGACCGCCGTGGTCGCCGTGGGGGCCGCCCTCCTCCAGCGCCGGGACGGCGACCGGCCGTGGGTGGCGCCGTGGGGCGTGGCCCTGGCGACCGGTGTGGCCCTCGTGACCGTGCCGGCCCGGACGGCGCTGACCCTGGCCGCCGCGCTGGTCGACCGGCCCGCCGACCCGGACGTCGGGGCCACGGTCCGCCTGGCCGACTGGCTCCGCCCCGCCCTCGCCGACCTGGACCTCGCCCTCCCCGGGGCGACGACGCTGGCCCAGCTGGCCGGGGCGGCCGGCCTGGCCGGGGCGGTGGCGCTGGTGCACCCCCGGATCGGCCGGGCGCTCGCCGCCCTGGTCGGGGTGGCGGCCCTGGTCCTCGTGCCGGTGGCGACGGGGGCGACCCTCGCCGTCACCGTGGCCGGCCTCGGCACCGTCCTGGTCGCCGTGACCGCCCTCGTCCGCACCCGGCCCCGGGACCCCGAGCTGCTCGTCGGCGGGCTGGCCACGATCGTCGTCGGCACCGCCGTCGCCATCGGCTCGACGCCCTGGGCGGTCGGCTGGACGGTCCTCGTCGGCCTGACGCTGGCCGGCCTGGCGGTGACCGCGGCCGCTCGGCGTTCGCCCGACGCCGCCCTCTGGGTCGGCACCGCCGTCGCCGCGGTGCTCGGTGGCGTCGCCCTCGACGCCTGGCTGCTCGGTGCCACCGGGATCGATGGCCTCCTCGCCGTGGCCGTGGCCGCCGCCGTGGTGGCGCCGGTCGCCGCCCTGCTCGACCGCCGGGGCGACGAGACGGCCGCCGACGTGGTCGACGTCCTCGTCGCCACCGCCCTGGTCGGGGTGCTGGCCGCCGTGCCCGCCGTCGCCGGATCGGTGTTGGCCCTCAGCCCCTTCGTCGCCCTCGTCGGCGTGACGGCCGGCGGCGCCGCCCTCCGCCCCCGGCGCCGGATCGCCTGGTCGGTCGCCGCCGCCGGCGCCGTCGTCCTCGCCTGGCTGCAGGCCGGCCGGGCCGAGGTCGACGCCGTCGAGGCCTACACGGTGCCCCTCGCCCTCTGGCTGCTGCTGGTGGGGCTGATCGCCGGCGGCGGGCGGGGATCGTGGGACCGCTTCGGCATCGGCCTCCTCACCGCCGCCGGACCCACCACCGTCCTGGCCCTGTTCGACCCGGACCCCGTCCGCACCGTCGCCGTCGTCGTCCTCGGCGCCGCCGTGGCGGTGATCGGTGCCGCGACCCGGCTCCAGGCGCCGCTGGCCATCGGGGCGGCCGCCGTCGCAGCCCTGGCGGTGCGCCACCTCGGACCGGTCGGCGCCGAGCTGCCCCGGTACGTCGCCTTCGCCGTCGCCGGGCTGGTGCTCCTCACCGTGGGGGCGACCTTCGAGCAGCGTCGCCAGGACGTCCGCCACGCCCGCGACGTCTTCGCCCGCCTGCGCTGATCAGCGTCGGGTGGCCACCGGCCGGTCGAGGGCGTGCCGGAACAGGTCGGTGACCGCCGGCGTGACGACCCGCTCGCCCGGTCGTCCGAGGGCGTCACCGACCTGCTCATGGGTCAGGGGGCGGGCATCGACGACGGGCGCCTCGGCGAGGGCGGACGCGAAGGTGCGCGCCGCCGCCGTCCGGTCGGGCTGGCCCCGGGTCACGACGACGAACGGCGGCTCGTCGGCGCTGGTCCCGGCGTGGGTCAGGGGCGAGGCGTCGTGCCACACCACCGGGTCGTCGCCGAAGGCGTTGCGGTACATGGCCTCGTCGACGACCTCGTAGCGGGTGTCGAGGGTGGCGACGGCCCGGACCTGGTCCAGCCCGACCCCGGCAGCGGCCAGGTGCTGCGGGTCGGTGGCGAGCAGGGCGACGAGGAAGGCGCCGGCCGAGTGCCCGGCCAGCAGGATCCGATCGGGGTCGAGGCCCCGCTCGACGGCGTGGTCGACCAGCCAGCCGACGGCATCGGCGACGTCACCGACGTGGGTCGGGTGGAGGACCCGATCCGGATCGGACGACGGCGTCCGGGGCGAGAGCCGGTGGTTGACGCTGGCGAAGGCCCAGCCCTGCTCGGTGGCCCAGCGGCGCAGGTCGGCCACGCCGTTGGCCTTGTCGCCGACCGAGAAGGCGCCGCCGTGGACCCACACCACGATCGGCGCCGGCCCGCACCGCCCACGCCGCTCGGGCACGGTGAGGTCGAGGGCGAGCAGCCCGGCCTCGACACCGGGGACGTGGGCGTAGGCGACGTCCCGCGCCGTCGTGCTGCTCGTGGCGCCGACGCAGCTCGTCGGGCTCGTCGGCTCGCAGCTCGTCAGCGCCAGGAGGATGACGAGGATCGCCGCGGCGCGTCGCACGCCCTCAGCCTCCCATGCCGTCGTAGCCTTGGCGTCGTGCAGGACTGGGACGACGACGGGGACGACTGGGACGAGGACGACTGGTCCTCCGCCTCGTCCGGCCCCAGCCGCATCGGCCTCGTCGTCGTGGCCGTCGTCCTCCTGGTGCCGTTCGTGATGACGTTCGCCGGCGGCGCCAACGCCGTCGACGCCCTCGGACCCGGCCTGATCGCCGTCATCGTCTTCTTCGTCGCCGTGGCCCTGGCCCTGGCCCTCGTCCGCCGCTGGCTCCGCCGCCGCCTGGTGCCCGAGCGAACCGTCTGGTCCGACCGCCGCTGACTCCGGTAGGGTCTCCCATCCCTGCGCTCGTAGCTCAATTGGATAGAGCATCTGACTACGGATCAGAAGGTTGGGGGTTCGAGTCCCTCCGAGCGCGCCAGGCACGTCCCCCCTTGACCAGGGGGTTCTGCCCAGAGCACCTGCGCTGACCTGCGCCTCTCTTCCTGCCTTCCTCCTTCGGTCGTGCCCAGATGTTGACATCGGGCGAGGGGAGAATCGAGGGGAATCGGCAGGGCCCGGGGGGAAAGTTGGAGGGATCCAGATCGCTTGTGCGAGCAGGCGCGGTTGCGTTCTGGTTGGCGAGAATCCCCCTCCTGTCGCCTGACGTGAGCGGTAGGCGCCTCGGTCTACTTGGTCCCCTCGCTCCGGGAACCGGTCCGTACGCGCCCAAGGTGGCGGCAGGCATCAGCTATCCAGAGCCCCCGCCATCGTCAGGCCTCAGCCCGGGGGGCGTCGGCGTCGAGGGCCGTGAGGTAGAGGTCGACGAGGTCGTCCACCGACAGCGTGGCCGGCAGGCCCGCCGGTCGAGGGCGTCATCGACCTCGCCAAACGCCTTCCATCGGCCGGGGCTGGCTTCGGGCGCCGTGGTGAAGGCCGGGCTTGGTCAATGCTGCTGTCGGCCCGTCAGGGGATCACGGTCGAGCCAGACCAAGTATCAGCGGGTCGCGATACACGCCGTCGTACGCCTGCACACCACAACGTGACCGTAACAACGAGTCCTGACGACGGGCCGGCTCTGCGTACAGCACGGCCGCGAGTTCTCCATGCTCCGTCCGATCGCGACCACTCACGCATCGGTCTACCCAACTCGCCTTGCTCCTCGCCTGCCCACTGCTGGCGAGACTTCGGCTGCCCACTCCTGCGTGTGTCAGCCTGGCCCGCCGCTCGCGTGGGCACACCCCTGGCATCCGCTCCCTGCCCCCGGCGGCTTCAAGGCGGGCACCTACCACGGCCCGTGGGGCGTCATCCGTCGGCGCTCCAGCCGACGACACGCGGGCCGGAGGCCAGCCACCGACCGAAAGCCGTCCTCGCGAACGAGACGCCCCCCGGTTGACCGCCCAATCTGGCAGTGGAAAAGGCGATGCCACGGATGCGGCCCCTTGGATCTTGATGCCAAGGTTCTCTGCCGGTGCTCGACTCGACGTGGGGGCCACCCGTCCGAAGTGGGCGGTTCGCGATCAGTAACTTGAGTCGACATGCTGAGACTTCGCTCAACAGAACTCGATGGCGTTGCGGAGATCGAGCGCACCCCGTGGGAGGACGAACGGGGGAGATTCACGCGACTGTTCGACCGTCGAGCGCTGCTCGACGTCGGTTGGCACTGGCCCGTGGTCCACATCAACCTGTCGGAGACGGCGTACAAGGGGACCGTCCGAGGTTTTCACTACCAGGTGCTCCCCACCGCCGAGGCGAAGATGGTCACCTGCGTTCGTGGCACAATCTGGGACGTGGTTGTGGACGTTCGGGAGGGATCGCCAACGTTCCTACAATGGTGCGCGCGTTGGCTCGACGGCGGGAGGTTGAACAGCATGCTCGTGCCACCGGGGTTCGCACACGGCTTCCAGACCACCTGCGACGACGTGACCGTTATGTACATTCACAGCGCAGAGCACTCGCCCGCTGACGAGAGAGGGATCGACGCCACCGACGAGCTCATCGGGGCGAGGTGGCCGCTGCCCGTCGCGCGCCGCTCCGCCCGCGATCGGTCGTTCCCCCCGCTCGACGCCACGTTCTTAGGTGTGACGCTTTGACGTGTCGATCCTGCCAAGCCGAGCTCGGGGAACCCGTCCTGGATCTGGGGTTCGCCCCTCCCTCCAACCGTTACCTGTCCGGTCCGCAGCTCGATGAGCCGGAGACGCACCTGCCGCTTCGCGCCCGGTTCTGCGACAACTGCAAGCTGATGCAGCTGGAGAGCCACTCTGTCCCGGAACGGCTTTTCACTCCGGACTACGCCTATCGATCTGGGGTGTCGCGCTCGTGGCTTGAGCACGTGGCCTCCTTTGCAGGCTCGGCCATGGCCGCCTTCGGGCTAGGCCCCGGATCCCTGGTGATGGAGATCGGCTGCAACGACGGCCACCTGCTTCGCCACTTCGCCGACTGGGGCATCGGCTGTCTCGGCATCGACCCGGCGCGAGAGGCGGCCGAGGCTGCGCGGGAGCAGGGTCTCGACGTCGTCATCGAGTTCTTTTCGGCGAGGTTGGCGGACGGGCTCAGGGAACGCGGCATCGGAGCCGATCTAGTGATCGCGAACAACGTGTTCGCCCATGTGCTCGATCACAATGACTTCGCCGCAGGAATTCGTATGATCCTCAGACCTGAGGGGGTGGTCGTGCTGGAGTTCCCCCACGTGTATAACCTCCTGCGGGGTGGGCAGTTCGACACGATCTACCACGAGCACTACTCATACTTTTCTTTGACCTCCGCCGCCTACATACTTCACCGTGCGGGCCTCGACATCTTCGATGTCGAGGAGATACCCACCCATGGCGGCAGCCTGCGACTCTATGCTTGTCATCAGGGCGCGCGATCAGTCAGCACGAACGTCGATGACCTCCTCCGCTTTGAGATCGATGCCGGGCTCGGAGAGAGCCGCACCTACGCTGCTCTTCAATCGGTGGCGGAGCGCATCAAGGATGACCTGCTGAGGTTTCTTCTCGAATCGAAGCAAAGGGGCAAGCGAGTCGCTGCCTATGGTGCAGCGGCAAAGGGCAACACACTTCTAAATTTCGCTGGCGTGAGTCCCGACCTCTTGCCCATTGTGTTCGATGCTGCTCCATCCAAACAGGGCAAGTACCTGCCTGGCAGCCATGTTCCGATCCAGTCGCCGGCCGCACTGGAATCCGGGGCCTGGGACCGCATCCTCATCCTGCCATGGAACATCGCTGATGAGATCGTCGAGCAGCTGAGTGAGGCCGGGTGGGATGGCGTCGAGTTCTATGTCGCGGTGCCCGAGCTGACGATCTTCTCAGGAGCTGAGCGCCGGTGATCAACCGAACAAGCTGCTGGCCCACTCGACAAGTCGGTGCGCAAGTGTCGCCAGCTCGGTGAGCGATGCCGTTGTGACGGACATGTGCTCGACGAGCTGGCTGATCGCACCAACCTTGTGAACGATGAGGTCCTTGTCGGGTTCGGCCGCCTGGCTCTCCTCCAGGACGACCTCGGCGTCCACGATCAGCGCGTCCCTCAGAGCGTCGCTCAGATCGGCGGATCGCACCTGGGCGGCGAAGTCCTGCAACAGGTCCTGGAAACCAGCGAGGGAGGGTGCCTCCTGGTTGACGGTGCCGCCCTGAACTGCTCCGGCAGAGAGGTTGCCGACGGATCCTTGGACGACGGGCATGGTGCTGTCGCGTCCCACGAAGTCCCCTCCGCCAGTCCGGACGCTGCCCCCTATGAAGGCACCCCCACCGGTCTCCACCCTTCCAGGCTGCGGTCGTTCGGTGCCCACGTCAGCTTCCCTCCTAGTTTCCGGCATCCTCGACTCTACGCCCATGTGTCTGGACTGCGTCGATGCCGGATCGACAGGTTCAAGGGGCCCGGGTTAGCCTGAAAACGCAGGATCTGGATGGCCGTTGTCAGTGGGGGCAAGGGGAAGCGTTGACCGTGGAGAGTTTGAGCGACCGATCCCGAAACGGGGTCCTCGCACCGCATCACATCGGCATCCACGTCACGTCGATCGACGATGCCCTGCCGTTCTTCGTCGATGTCCTCGGGCTCGAGGTCTCCTTTCGATGGACGCCCCGCGCCCCTTATCTCGAGACGCTTCTCGCTGCGGCCGACTACGACATGGAGGCGGCCGTCCTGCGGGTCCCCGGATCCTCGTTCGCCGTGGAGCTCGTGTGCTTCGGACACGTCTCGGCGCCGGTCGCCGCGGCCCGAGATGCTGCAGCAGGCACCGCGCACCTGGCCCTCGCCGTGGCCGACATCGATGACATGTGCGAGCGGATCACCCAGGCCGGCTACGAGCTGCTCTCTCCGCCGGTCCAGCCCACCATCGGCCCCATCTGCGGGGGCAAGGTCGTGCTGGCGATCGGGCCTGACGGTGTGCGGGTCGAGCTCATCCAGTCACCGAACTCGCTTCACGGCGAGCATTATCCGCACCGCGGTCCAGCGGCCGACTCCTGAGGAGCGGAGTGGAGAGCACCCGAAGGGTCCTCATCACCGGTGCGGCGTCGGGGATCGGGCGCGTTGGCGCCCAGCTGTTCGCCGAACGGGGCATCGAGCTGATCCTGTTCGACCGTGACCCTGTGGGCGAGGACGTAGCCATGGAGATCCGGGCCTCGGGCGGTCGTGCGACCTTCGTGGCATGCGACGTGTCGGACGAGGCACAGGTCGAGGGGGCGTTCGCTGACGCCATCGAGCCGGGACCGCCTCTAAGCGGGGTGTGGAGCAACGCCGGTGTGGCCCACTACCAGAGCCTGGCGGACACGTCGCTGGCCACCTGGAACTCGATCATCTCCACCAACCTGACGGGTGCCTTCCTAATCACCCGGGCGGCATTGCCGCGGCTTGTGGACGGTGCGTCCATCCTGTACACGGGTTCGATCTCGTCCCTGCGTGGGGCAGCGAGCTTCGGTCCCTACTGCGCGAGCAAGGGCGGCCTGTTGATGTTGGCGAGGTCCCTCGCCATCGAGTTGGCGCCGCGGGGGATCCGGGTCAACGTGGTCGCACCCGGGGCCGTCGACACCCCGATGCAGCACGCCGACATGATGGCCCGGTCCGTCCCGTACGACGAGGCGGTGGCCATGGAGATCGCCGCCCACCCGCTGGGGCGGTACGCGTCCCCGCGAGAGGTCGCCGAGGCAGCCCACTTCCTGATGTCCGATGCATCGTCATTTACCACCGGGACGACCCTCATGGTGGACGGGGGGTTCAGCGCGTAGTGGACGACAGGTACTCGATCCGCATACTGGAGTACGGCCGCGCCGACGTTCGTGGGCCCGAGGTCTTCTGGATGAGCCATTGGGACGAGTGGGTCACCCTAGGCTTCTCCGGCGTCCTGGTCCGGAACGAGTCCCGCTGCGTGCTCATCAACGCGGGGATGTCGAAGCCGGATCCCGCGCTGGCCGACCTCTGGGAGGCCTACTCCGGCCATCCGCGAGCCAGGATGCGGTTCGGGGTGCCGGTCGACCGGCAGCTCGAGGCCCTCGGGATACCGCCGCACGAGGTCACCGACGTCGTGATCTCCCCGTTCCAGGCCTATGCCGTCACCGACATCCGGAAGTACCCGCGAGCCCGCATCCACCTGTCGCGCTCCGGCTGGGCCGAGTTCCATGCACCGCAACCCTCGATCCTGCTGGACCAGACGCAATCCCGACAGCTCTCCATGCCGAGGCAGGTCATGGAGTACCTGATGTTCGACGCCTGGCACCGGGTGAACCTGCTAGAGGACGAGGACGTGATCGCGCCGGGGATCACGTCGCTCACCGTGGGTGTCCACCACGCCGAGTCGCTCGCTCTCACCATTGCGACTGGTACCGGCATCGTCGTGTGGACGGACGGCATCTTCACCCGCGAGAACTTCACCACCCGTACCCCTTTGGGCCTGACCCGCTCCTTGGAAGAGTCTTCGCGCCTGCAGGAGCTCCTGGAGGCCTCAGGGGCCACCGTGCTCCCGGCCTTCGACTCGGCGTTCACCGACGAGCTGCCAGACGGCGTCGTGGCGGGATGAGCCTCGCCGGCAAGCGCGCCGTGGTGACGGGCGCGGCACGGGGCATCGGGGCAGCGGTCGCCCACCACCTGATCGGGCAGGGCGCCACGGTGTGCGTCGTCGACAAGGACGAGCGCCTGCTCGAGGGTTGGGCGGACGGCTCGGTCACCACGGTCGCTGCGGATCTGTCGCAGACCTCGTCCGCCCGCCGGGTGATCGACGCCTCGGTCGAGGCCATGGGTGGGGTGGACCTCCTCGTCCATGCCGCCGGTGTCCTGAAGCGCACACCGTTCTTGGAGGTGGACGAGCAGGACTGGGAGCTGCACATGCACACCAACCTGAGGAGCACTTTCTTCTTGGCGCAACAGTGCGCCAGGGTCATGGTCGTTCAGGGCACGGGTGGACGCATCGTGGCCGTGGCCTCGGACGCCTGGTGGACCGGGGGCCACGACGGGTCCCTCGCGTACGCAGCCAGCAAGGGCGGGGTCGTGACGCTGGTGCGCGGGATGGCGCGTGAGCTCGCCGCGCAGCGAATCACGGTCAACGCCGTGGCACCCGGTCTCGTGGACACGGAGATGCTGCGCAGCGAGCTGAGCACTCAGCGCCTCGCCCGTCAGGCCGCTGCCATCCCGTGGGGTCGCCTCGCTGAACCGGAAGAGATAGCCGACGTCGTCGGCTTCATCGTGTCCGACGCTTCGCAGTATATGACCGGAGCGGTCTTCAATGTCAGTGGAGGGCTGTTGACCTACTGAACCGTGATCGGCCACGCCGGTTTCAAGGGGAGCTGGCCTATGGTGCTGCTCGACCGTCTTCCACCTGGCGGCTCAGGACACCGACCACCTCGGGGTGTGGCGACGATTCATCGAGACGTACTGGGCCCGACTCGGGCTCGTGACCCTGCAGGAGGGCGAGGGTGGAGGACGTGACTGTACCTGCCGACATCCCGTACACCCGCCCGTCGATCACAGACGTCGAGGTTGGGTACGTGCTGGACGCCGCAGCGAACGGTTGGGGCGCTCGATGCTACGAGTACATCGAACGGTTCGAGCAGGCGTTCGCCGCCCGGGTCGGCGTTCCCGGTGCGGTCAGCACGTCCAGCGCCACGGGGGCGCTGCACCTGGGCCTGGCCGCGATCGGCATCGGGCCCGGCGACGAGGTCATCGTCCCGGACATGACGTGGATCGCGTCCGTGGCACCGATCGTCCACCTCGGCGGCACGCCCCGATTCGCCGATATCGACCCTCTCACGTGGTGCCTCGATCCGGACTCGGTCACCTCATTGATTACTGACCGGACGCGGGCTGTCGTGGCCGTGCACCTGTATGGGAATCCGTGCGACGTGGTGCGCCTGGCGCAGATCTGCGACCGGTACGGCATCGCGCTGATTGAGGATGCGGCAGAGGGCATCGGCACGGCGGTGAACGGACGCGAGGCCGGCAGCGTCGGCCACTTCTCCGTCTTCTCGTTCCACGGCACGAAGACGATGACGACAGGCGAGGGGGGGATGCTGCTGACCAGCGATCGAGCGCTCGAGGAGCGCGTTCGCGTCCTCAACAACCACGGCCGCCCGGCCCACAGCGCGGCGGCGTTCGTTCCCGAGACGATCGGCTACAAATACCGGCTTTCCAACGTCCAGGCCGCGCTCGGCCTGGGGCAGGTGGAGAGACTCGACGAGCTCGTCGCCCGCAAGGTGCAGATCCTCGAGGAGTACCGGCACCGGCTCGGCGGGCTCGACCATGTGCGGCTCAACTCCTGTGAGGACCGGGATCGCCTGGGTGGTTGGATGCCGACGGTCGAGTGGCTCGACCCAATCGACCTCCCCGCCTACCGTCTCCGCCGGACGCGCGTCGACGCCGGCATCGACGCGCGCCCGGTCTAACCGAGCCTGTCCGGCCTTTCCCAGTTCAGCAAGTCACAGGACAGATGCCCGGTCGCCCGCCGCTTTGCGACGCGCGCCGTGAACCTTCCCAGCTTCCACGACATGTCGAGTTCCGACATTGATCGCGTGTGCGCCGTCGTGACCGGGGCGCTCGCCGGCTGAGCGGACCGACGGCTACCAGGTGCGCCACGGAGAGGCGCCGCTGTTCCACAGCCCATCGAGGAACGCCAGCTCCGCTGTCGTGTCCATCGGCTGCCAGAACCCTTCATGCCGGTAAGCCACCAGCTCTCCGGTCACGGCCAGCTTGGGAAGGACATCGCGCTCCAGGCTGGTCTCGTCGCCGGAGATCAGGTCGAGGATCCGCTTGTCGAAGACCATGAACCCGCCGTTCACCCAGATCGACCGGATGATCGGCTTCTCCTTGAAGCTCGTGACGAGATCCCCGGCCAGCGACGCAGTCCCGAACTGGCAAGGCGGGTGGACCACCGTGATTGTCGCCAGCGAACCACGGCGCCGGTGCAGATCGATCACCTCGGTCAGGGAGACGTCGCTCAGACCGTCGGCGTAGGTGACGCAGAAGGTGTCCGGCAACCGGTCGGCGAGCCGCAGGAGACGTCCCGCGGTGTTCGTCGCAACCCCGGTATCTACGACGTCGACCATCTCCGAGCCGCCGAAGGCTCGTTCCAGCTCCTCTACGAGGTAACCGCCGGCGATGAACGATCGCACGATCCCGGCGACAGCGTACGCCTGGAGCACGTGCCACAGGATCGGCCTGTCCCCGATGGGAACGAGCGCCTTGGGCAGTGTATCGGTGATGCTGCCGAGGCGGCTTCCCCGCCCGCCCGCGAGGACCACCAGCGGGATTGCCCCCATCGGCGACGAGTCTTCCATCGCTTGGTCGGCAGCGATCCCCCGCACGGATCGATATCGTAGCGAAGGTGGTGTCATCCCCAGCAGTGATGTCGTCCTGAGCGATGGACGCGGTCGATATCTGGGGGAGTCGTCACGAGGTGAGCGAGGAAGAGCTGACGTGGCGGCCGAGTGCCTATGCAGTCGTCATTGAGGCCGGAAACGTTCTTCTTGTGCCCCAGAGGAGGCGAGGATTCGATCTTCCCGGTGGCGGTGTCGAACTCGGCGAATCGCTCGCCGAGGCGGCGGAGAGAGAGGTCCGGGAGGAGACCGGACTCGCAGTCGAAGCCGGGTCGATCATCGCGGTGCGGGAGTCCTACTTCATCTGGGCACCGGACGACGCGGTCGAGCGGGCGGCTTACCAGTGCCACATGTTCTATCTGTCTGCGACCGTGGTCGGTGGAGCTCTTACCACCGAGGGGTTCGACCCGCGCGAGCAGCACGACCTGGGTCTCGCCCGATGGATCCCCCTCGTCGAGCTCGGAGCCATCGAGCCGGCTAGCAGCTGCGACTTCCGTCCCATTGTCGAGGCGGTCGCCGCGGCCGGTCCATCGCAGGTGGGCCCCTAGCCAGGATCTTTCGTGGCACGGCTTTCTCTCTGGTCAGGGCGATGCCGATTCGCATGTTCAGGACCCGCCGAACCGCTGGTCAGGCGCCAGATCGGGCTTCGCCGTGAAAGATCGTGGCTAGTCCGATCTCGGACCGATGACGATGCGGAACCCTTGGTCGTAGTCGAAGAAGTCCGGGGGATGCTGACCTCGATGGGCGGACCGGGCGTACGTCAGCGGGTCGATCCACGAGCCCCCCCGGACCACGCGGCATCCGGGGGCGTCGGAATCCTCCCGCCCGTCGGTCGCCACGTAGGGGTACGGCCGGTGGACGCTTCGGGTCCACTCCCAGACGTTGCCGGACATGTCGGCACAACCGAAGATCGAACGACCCAGGGCGTAGGCACCGACCGGTGTCGGGTCCAAGATCTGCCCCTCACGGGTGTTCGCGTGCGTCGGCGTGCCTCTTCGGCCCCATGGATAGCGGCGCCCGGTCGGTCCCCTCGCCGAGTGCTCCCACTCGACCTCGGTCGGCAGCTGGACGACCGAGGCATCCGGGAGACGCCCGACGGACCTCAGTCTCACTGTCAGCCAACTGCAGTACGCGTCGGCTTCGTACCAGGTCACGCCCACCACGGGATGGTTCGGGAGCCCGTAGTTCTCATCTTCCCAGAACGCCGGCTGCCGCCTCGACCTCGTCGCGTAGTACTCATCCAGGTCTGCGAGCGCACGTTCGTCCGATTCCGACATGCGTGCTCGCCAGCCGGCTATCGCCTCGGAAGCGTCGGAGTTCTGTGTCCACCTCGCCAATGTGCCCGCGTCCCGTCTGAGGTGTCGCCGGAGGTTGAAGAGCTCGGCGAGCGGGCCACCGCCCGGGTGCTCGCCGCGCAGCCAGTCACGGCCGCCCCTCGTCCAGCAGTCCAGGTCCTCGTATCCGCCGCCCTCCACGAAGCGCCGGTACTCGGCGTTGGTCACCGGGTACGCGCCGATGCGGAACGGCGCCAGCCGGAGGCTGTGCCGTGGCTGTTCGTCGCTGCCGTACCTGTTCCCTTGGCGTGCCAGCTGGCGGACCGCCCGCCTACCGCTGCCGATCGTGGCTTTGCTCCCCGCGACCTCGACCGTGGGCCCGACGACGACCGCCTCGTCACCGATGCGGATCGCTGCGAAGCGCGTGTCATCCAGGGCGCCGAGCACGTTGCCGGCAGCGATCCGCGCCCTCAGGTGCACGCGTGGGTCGGCCAGGTCCGACCTCAGGTCCTCCTGGAGCAGCGACCGGCGGTGGCCGGGGATGGTGACACCCGCTGGCTGGACACAGCGCGCG
>JBQGCF010000358.1:0-8064 GCA_052038315.1 Iamia sp.
GCGCCAGCGGCGTGCACATCGCCCGGCCCCCCGCGACTCGGTTGGTGCCTGGCCCCAGCCGCCTCGTCCGGTTTCGCCGGCGGCCAGACGCGACGACGGACGGGCCCCTGCTCCGGACCCGTCCGTCGTGATCTGGGAGTCGGTCAGTCGAGGACCGGCACGGGGCGGATCCAGCGCTCCAGCGCGGCCCGCAGCTGGTCCTCGCGGACCGGCTTGGTGAGGTAGTCGTCGAGGCCGGCGGCGAGCGCCTGCTCCCGGTCGCCCTCCATCGCCCGGGCGCTGAGCCCGATGATCGGCGTGTGGCGACCGTCGCCGCGGGTGGCGTCGACGGCGCGGATGCGGGCGGTGGCCTCGAAGCCGTCCATGCCCGGCCTCATTATGTCCATCAGCAAGGCGTCGAAGCCGCGGGACGCGCAGGCCCGCACGGCGTCCGCACCCGAGTCGACGATCTCGACGGCGTAGTTCAGGCGCTTGAGGGTTCCCTTGGCGACCAGCTGGTTCAGCTTGTTGTCGTCCACGAGCAGGATGACGGGCATCGGGGTGTTCCTTTCGGGGTCCGGCCGGGGGCCGGGGTGAGCAGGTCGGGGGATAGTGGTCACGGGGTGAGGACGGAGGACGGGGTGCCGGGCACGGGGGCCGACGGGGCCTGGTCGGGCTCGGCGACGATCGTGTCGACGATGCGGCGCAGCAGGTAGGTGTTGCGCACCGGCTTGACCAGGACGGAGCGGATGCCGGCCTCGTGGGCGGCCCGGCGGGACACGTTGGGGTCCGAGCTGAGCAGCATCATCACGGTCGAGGCGTTGGGATCCTGGGCCCGCAGCACCTCGCCGAGCCGCACGCCGTCCATCCCGTCGAGCTGGTACTCGAGGATGGCGACGGCGTAGCTGCCGCGGGTGCGGGCGTAGAGCTCGAGGGCGTCCTCGGCCGACTCGGCCTGGTCGACGACGAAGCCCCACGTGTGCAGGGTGTGGGCCAGGACGGTGCGGGTGACGGCGTTGTTGTCGACCACGAGGGCCCGCAGCCCGACCAGGGCCTCGAGCCCGGCCTCGACCTTGGTCTGGGCGCTGGTCGGCAGCGGGAGGGTGATGCGGAAGCAGGTGCCCACGCCGATCTCGCTGTCGACCGAGATCGTGCCGCCCTGCAGGTCGACCAGGTTCTTGACGATCGCCAGGCCGAGGCCGGTGCCGCCGTAGTGGCGGGTGATCGTGTCGTCGGCCTGGGAGAACGGCTTGAACAGCCGGTTCCTGGCGTCCTCGGCGATGCCCACGCCGGTGTCGACCACCTCGAACGAGACGGTGTCGGGGTCCTTGCCGGCGGGGACCGCCCGGATCACGACCGTGCCCTTGTCGGTGAACTTCACTGCGTTGGAGGCCAGGTTGAGGAGGATCTGGCGGAGCCGCAGCGGGTCGCCCTTGCGGTGGGCGTCGACCGCCGGGTCGCAGTAGGCGATGACCTGGAGGCCCTTCTTGTGGGCCCCGTCGGCCACGATCATGGCGACCTCGCCGATCAGGTCCTCGAGGTCGAGGTCGATCTCCTCCAGGTCGAGCTTCTGGGCCTCGATCTTGGAGAAGTCGAGCAGGTCGTTGATCAGGTCGAGCAGCCCCTCGGCCGAGATGGCCACGCCGACGGCCAGCTCCTGCTGCTCCTCGTCGAGCTCGGTGTCGAGGAGCAGGCCGGTGAGGCCGATCACCGCGTTCATCGGCGTCCGGATCTCGTGGCTCACGGTGGCGAGGAAGCGGGACTTGCTGATCGACGCCTGGATCGCCTCGTCGTGGGCCTGGGACAGGTCGCCGGACAGCTCGTCGCTCTCCAGGATCACGACCAGGTGGAGGGCGATGCTGAGCCCGAGGACCGACATGGCGATGTAGAGCCGGGTGGGCTCCAGGTCGTCGGTGACGAGCAGGGCAGCGAGGATGCAGAGGGCGGCGACGCTGGGCAGCCAGGTCAGGACCGGCCGGCTGCGCAGGGGGCGGGGGGTCGAGGGCGGGGGCGCCGTCGAGGTCACGGCGGCGACGAGGATCACGCCGAAGCCGGCGAGGTGGCCGACCAGGCCGAGGGTGGAGCCGTGGCCGGAGACGACCGAGTCGCCGTGGGCGGTGGCCACGTCGGCCACGACGATCAGGCCGATGCCGGAGGCGACCGGCACCCACCAGTCCCACCGCTCCGGCGGGACGCGGGTGGAGGCCGAGACGAGGAGGGCGACGATGGCGACCTGGACGAGCGGCTGCATCACCAGGACGCTGCGGGTGAGGGCGGTGGCGTCGGCGGCGGCGACGTAGGTGGCGTCGAAGACCCCGTTCCAGGCCACGAAGAGGGTGCAGCCGCCGACCATGAGCCCCTCGATGAGGGCCCGGAGCTGGGTGAGGCGGCGGGTGGGCCCCTGCACGAGCATGAGGACGGCGATCAGGAGGCAGCCGTTGGCGACGAGGACGCCGACGTCGTCGAGGGCGAGGGTGGGTTCGACCCGGCCCTTGACCGTCTCCTGGATCGATCCGGCCAGCCGGGCGAGGGCCCAGGTGGCGGAGCCGGCGGCCAGCACGATCAGGGCGGCGCGGGTGCGGCCGGACTGGTGGCGGGCGGCCAGGGCCCAGGCCGTGGCGGCCAGCGCGGCCAGCACCACCAGGGCGGTCTCGCCGAGCGACACCGACCGCCCGGCGACGATGTGGGCACCGGCCACCACGGTCGTGAGGCCGGCGGTGTAGACGAGCGCCCTGAGCGGCGTCACCCCGGCCCGGCCGGCGACGTCGTCGAGCAGGTCGACGGCGGGCGCGGCGGCCCGGTCGACCAGGCTGGACGTGGCTGTCGGGTGGAACGGGTCCCCCATCTGCTGCCTCTCGTTCACCGCCCCTCCAGGGCCCACGGGCGACCCCATCGGCCGTCCTGGCTCTGATCGGCACCTTGGGGGCCCCCACAACCCTTTCGCGGCACGAACTCACCGTGAGTGGTTGGAATGATCCGAACGGACCATTCTCCGTGGTCCCGGCCTTCGGGTTGGATGCCGGACCAAAGGGGGTAGTGAGCCACGTATCCCCTGGTCACTCGGCTGCGCCTCGCCGACTGGCTGCGCCGATGCACCCCGGAGCCACACATGCGCACCGACCCCGTCCCCACCGCCGACATCGGCCACCGCGACTGGACCGAGCCCCTCGCCCGGGCCGGCCTGGCCGCCCGGGCCGCCGTCTACGGTGTGTTCGGGGCGGTCGCCGTCAGGTTGGCGGTCCTCGGCTCGACCGCCGGCGAGGAGGCCAGCGCCCCCGGCGCCTTCGCCGAGCTGGTCGAGAAGCCGCTCGGCTCGATCCTCGTCGGGCTCGTCGTCGCCGGCCTGGTGGCATGGGGTGCCGTCTGCCTGGTCGCCGTCGTCAGCGGTCGCAACGGCTCCAAGCCCGGTCCCAGCGACACCCTCGACCGGGTCCGCGACGCCATCCGGGGCACCACCTCGTTGGCCCTCGCCGCGGTCGGCGTCCGGGTCCTGACCCAGGGCCAGTCGGCGGCCGAGGGCGGCTCGCAGGAGGAGCGGGAGGCCACCGCGCGGCTGATGGACGCCCCGGCCGGGCAGCTCCTCGTCGGCGCCATCGGCCTGGCCCTGCTCGGCGTCGGGATCTACCAGGTCGTCAAGGCGGTCAAGCGGGACTTCCTCGACGACGTCGACCTGTCCCGGATGGGGTCACGCATCCCCCGCCGGGCCCTCGAGGTGCTGGGGGTCGTCGGCCACGCCGGCAAGGGCGGCGTCTTCGCCGTCCTCGGCCTCTTCGTCCTGAAGGCCGCCGTCGAGCACGACCCCGACGAGTCCGAGGGGATCGACGGCGCCCTGCGGGAGCTGGCCGGCGGTGGACCGGGCCGCGTCCTGCTGATGGCCATCGCCGTCGGGCTGGTGTGCTTCGGCCTCTGGTGTGCGGTCGAGGCCCGGACCCGCCGCGCCGACACCTAGCCGGGAGGCGCCGTCAGCCGCCGAAGTAGCGCCTCGGGTTGGCCACCAGCATCTGGTCGATCTGCTCCTCGGTGACGCCGTGCTCCCGCAGGTACGGCAGCACGTCGTCGTGGATGTGCAGGTAGTGCCACTGGGGCATGAGCTGGAGGGCCGCCGGGTCGCTCCAGTCGATGTAGCAGGACGCGTCGTGGGACAGGACCATCGACCCGGTGAAGCCGCGCCGGCACAGCTCGACGACCGTGTCGCAGCGGGTCTCGAACGACGTCCCGGCGTGGATCCCGAAGCGGTCCATGCCGAGCACGAACCCGGCCTCGGCCAGGGCGCTCAGGTGGTCGACGTCGGCGCTGTCGCCGCTGTGGCCCAGGACGATCTTCTCGGCCGCGACCCCCTCCTCGTCGCACATGACCCGCTTCACCTCGAGCCCGCTCTCGCTCTCGGGATGGGTGTGGACCGTGATCGGCGCACCGGTCTCGAGCGACGCCTTGGCCACCGCCCGCATGATCCGCTCGAC
The DNA here is from genome assembly GCA_052038315.1 of Iamia sp. Lineage (GTDB taxonomy): Bacteria > Actinomycetota > Acidimicrobiia > Acidimicrobiales > Iamiaceae > Iamia. The sequence continues at coordinate 4,440 of JBQGCF010000358.1, forward strand.
ACCCGACGTCAGCCCCTTGGTGTCGATGGCGCACTTGAGGAACGCCGCCTTCACGCCCGTCTCGCCGATGCCCTCCCGGATGTCCTTGACGAACATGTCGACCATCGGGTCGGGGATGTCGACGCCCAGCGCCTCGCCCAGCCCGGGGCCCCGCAGGTGGAAGAACCAGGGGACGTCGGAGTACGTGTAGCAGCCGGTCGCGGCGACGATGTTGAGCTGCGGCACCTGCTGGTTGATGCGGACGATGCGGGGGATGTAGCGGCCCAGTCCGATGACGGTCGGGTCGACGATCGTCCGCACGCCCTGGGCGGCCAGCGCCGTCAGCTTCTCGACGGCGTCGGCGACGCGGGTGTCCTCGTCGCCCCAGTCCTCGGGGAAGTTCTGCTGGACCTCCGGGGTCAGGACGAAGACGTGCTCGTGCATGTACGTGCGGCCCAGCTCCGCGGCGTCGACGGGCCCCAGGACGGTCTCGACGGTCGTCATGGCAACGCACGTTGCCACGTCTCGGGCGGCGGTGCTCGGGCACCCCGGTACGGTCGGTCCCATGGCTGTGCAGCGACTGGACGGGACCGTGGCCGTGGTGACGGGGGCGAGCAGCGGGATCGGCGAGGCGACCGCCGTCGCCCTGGCCGCCGAGGGGGCGACCGTCGTGGCCGCGGCCCGGCGCCGGGACCGGCTCGACGCCCTGGTCGAGCGGATCGCCGACGACGGCGGGACGGCCTCGGCGGTGGGGCTCGACGTCACCGATCGGGACGCCGTCGTCGCCGCCATCGACGCGCTCGTCGCCGAGCACGGCCGGCTCGACACCGTCGTCAACAACGCCGGGGTCATGCTCAACGGCCCGATCGAGGGGGCGCCGGTCGACGAGTGGGAGCGGATGGTCGACCTCAACGTCAAGGGCCTGCTCTACGTCGCCCACGCCACCCTCCCCCACCTCCTCGCCGCCGCCGACGGCGAGCCCCGCCGGGTCGCCGACCTGGTCAACATCAGCTCGGTGGCCGGCCGCATCGCCCGGCTGGGGTCGGGTGTCTACAACCTCACCAAGCACGGCGTGGGCGCCTTCAGCGAGAGCCTCCGCCAGGAGGTGACCGAGCGCCACGTCCGGGTGTCGCTGATCGAGCCCGGCGCCGTCGCCACCGAGCTGGTCGGCCACCAGCGGGAGGAGACGCAGGCCGCCTTCCACCGCCGCTTCGAGGGGGTCGAGCAGCTGGAGGCGGTCGACATCGCCGAGACGATCGCCTTCGTCGTCACCCGGCCGCGCCGGGTCGCCGTCAACGAGGTCCTGATCCGCCCGACCGAGCAGCAGGGCTAGCTGGCCTCGCCGGCCCAGCCCATGAAGTCGCGGGACCGGCGCTCGGTCATGCGCTGCAGGGTGCGGTACTGGGCGACGACCCGGTCGTAGTCGACGCCCCGCACCGGCCCGTGGCCGGCGGCCTCGATGGCCTCGACGCTCCACACCCGGTCGTCGCCGGGGTTGACCATCAGGCCGTCACGGAGGCAGTCGTCGTAGAGCGGCGTGCCCGGGAGCGGGTTGAAGATGTTCGGGTTGAGGATCGCCCGGCCGTCGACGTCGTGGTCGAGGATGCGGGCGACGAAGGCCTCGGTGAGGGCCCGGTCCTCGTCGGTCTCGCCCGGCAGCCCGATCAGCAGGTTGACCCCGAGGCGGGCGCCGGCGTCGAGGGCCCGCCGGGCCGCCTGCCACGCCCGCTCGGCGGTGTGGCCCTTCTTCAGCCGCTCGAGCATGCGGTCCGACCCCGACTCGAAGCCGAACCAGACGCTCACGTCGTCGAGCCGGGCGATCTCGGTCGCGATGGCGTCGCCGAACTTGTTGACGTGGGCGTTGAGCTGGAGCGACACCCCGCCCCGCTCGGCCAGGTGGCGGATCACCGCGGTCAGGGCGTCCTGCTGGAGGGTGGCGATCGAGTCGAGCAGGACGACGTAGGTCGCGTCCCACCGGTCGAGGTAGGTGGCCAGCTCGGCGACCACCGCATCGGGGTCGCGCCGGCCGTAGGCGCTGGGCAGGGCGTAGGTGCCGGCGTCGCGGGCCAGCTCGCAGAACTGGCAGTTCATGGGGCAGCCCCGGCCGATCTGGAGGGCGACCGCCGGGATCCTGTCGGGGGCGGCGTAGACCGGGGTGTAGACGTCAAAGCGGTCGATCGGGCCGACGCCGTCGAGGTCGCCCCACGGCACCCCGTCGACCCGGGCCGGCAGCGGTTCGCCCCGGCTCAACCGGCCGCACAGGTCGAGCAGGGCGCCCTCGCCGTCACCGGTGACGACGCAGTCGTAGGTGCCGGCGGCCACCAGGTCGTCGACCCGCACGGTGGCGTGCACCCCGCCGGCGACCGTCCGCAGCCCGGCCTCCCGGAGCCGGGCGCCGAGCTGCTCGGCCTCGGCGCTGGCCGTCGACAGGAAGCTCAGCCCGACCAGGTCGGGGGCCCAGGCGACGATCTCGGCGATCGGGTCGGCGCCCAGCCGGCTGTCGAAGACCTCGGCGGTCACGCCGTTGCGCCGCAGCACGGTGGCGAGCAGCTGCACGCCCATCGGTGGGTTCATCACCGGCACGACGGGCCGGTCGAGCATCTCGGGGTCGCCCACGTACAGCAGAGCCACCCGCCCCTCGGGCCAGACGATCGGCGCGGACTGCCTCGCAGGCCGCCCCCTCAGCTCGACCCCGACGTCCACGCCCGAAGGCTACGAGAGGTCCGGCGCTCCCCGGTAGCCGATCGACGTCCGGTGGGCCGGGCGGCAGCCCCGACGGTCGTCGCACGGTGCGCCAGCCCGAGCCGGCGAGCGCAGCGAGCTTCGGCGGGGATGGCCAGCCGGCACCCCGCCGACCTCACACGGCTCAGCCGGCATCCTGGCTTCGGATCTTGCCGTCCTCCATGTGGACGGTGCGGTCGGCGTGGTGGGTGATGCGGTCGTCGTGGGTGACGATGATGGCGGCGGTGCCGCGGGCCTTCATCTCCTCGCGGATCAGCTCGACGACCTGCTCGCCCAGCGTGGAGTCGAGGGCCGACGTCGGCTCGTCGAACAGCACCAGGTCGGGCTCGTTCATCAGCGCCCGGCCGATGGCCACCCGCTGGCGCTGCCCGCCCGACAGCTGGGCCGGCAGGTTCGACGCCCGGTCGGCCAGGCCCAGCTCCTCGAGCAGCTGGTCCGCCCGCTCCTTGGCCGGGCCGCCGGTGCGGGGTCCGAGCTCGTCGACGACGAGGAGGTTCTCCCGGGCGGTCAGGAAGGGCACGAGGTTGACGGTCTGGAAGACGAAGCCGACGGACGTGCGCCGGAACTCGGTCAGCTGCTTGCCCGAGTAGCCGGAGATGTCCTGTCCGGCGACGACCACCTTCCCGTCGCTGGGCGAGAGGAGGGCGCCGGCGATCGAGCAGAGCGTCGTCTTGCCCGAGCCCGACGGGCCGACCAGGGCGACGATCTCGTCACCCCCCACGGTGAGGTCGGCCCCGTCGAGGGCCACGACCTCTTCGCCGCCGACCTCGTAGGTCTTGCGGACGCCCTCCATCCGCAGGGGGGGGCCCGCGGACGCGCTGCCGCTCCCGGTCCCTGGTCGCCTCCGATCGCCGACGCCGGGTCGATGGCGAGGACCCGGCGCAGGGAGAAGGCGCAGCCGGCG
>JBQGCF010000359.1:0-14969 GCA_052038315.1 Iamia sp.
GACGCGGCCCCCCCCCCCCCCCCCCCCCCCCCCCCCCCCCCCCCCCCCCCCCCCCCCCCCCCCCCCCCCCCCCCCCCCCCCCGCCGCCGGGCTCGACACCCCCACCCAGGCGTGGACCCCGTCGACCGCCGACTTCGACGCCGACGACCTGTCCGCCGGCGCCGCCGCAGCCGCCGCCCCCGAGGCCGCCGATGCCGCGCCCGAGCCGTCGTGGGGCTCGGCCGAGCCCGACGAGCCGGCCGGGCCGTCCTTGGAGAAGCCGGCCGAGGCGCCGGGCACCCCGACGCCGCCGCCCGAGGGCCCAGCCTCCCCCGACGGAACGGCCTCCCCCCTCACCTCGCCGCCGCCGTCGGCGCCGGTCGAGCCCACGCCGTGGGAGTCGCTCCCGCTGGCCGACGACCCGGCCCCGGCCGCCGCGCCGGGCATGGACGAGCCCGCCACCCAGGCCATCACCGCGGCCGAGGCCGCCGCTGCGGTCGCCGCCGCCTCGGCGCCCGCCGCCGACGCCCCGCCGGCCGAGTTCACCTCGCAGCTGCTCGGGGCCCTCGACGCCGAGGAGCCCGAGGAGCGCGAGGCGCTGCCGGTCGAGCTCGACCCGGCCGAGGTCCGCCAGCCCGACGCCAACGTCACCAGCGAGGTCCAGGTCCAGGGCGTCATCTGCTCCCGGGGCCACTTCAACGACCCCCGCTCGCGCTTCTGCTCGTCGTGCGGCATCTCGATGGTGCAGAACACCCAGATCCTCACCCAGGGCCCGCGGCCGCCGCTCGGCGTCATGGTCTTCGAGGACGGCGCCACCTTCTCGCTGTCGTCCGACTACGTCGTCGGCCGCCAGCCCGAGGTCAGCGACCTGGTCCAGCAGGGCCTGGCCCTGCCCCTGCCCGTCGACGACCCCGAGCGCTCGATCTCCCGGGCCCACGCCGAGCTCCGGCTGGTCGACTGGGACGTCCACCTGGTCAACCTGTCCGGCACCAACGGCTCGTTCGTCTGGGACGAGAACGGCCAGCAGTGGGTGCCCATCCCCGAGGGCCAGTCCGTCGTCCTGACCCCCGGGATGCGCGTCGCCCTCGGCCGCCGCAGCGCCGTCTTCGAGTCCAGCCTCGTCCGCTAGCCGACCACGGCCAGACCGACCCCGATGGACCGGAAGGCCGGGTCCTCGATCACCACGGGGGGCCAGGGGAACAGCAGGGCCGGGGGTTGGCCCAGGGCGATGGCGAGGCGCAGCTTCAGGCTGTCGTGGGGGCACACCGTGCCCCGCTCGACCTTGCTGATGGTCTGCTGGGTGACGGCGCTCGCCTGGGCGAGCTCGGCCTGGCTGAGGCCCAGGTCGCGGCGTGCCCGGGCCACGCGCGCTCCCCACTCGGTGAGGGGCACCCGCGGGGCGGCAGGGACGGTCGGTTGCATCGTGGCATCCTTCGAGGGTCGGGTCGGTGGGTCCGTGGTGCAGCCGCACCTCACAGTACCCGCGTTGGACGGGTGATGACACTCGTTGTTCGGGTGGATCTCGCCACATTGCCTCAGATCTGAAGGTTCACCCCTGGCAGGCGTGGAACACTGCGACGGTGCCTGCACCCGACCGCTCCCTCTTCGCCGACCGCCTCCGCACCGAGCTGCGGGCCCAGCGGCTCAGCCAGGCGGCACTGGCCGAGCAGCTGGGCGTCAGCCAGCAGACGGTGTCGAAGTGGCTGACGGGCGAGACCCAACCCCGCGTCAAGCTCCTGCCGGCCCTGGCCGAGGCGCTCGGGATGGAGCCCACCGACCTGTCGGCGGCGCTGGTGGCTCGGGCCGAGCCGACGACCCTCGACGAGGCCATGGAGCTGCGCGTGGCGGCCCTCGATCGGCGCATCAGAGACCTCACACCAGCGCAGATGGACCGTCTGGAGGCCTACGTGCGGGGTCTGCGGGACGGCGCGGCGAGCGGCTGAGGAGGTCGAGCACGTGGTCGCCGCCGCCCCTCCCCCGTCCCCTGCGGGCCGTCGCCGGGACCGGTCCGCGCCGGTCGTGCGGGGCGCGCCCCGGGCCCGGGCGGAGTGGGGCCCGGACGGCCGGTGGGACCCGTGGGTCGCCCTGCGGAGCCGTCCCCACGTCCACCTGAGGCTCGATCCGGAGGCCGCGCTGCTCGGCGGGGCGATGCTCGTGACGGGCCCCGGGATGGCCTTCGTGGTCATCGATCCGGCCCTCGATCAACGCTCGCGGCGGGTGGCCCTCGCCCACGAGCTGATCCACGAGGAGCGGGGTGGCGGCTGCGACGCCCCCGGCCTGCCCCCCGACCTCGACGTGATCGTGGCCCGCGACGAGGCCGATGTGATCCGCGAGGTGGCCCGCCGGCTGGTCCCGCCGGCGGCCCTCCGGCGCCTCCTGGAGCAGCGCCACGGCCTCGGGCTCCAGGTCGAGGCGTGGGAGGTGGCCGAGGCCTTCGAGGTCGACGACGCCACCGCCCGCAGCGCCCTCACCGCCCTGGCCGACGGCTCGGCCGACCGTTCGGCCCACCGCGACCGGGCCGCCTGAGCGGGCCGGTCGGCACCCCCTAGGGTCCTCGGGTGCTCGACACCGCCCCCGTGATCCGCACCCGCGGGGTCGTCAAGCGCTGGGGCGGGACCCTCGCCCTGGCCGGGGCCGACGTGGCGATCGGCCCGGGCGTCACCGGCCTGCTCGGGGCCAACGGCTCGGGGAAGACGACCCTCCTCGGCCTGCTCCTCGGGCTCCACGCCCCCGACGACGGCGCCATCGAGGTCCTCGGCCTCGACCCCACCCGGGCCGGCCCCGACATCCGGGCCCGGGTCGGCTACTCCCCCGAGCACCACTCGCTGCCGCCCGACGTCAAGGCGGTCGACTTCGTCCGCCACGTGGGCGAGCTCCACGGGCTGCCCCGGAGGGAGGCGACCGGCCGGGCCTCCGACGTGCTGTGGCAGCTCGGCCTGGGCGAGGAGCGGACCCGGCCCCTCGGCACCATGTCCACCGGGCAGCGCCAGCGGGTGAAGCTGGCCCAGGCCATCGTCCACGACCCGGTCCTCGTCCTGCTCGACGAGCCGACCGAGGGCCTCGACCCGGTCCAGCGGGACGACATGCTGGCCCTGATCCGCCGGGTCGGGAGCGACTTCGGCATCCACGTCGTGCTCTCCAGCCACGTCCTCGACGAGGTCGAGCGGGTGGCCGACGGCGCAGTGATCCTCCACGCCGGCCGGGTCGTGGGCAGCGGCCGGCTGGCCGAGCTGCAGGCGTCGAGCACGCGGGGCGTCGTCGTCGACGTGGTCGGCGACCCGGCCCCGCTGGTCGCCCGGCTGACCCGGGGCGGCCACCCGGTCGAGGTCACCGGCGACCGGCTCTTCGTCGCCGGCGACGACGACGTCTTCGACGTCGTGCGGGACGCCTTGGCTGCCGTGGCCCTGCCGGTCCGGCGCCTCGAGCCCCGGCGCCGCTCGCTGGAGGAGGTCTTCCTGTCGGCCGGGCTGGTCGGCGGGCAGGCCGCGGCGACGGAGGGCTGGCGATGAGCGACGGCACGATGCCCGGCCCGGCCCCCGAGACGCCGCGGGCCCGGATCGTCGACCGGGGCTACCGGCGCTACCGCGGCCCGCGCACCGGCGTGCGGGGGGCGATGGCGACCGTGTGGCGCCAGAGCGTGCAGCGGGTCCTCGGGATCCGGCGCTCGGTGTGGGCCAAGGTCCTCCCGCTGGCGTCGATCGCCATCTCCTACGTCCCCGCCATCGTCTTCGTCGGCGTGGTCGCCCTCCTCCCCGACGCCGACGCCACCGAGATCGAGCTGCCGACCTTCGGCCAGTACTTCCCCTTCATCCAGGCCGCCGTCCTCCTCTTCGTCTCCTTCGTCGGGCCCGAGGTCCTCTGCACCGACCGCCGCACCGGCATGCTCGGCATCTACCTCGCCTCGCCGCTGTCGCGGGACACCTACCTGGCGGCCAAGGCCCTCGCCGCCTTCACGGTCACCGCCCTGATCACGATCGGCCCCCCGCTGCTGATGCTGGTCGCCTACGTGCTGCAGGGGGTCGGGCCCGACGGGCCGGGCGGGGTCGGCGCCTCCTTCGTCCGCATCGTCGCCTCCGGGGCTCTGCTGGCCCTGCTCTACACGGCGGTCGGCCTGGGCGTGTCGAGCCTCACCGACCGCAAGGCCTTCGCCACCGCCGCCCTGCTGCTGCTCATGGTGGTCGTCTCGCTGTTCATCTCCGTCCTGGTCGAGGTGGCCGACCTGCCCGGCTCGTTCCAGGGCCTCAGCCTGCTGACCGGGCCCTTCGCCCTGGTCGAGCTGGTGCACGGCGAGGAACCGGAGATCCGCGACCTCGGCCTGGCCGCGGCCCTCGGCGGGCTGGCGGCGTGGACCGTGCTCGGCGCCGTCGTGACCCGGGTCCGCTACCAGCTGCTGCAGGTGACCCGGTGACGGTGACGACGAGCGGGACGGCGGCGGCGATGGTCGAGGTCGACGCCTGCACCCGCTGGTTCGGCGACGTGGTCGCGGTGTCCGAGGTGACCTTCTCGCTCGGGCCCGGCGTGACCGCCCTGCTCGGCCCCAACGGCGCCGGCAAGTCCACCCTGCTGCGGCTGCTGTGCGGCCTGGTCGCCCCGGCCCGCGGCACCGTCCGCATCCTCGGCCGGGACCCCCGGCGCGACGTCGAGGTCCACCGCCACCTCGGCCTCGTCCCCCAGCAGGAGACGGTGTTCGACCGGCTGACCGCCTTCGAGCTGGTCGAGCTGTGCGCCGGGCTGCGGGGTGTCGAGCAGCCCCGCGAGGCGGCGGCGTGGGCCCTCGGCGCGGGCGGGCTCGACCCGGCCGACCCCCGCCCGCTCCCGACCTACTCCCGGGGCATGCGCCAGCGGGTCAAGGTGGCCCAGGCGATCGTCCACCAGCCGTCGGTGATCGTCCTCGACGAGCCCCTCACCGGCCTCGACCCCCGCCAGCGCCGGCACATGACCGATCTCTTCCACCACCTCGGCGGGCAGGGCTGCTGCGTCATCGTGTCGAGCCACGTGCTCGAGGAGGTCGAGCGGTTCGGCTCCGACGTGCTCGTGATCGTGCAGGGCCGGCTGGCCGCCGAGGGCGACTTCCGGGCCATCCGGGACCTGATGGACGACCGGCCGCACCGCATCCGCCTGCGCACCGACAAGCCCCAGGAGGTGGCCGGCCGGCTGCTGGCCGCCCGCACGATCGTGGGGCTCGACGTGGTCGACGTCGACACGGTGATCGTCGAGACCGACCGGGTCCACGAGATGCGGGCGACGATCGCCGGGGTGGCGGCCGACTGCGGGGCCCGGCTCTGGGAGGTCGTGCCCCTCGACGACGACCTCGACTCGGTCTTCCGCTACCTGGTGGGGCGCTGATGGCCACGCCCGCCGGCAGCTTCCTGCGCCTCTACCGCCTGGTGCTCCGCCACCAGCTCACGTGGGGCCGGGCCGCGGTGGTGGCCGGGCTGGGTGGGCTGGCCGCCCTGGTGGGCCTGGCCGTGCGGGCCGAGTCGTCCGTCCCGCTGACCGACGGCACCGAGCTGATCAACAACCTGGCCTTCACCACCATCGTCCCGGTGTGCGCCCTGATGTTCGCCAGCTCGGCCCTGGGCGACATGGTCGACGACCGCACCCTCGTCTACGTCTGGCTCACGCCGGTGCACCGGGGCTGGCTGGCCCTGGCCGCGACCCTCGCCTCGATCACCGTCGCCCTCCCGCTCGCCCTGGTCCCGCTGACGATCGCCGCGGCGGCGACGGGGGCCGGTCCCGACCTGGTCTGGGCCACCGCCCTGGCCACGGTCGTGGGGACGATCGGCTACTGCGGCATCTTCACCGCGCTCGGGCTGCGGTTCCGCCGCGCCCTCGTGTGGGGCATCGCCTACATCCTCGTGTGGGAGGGCTTCGTCGCCACCGCCAGCGATGCCGCCGCCAAGCTCTCGCTGCGGGCCTACACGGCGTCGATCCTCTCCCAGGCCACGGGTGTCGGCCTCCGCCTGGGGACGCTCACCATGGCCTCGGCCGTCGTCGTCCCCCCCCTCGTCTGCGCCGCCGCCGTCGCCCTCACCACCTGGCTCCTGAACCGCACCGACGTCGATTGAGCGACGAGTCCGCCGCCGACGCACGGGAGATCCTGCGGCTGGCGGTGCCGGCGCTGGGGGCGTTGGCCGCCGAGCCGCTGTACGTGCTGGCCGACACCGCGATCGTCGGCCACCTGGGCACCCCGCAGCTCGGCGGGCTGGGCGTGGCCTCGACGATCCTCCTCACCGGCTACACCGCCTTCATCTTCCTGGCCTACGGCACGACCGGGGCGGTGGCCCGGCGGATCGGGGCCGGCGACGAGCGGGGCGCCGCCCACCTCGCCGTCCAGGGGCTGTGGCTGGCGGCCGGGCTGGCCGTGGTGGCCGCCGCCGTGCTGTGGCTCGCCGGCCCGTCGCTGATCGCCCTGCTCGGCGCCGAGGGCGAGGTGGCCGGGCATGCCGAGGTCTACCTGCGCATCTCGCTGCTCGGCCTGCCCGCCCTCCTCGTCACCATGGCCGGCACCGGCTACCTGCGTGGCATCCAGGACGCCCGCACCCCGCTGGTCGTCGCCGTGACCACGTCGATCGCCAACCTCGTGGTCCAGGTGGTGCTGATCGAGGGCTTCGACCGGGGCATCGGCGCCTCCGCGCTGGCCACCGTGCTGGCCCAGACGGGTGGCGCCGCCGTCTACCTGGCCAAGGTCGTGGTCGGGGCCCGCCGGACCGGGGCCGGGCTCCGCCCCGACCGGGCCGCCCTGCGCCGCCTCGCCGCCATCGGCCGGGACCTGCTGATCCGCACCGCCGCCCTGCGCCTCACCCTCGGCGCCTCGACGGCGGTCGCCGCCCGGCTCGGCGTCGTGCCCCTCGCCGCCCACCAGGTCGCCTTCGAGGTCCTGACGTTCCTCTCCCTGTCCCTCGACGCCCTGGCCATCGCCGGCCAGTCCCTTGTGGGGACCGACCTCGGCGCGGGCGCCGCCGCCCGGGCCCGGGCCACCGGTCGCCGCATCCTGGTGTGGGGTGCCGGGGCCGGCGTGGTGACCGGCCTGCTCGTCGCCGTCGTCCGCCACCCGCTCGCCGGGGTGTTCAGCGACGACGCCGCGGTCGAGGCCCTGGCCGCGGACCTCCTCCTCTGGGTCGCCCTGCTCCAGGTGCCGGCCGGCGTCGTCTTCGCCCTCGACGGGATCCTGATCGGGGCCGGCGACCTGCGCTACCTGGCCCGGGCCATGGTCGGCGTCGCCGTCCTGTTCGCCCCCTGCGCGGTGGCGGTGGCCGTCCTCGACGCCTCGATCGGCTGGCTGTGGGCCGCTCTCGGGCTGGTGTTCCTGGCCCGCCTCGTCCCCCTGCTCCGCCGCTTCCAGCGGGGCGAGTGGGCGGTCCTCGGCGCCGACCACCCGTAGATCGGCTCCCCGGCCGGTCCCGCCCGGCCTCACCCACATGGGCCAAACGCCCCATGGAGCCCGCCGGTCAGCGGCCGACAGGGGCGCCATGAGCTTCAACACGCCCGTCCAGGGCACGGCGGGGTGGTTCGACGATCCGAACGCACCGGGGGTGACGAGGTACTGGGACGGCGCCCGGTGGACGGAGCGCAGCTTCGGCGATCCGCAGCCGGTCCCCCCGCTCGGCGGCTACCCGGGGGTGCAGCGGGCGCCCTCGCCCTACCCGCCCGGCTTCGTGCCCAGCACCGAGCGACCGCCCCGGCCCGGCGCCAAGACCGACAGCGGAGCCATCTGGGCCCTCGTGCTCGGCATCATCGGCTGCTTCTGGGGCATCCCGTCGATCGTCATGGCCGGCAAGGCCAAGCGCCGGATCAAGTACTCGGCCGGCCACCTCACCGGCGAGGGCCTGGCCACGGCGGGCCAGATCCTCGGGTGGATCTGGGTCGTGGTCAACGTCGCCGCCATCATCATCTTCATCGCCCAGGGCTCGGGATCGAGCCAGCCCGGCTACCCGCCGCCGTCGACGATCCCGTAGCTAGAACATCGTGGCGCAGTGGGGGGCGCGCCCGGTGCGGAAGAGGGCGTCGGCCGCGGCCAGGGCGCCGGGTCGCTCCTCGGCGACCCGGCCGACCCGGGCCAGCTGCGACGGGGCCACGCCGCCGAGGGCGATGGCGCCCAGCTCCTCGGCGCCGAGGACGAGGTCCGGCGTCGTGGCCACGGCGGTGACGGCGCCCTCGCCGGAGCCGTCGGCGTCGATGGCGAAGCGACCGCCCGAGGCGGGCCGGAAGGGGTCGACGACCTCGACCACGAGGCGACCCGACGCTCCCCAGCGCCGGGGCCCGAGGGCGGCGGGCACGTCGAGGATGCGGAGCCAGAGCCAGTCGGACAGGTCCGAGGTGCGGACCCGGCGGGGATCGGCCACCGCCCACGGCAGCGGGTCGTCGACGGCGACGTGGAGGGCGTCGACCTCCACCGACAGGTCGACGTCGATCACACCGCGCCACAGGGCGAGCTGGACGGCGTCGTCGACGGCGGCCATGTCCTCGACGACGACCCGGCTGGACGGGAGCCGGTCGCGCCAGTCGAAGGCGATGCGGTAGGTGGCCCAGCCGTCGACCCGGTCGTCGGCGCCGAGGTGGGCCAGCACGAACAGGGCGGAGCCGCCGTCACGGTCGTGGGGCCGGTCGAGGAAGACGTGCGTCTCCCACCACCCCGCCGACCGGTGCACCCACCCCGGACGGCCCGGCCGGATGCGCTCGTAGGCGTCGGGCAGGACGGCCCGGGCCTCGTCCAGGGTGAGGATGCGCAGCCGGCCGTCGGCCCCCGGCGCGTCGGGCCGGAACCGGCTGTGGCCCACGGCGAGGCGCGGGCGCACGCCCCGGGCCGCCCGCCCGTAGGCGTCGCGGCCGTAGATCAGCGCCTCGGAGGCGGTGAGGACGGCGACCGGCTCGGGCCCGGCGGCCACGTCGTCGAGCTGCCGCCGCATCAGCTCGGTGAGGATGCCGCGGCGCCGGTGCGTCGACGCCACGCCCACCATGGTCACGCCGGCGGCGCCGATCGTCGCACCGCCGGGGAGCGTGACGTCCATCGTGTAGGCGCCGGTGGCCCCGACCCACTCGTCGCCGTCGAGGGCGCCGAGGCTGCGGGCCGGCTCCCACGTCGTGCGGTTGTCCTCGACCTGCTCGGGGATGGGCGCCGGGTGGCCGAAGCCCCGCCACACGGGGCGGAAGAAGGCGTCCATCTCGTCCGGCTCGGGGGCGCGGTAGATCAGCTCCACCCGGTCAGCATGGCCTCCGGCCGCCGGTCCGGCCGCGTGGGTTCCGGCTCAGGCGCAGCTGAGGACGATGTCGGTCAGCTCGGGCGGGAGCTCGGAGCCGGTCATCTCCTGCTCCAGCGCCTGGAGCTCCTCCTCGGTGTACACCTGGGCCAGCTCGTCGACGATGCAGGTGCACTGCTCCTCGGTGCCGCCCCCGCCGACGCAGCTGTCGATGAAGGTCGAGCGCGTCGCCTCCGAGAAGCCCCCGCCGGAGCCGGCGGTGGTCGTGGTCTCGGCGACCGTCGTGGTCGTCTCGCCGGCGGTGGTCGACGAGCCCTGCTCCCCCGTGGTCGTGCTCTCGCGCGCCTCGGTGGTGGTCGTCGTGCCGGACGAGGACGAGTCGCCGCCCCCGGCCACCGCGGCGATGGCGATGATCACCGCCACCACGACGAGGGCGATGACGGCGGCGATGGCGATGATCTTGCCGGCGTTGCTCGAGTCGTCGCCGGCCGGCTGCTGGCCGTAGCCGTAGGCGCCGGACTGCGGGCCGTAGGACCCCGTGCCCGGGCTCTGGGCGTAGCCGCCGGTCGTGCCGTAGGTCCCCGACTGCTGGCCGTAGCCGGACTGGGGGGCGGGCGTGCCCTGGCCCCACTGCTGCTGCGGCGCCGGGGTGCCCTGGGCGTAGCCCTGCTGGCCGTAGGCCGGCTGCGGGGGCGGCGTGGCGGTGGGCGACGACGGACCGGGCGTGACCGTGGTGGCCTCGCCGGCCGCGGCGCCGGCGGCAGCACCCCCGAGGGCGGCCGCCCCGGCGGCGATGGCGGCAGCGGGCAGGCCCGGCTCCATGTCGGGGTCGGTGTGCAGCGGCGCCGAGGCGATGCCGTTCTGCTCCTGGATGTGCTGGGCCCACTGGGCCACCTCGAGGGCCGACGCCGGCCGCTTCTCCGGGTCCTTGTCCATCAGGGTGTGGATCAGGAGCTGGAGGGGCTCGGGGATGCCGTGCTCGGTGAGCGACGGCGGGTCCTCGGTGTTGACCCGGTACATGATCGCCACGACCGACTCGTCGGCCTCCTTGACGAACGGGGTCTTGCCGGTGGCGACGGCGCAGAGCATGGCGCCGAGGGCGTAGATGTCGCTCGCCGCGCTGGCCCGGGCGCCGCGCAGGACCTCGGGGGCGGTGTAGGCGACCGTGCCGGTGATGACGCCGGTGGCGGTGCGCTGGGTGTCGCCGAAGCGGGCGATGCCGAAGTCGGCGAGCTTGTAGTCGCCGATCCGGGAGGTCAGGACGTTGGCCGGCTTGATGTCCCGGTGGAGGATCCCGGCCTGGTGGGCCGCACCCAGGGCGTCGCACATCTGGACCGTGACCCGCAGGACCTCCTCCCACGGCGCCGGCCCGTGGTCGGCCAGCTTGGCCTGGAGCGAGCCCGACGGGAGGTTCTCCATGGCCAGGAAGGGCAGGCCCTCCTCGGTCTGGCCGGCGTCGTACACGGTCACGACGTGGGGGTGCCACGACAGCGAGCCGATCGCCTGGCACTCGGCCTCGAAGCGGCGCTTGGCGTCCTCGTCGGACGGGTCGACGTTGGTCAGCACCTTCAGGGCGACCGTGCGCCGCAGCTTGGGCTGGTTGGCCCGGTACACGACCGCGAAGCCGCCACGTCCCAGCTCGCGCTCGACCTCGTACCCGGGGATCGACACGCCTCCCTTGGAGAGGCTCGGTCCGTCACTCATCTCGTGACCCTTCCATCAGTCCGGGGCGATGCTAGGCGCACCTACCGCCCCGGCCGGCCCCTCGTGCCCCCGGTGGGGCCGGGTCCCCCACCCCCCTGCCGGTAGGTTCGGGGCCATGGCTGACGTGGCGTCGTGGGCCTCGTGCGTCGGGGCGTGGCTCCTCGTCGGCGGCGCGGCCCACCAGGCGGCCCTCGACCTGCGGGCCGAGCAGGACCTCAGCGAGCGCTTCGACGCCGCCCGGCGCGCCGGCGACCAGGCCGAGCCGGTGTCCCGCTGGTGGCTGCTGCTGCCGCCCGCCTACATCGCCAAGCGCCACCGCCGGGCCGAGGAGCAGCAGCGGGAGGTCGTGCTCGGCTTCGAGGAGGACGAGCACCTCCGGCTGATCCGCTACCTCAACCAGGCGTTCGGCTGGGTGGTGGTCGGCATGGGCGCCCTCCTCCTCGCCGTCGCTGCGACCGTCGACCTCGGCGACGCCATGGGCTGGTCCGGTCGCGTCACCGCCGCTGCGGTCGCCGTGGCTGCCGCGCTGGCGTTCACCACCATCGCCGGCCAGACCCGCCGCACCGACCGGAGCCACGAGGAGTGGCGCCGCCTCCGCGCCGAACGAGAGGCCGAGGACGGCTAGAGACCGGCCTTGGACCTCAGGAGGGCGGTGACCGCCTTGCCGTCGGCCTGGCCCTTGCTGGCCCGCATGACCTGGCCGACGAAGAAGCCGGTCAGCTTGCCCTGGGCCTTGGCGTCGCCGTCGACGAACTGCTGCCACTCGTCGGGGTGGGCATCGATGACCGACTGGACCATCGCCTCCAGGGCGCCGGTGTCCATGGCCTCGAACCCCTTCTCGGCGGCGATCTCCTCCGGCGTGGCCGACGAGGTGACCATCTCGCCCAGCACCGTCTTGGCCTGTGTGGCGGTCAGGGCGCCGCCCGTCTCCAGGGCGATCAGGGCCGCCAGCCGGTCGGCGGACACCGAGGCGCCGCCCTCGACCGAGAGGTTCTGGCTGACGTGGACGAGCACGCGGCCGGCGTCGGCCCCGGCCTCGATGGCCGCCAGGGCCTGGTCGTCCTGGCCCCGCTCGACGATCAGGGCGACCGTCTCGTCCGGCAGGGCCACCCCCGCCGCCGTGGCCAGGGCGTCGCGCCGGGCGGCCGGCATCGGGGGCAGGGCTGCGCCGATCGCCTCGACCCACTCGGGGCTCGGGTCGACCGGCACCAGGTCGGGCTCGGGGAAGTACCGGTAGTCGTCGGCCTCCTCCTTCGAGCGCATCTTCGACGTGCGCCCCGACTCCTCGTCCCAGTGCCGCGTCTGCTGCTCGACGGTGCCGCCCTCGGAGAGGAGCTGGGCCTGGCGGGCCGCCTCGTACTCGATGGCCCGGCCGAGGCTGCGGATCGAGTTGAGGTTCTTGATCTCGCAGCGGGTGCCCAGGGCGTCCGAGCCGACGGGGCGGACCGAGACGTTGGCGTCGACCCGCAGCGAGCCCTCCTCCATCTTCCCGTCGCTCACGCCGGCGGCGACGAGGATCGCCCGCAGCTCGGTGACGTACTGCCGGGCCTGGTCCGGGGTGCGGACGTGGGGCCGGGACACGATCTCCAGCAGCGGCACGCCGGCCCGGTTGTAGTCGATGATCGAGTGGTCGGCGCCGGTGATGCGGCCGTCGCCACCGACGTGGGTGGACTTGCCCGTGTCCTCCTCGAGGTGGGCCCGCTCCAACCCCACGACGTGGCCGCCGGGCAGCCGCACCGAGCCCTCGGACACGATCGGCAGGTCGTACTGCGAGATCTGGAAGTCCTTCGGCATGTCCGGGTAGAAGTAGTTCTTCCGGCTGAAGACGCTGCGCCGCACCTCGCCACCGGTGGCCAGGCCGAAGCGGATGGCCAGCTCGACGGCCTTCTCGTTCACCACCGGGAGGGTGCCGGGGAGGCCGAGGGTCACGGGGTCGACGTTGGTGTTGGGCTCGTCGCCGAAGCGGTTGGGCGCGGCCGAGAACATCTTGGTGGCGGTGGCCAGCTCGGCGTGGACCTCGAGCCCGCAGACCAGCTCGTAGGTGGTGCCCCCGGCCTCGACGGTGTGGACCTCGTCGGAGTCGACGGTCGTGAAGATCGCGGTCATCGGGCCTCCTCGAGGACGCGAGCGGTGCGGAACAGGTCGACCTCGCCGAGGGCGGGCGCCATCACCTGGACGCCGACGGGCAGGCCGTCGGCCCCGGTGCCGAAGGGGATCGACAGGGCCGGGTCGCCCGACAGGTTCGACGGGATGGTGCAGACGTCGTTGAGGTACATGGTGAGCGGGTCGGCCGTCTTCTCCCCGATGGGGAAGGCGGTGGTGGGCGAGGTCGGCGACAGCAGCACGTCGACGTCCGCGTAGGCGGCGGCGAAGTCCCGGCAGATCAGGGTGCGCACCCGCTGGGCCTGGCCGTAGAAGGCGTCGTAGTAGCCGGCCGACAGGGCGTAGGTGCCGAGCATGATGCGCCGCTTGACCTCGGCCCCGAACCCGGCGGTGCGGGTGGCCACCATCATGTCGTGGGTGGTCGGGGCGTCGACCCGGAGGCCGTAGCGGACCCCGTCGAAGCGGGCCAGGTTGCTCGACGCCTCGGCCGGGGCGATCAGGTAGTAGGCCGACAGGCCGTAGATCACCGCCGGGACCGAGACCTCGCGGACCTCGGCGCCGGCCTTCTCCAGGGCCTCGGCCGCGGCCCGGACCCGGGCGGCCACGTCGGGGGCGATCCCCTCCATCTCCAGCATCTCGGTGACCAGGCCGACCCGCAGCCCCTCGACCCCCTCGTCGAGGCGGGCGACGTAGTCGGGCTGGGCGTCGGTGACCGAGGTGGCGTCCATCGGGTCGTGGCCCCCGACGACCTGGAGGGCCAGGGCGGCGTCGGCGACGGTGCGGCTGAAGGGGCCGATCTGGTCGAGGCTGGAGGCGAAGGCGACCAGCCCGTAGCGGCTGACCCGGCCGTAGGTGGGCTTGAGCCCGACCACGCCGCAGAGGGCGGCCGGCTGGCGGATCGAGCCGCCGGTGTCGGAGCCGAACGAGAGCGGGGCGAACCCGGCGGCCACCGCCGCGGCGCTGCCGCCCGACGAGCCGCCCGGGACCCGGCTGTGGTCGAGCGGGTTGCGGGTGGGGCCGAAGGCCGAGTTCTCGGTGGAGCTGCCCATGGCGAACTCGTCGAGGTTGGTCTTGCCCAGGACCACCGCACCCGAGGCCCGGAGCCTCTCGACGACCGTGCCGTCGTAGGGCGGGATCCAGCCCTCGAGGATCTTGGAGGCGCACGTGGTCGGCACGCCCTCGGTGACCATGTTGTCCTTGAGGGCGACGGGCACGCCGGCCAGCGGGCCCGGGTCCTCGCCGGCGGCGACCGCGGCGTCGACGGCGTCGGCCGCGGCCCGGGCGCCCTCGGCGTCGACGTGGAGGAAGGCGTGGACGTCGCCGTCACCGGCCTCGATGGCGGCCAGGTGCTCGTCGACGAGCTGCCGGGCGGTCCACTGGCCGCCCTTCACCCCGGCGGCGATCTCGGTGGCGGAGATGAAGCTCGATGCCATCAGGGGGCCTCGCCCAGGATCGGCGGGACCCGGAAGCGGCCGTCCTCGACCGACGGGGCCACGGCCAGGACGGTGGCCGGGTCCAGGGTGGGGCCGGGCACGTCGGGCCGGAACACGTTGGCCAGCGGCAGCGGGTGGGCGGTGGGCGGCACGTCGGCCAGGTCGAGGGCGGCGACGTCCTCGGCGTGCTCCAGCACCGCCGCCAGCTGGCCGGTGAAGGTCCCCAGCTCGTCGTCGCTCAGCTCCAACCGGGCCAGGCGGGCCACGTGGGCCACGTCGTCGCGGGTGATCCTCTCAGCCATCGCGGCGATGGTAGGCGGGGACCGGCGATCCCTCGAAGGGGATCGCCCGATCAGCCGGCGAAGTCGGCGGCGGCGTCGAGCGGCTCGGCCGGCAGGGCGGACGGGCGATCGGCGGCCAGGACCTGGACGACCACGTCGACGGCGCCGACGCAGATCGTGTCCGGGAAGGCCCGGGGCGCCGGGCGACGGGCCCCGCCGCTCCGCCCGGCCTCGAGGGTCAGCGCCGTCTGGTCGTAGCAGAGCCGGAC
>JBQGCF010000360.1:0-11299 GCA_052038315.1 Iamia sp.
GCCGCCGGGCTCACCTACGAGCACCGGCTGATCGACGACATGGTCGCCGCCGCCATGAAGTGGGAGGGCGGCTACGTCTGGGCCTGCAAGAACTACGACGGCGACGTCCAGTCCGACACCGTCGCCCAGGGCTTCGGGTCGCTGGGCCTGATGACGTCGGTCCTGTCGACCCCCGACGGCCGCACCGTCGAGGCCGAGGCCGCCCACGGCACGGTGACCCGGCACTACCGCCAGCACCAGAAGGGCGAGAAGACCTCGACCAACCCGATCGCCTCGATCTTCGCCTGGACCCGGGGCCTCGCCCACCGGGGCAAGCTCGACGGGACCCCGGAGGTCACCGAGTTCGCCGAGACGCTGGAGCGGGTCTGCATCGAGACCGTCGAGAGCGGTCGCATGACCAAGGACCTGGCCCTCCTCGTCGGTGGCGACGCCGAGTGGCTCACCACCGAGGAGTTCCTCGCCGCCCTCGACGACGGCCTCCAGCAGAAGATGGCCTGACCCTCGGGGCCGTCACCCGTCTCGCTTCGTGTGACGGGTGACCGTATTGCGGGACGCGAGAGGCGGGTAGCCGTCGGAGGCCGCGCGGGCGCGGCGCGACTCCGAAGGGGAACCCACCACCGTGAACCGCACCATCGCCGCCGGCCTCGCCGTCACCGCCCTGCTCCTGTCCGGATGCGGGGGCGATGACGACGACGCCGGTGGGGACGACGCCACCACCACGACCGAGGCCACCACCACGACCGAGGCCGAGACGACCACCACGGAGGCCGGGGACAGCTCGATCACCGAGGGCGAGGAGCCTGAGGCGGAGGAGGGCGACGAGCGGGGCGAGAAGGGGTCGTCGGCCGCCGGCGAGCCGACCGAGGACGGCGCCACCATCGCCGTGGGCGAGCCGGCCACCGTCGCCTACGAGGCGACCAACGGCACCATCGACCTCGAGATCGTCGTCGACGAGGTCGTCGCCTCGTCGTGGGCCGACCTGGAGGCGGCCGGCCTCGAGCTCGAGGCCACCGACACCGCCGGCGTCGTGCCCTACTTCATCCGCTACTCGGCGACGCTCCACAGCGCCGTCGACGTGGCCGGCACCTCGCTCAACAACGAGCTCGACGGCGTCACCACCGACGGCGACATCGGCGGCACGCTGATCACGATCGGGCTCGACGCCTGCCGCAACGAGAGCTTCCGGTCCGACGCCGCCCCGGGCGACGTGCTGGAGGGCTGCAAGGTCGCCCTGCTCCCCGAGGACGCCACCCTCGCCGGGGCGATCTGGGAGGGCGAGCTCACCGAGGGCATCACCTGGACGGTCTGACCGTCCCGCGGCTCAGCCCTCCGCCGTCTCCTTGAGGCGGCGGAGGGTCTGCTGCATCCCGTCCCGGAGGCGCTGGTCGCGACCGGGGACGACCTTGCCGAAGACCTTGGCGATCAGGGGCTTGTCGCCGTCGGTGCGGGTCTCGACCAGGTGGGTGCCGCCGTCGGGCGTGGCCGTCAGCGTGTAGGTCCAGGTGGCGGCCGAGTCCTTGGTGGTGAAGGCGAAGACCTCGGCCCGCCGGGACTCGACCACGGTGCTGGTGGTCGCCCACCGCAGGGGGCCCTGGCGGTTCCAGCCCTTGAAGCGGGCGCCCTCCCGGGGCCCGGTGCCGCCGTCGAGCCAGGCGCAGCGGTAGCACTCGGGGCTCCAGTCGCCCATCCGGGTCACATCGGTGACCAGGTCCCACACCGTCTCCGGCGGTGCGGCGATGTCGATCTCGGCGGTGTCGGTGCCCGGGGCCATGGCCGCAGCCTGGCATGCCCGGCGGGCTCAGGCGTCGAACTCGAGGACGACCTGGCCCGGACCGACCAGGGACTCGTGCCGGGCCTCGTCGACCATCTCGCCGATGACCTGGATGACCCCGTCGTGGAGGGGGAGGCGGATGCCCTTGCGCCCGAAGGTGCCGTTCTGCTCGATGATCCAGGTGGCCGCCTCGGCCAGGGCGGCGACGGTCTCGTCGTCGACCGTGCAGACCTCGTGCTGGCGGGCCGCGGCCACGCAGCGCTGGCGGTGCTCGCCCCACACGACCTCGAGCTCGACGGCGATCCGGCCGTCGTCGATCGTGCCCTCGCCCCTCGTGATCGTGACCACCACGGGGCCGGAACCTAGCCCGTCACCTGGCGCGACGGTCGAGATCCTGACGATCTCGGCCGGCGGGCTGCACGTTCCTGGCAACACCCGTAGCCTGAGCGCCATGCGTGCCTACGACTCCCTCTACATCGACGGCCAGTGGGTCCCCTCCACCGGCACCGGCTCCATCGACGTCGTCAACGCGTCGACCGAGGAGGTCATGGGGTCCATCCCCGAGGGCACACCCGAGGACGTCGACCGGGCGGTCGCCGCGGCCAAGGCCGCCTTCGAGGGCTGGAGCCAGACCTCGACCGACGAGCGGGCCAAGTTCCTCCAGGCCCTGAGCGACGGCCTGGCCGCCCGCGACGCCGAGATCGCCGAGGTCATCTGTGGCGAGGTGGGCATGCCGCTGATGCTCAGCCAGCTGATCCAGGCCGGCCTGCCCACCGCCGTGTCGGGCACCTACGTCCAGCTGCTCGACCAGGTCGAGTGGGAGGAGGAGATCGGCAACAGCCTGGTGGTGAAGGAGCCGATCGGCGTCGTCGGCTGCATCACGCCGTGGAACTACCCGCTCCACCAGATCGTGGCCAAGGTCGCCCCCGCCCTCGCCGCCGGCTGCACGGTCGTGCTCAAGCCCAGCGAGGTGGCGCCGCTCAACGCCTTCATCCTGGCCGAGATCATCGACGGCCTGGGCCTGCCCGCCGGCGTGTTCAACCTCGTCTCGGGCGTCGGCCCGGTGGTCGGTGAGGCCATCGCCGTGCACCCCGACGTCGACATGGTCAGCTTCACCGGCTCGACCCGGGCCGGCACCCGGGTGGCCGAGCTGGCCGCCCCGACGGTCAAGCGGGTCGCCCTGGAGCTGGGCGGCAAGTCGGCCAACATCATCCTGGACGACCTCGAGGGCGAGCAGCTCGACGCCGCCGTGCGCAAGGGCGTGGGCTCGGCCTACCTCAACTCGGGCCAGACCTGCACCGCCTTCACCCGGATGCTCGTGCCCCAGTCCAAGCACGACGAGATCGTCGACATCATCCGCGACGAGGTCGAGACCGTGTACACGGTCGGCGACCCGGCGGCGAACGGCGGCCGCCTCGGCCCGCTGATCTCCGACGCCCAGCGCACCCGGGTCCGCAGCTACATCGAGAAGGGCATCGAGGAGGGCGCCCAGCTCGTCACCGGCGGCGCCGAGCAGCCCGACGACCTGCCCACCGGCTACTACGTCAAGCCCACGGTGTTCGCCGGCGTCGACAACTCGATGACGATCGCCCAGGAGGAGATCTTCGGCCCGGTGCTGTCGGTCATCCCCTACGCGGATGTCGACGACGCCGTGCGCATCGCCAACGACACCCAGTACGGGCTGTCCGGTGGCGTGTGGGGCGCCGATGCCGAGAAGGCCCAGGCCGTGGCCCGGCGCATGCGCACCGGCCAGGTCGAGGTCAACGGTGGCGGCTTCAACCCGCTGGCCCCCTTCGGCGGTTACAAGATGTCGGGCATCGGCCGCGAGCTGGGCAAGTACGGCCTGGACGAGTTCCTCCAGACCAAGGCCATGCAGCGCTGACCGTCGACCTCGACGACCTGCGCGCCCGGCACGCCGAGCCCCACCGCCGCTACCACACCGGCGAGCACGTCACCGAGGTGCTCGCCGAGGTGGCGCGCCTGCTGCCGCACGAGCCGACCGCCTGGGCGGAGGCGGTCGAGCTGGCGGCCTGGTTCCACGACGCCGTCTACGCCGTCGGCCCCTCGGTGGCGCCGGGTTGGTCGGAGGAGGCCAGCGCCCGGCTGGCCGCGTCGGCGATCGGCCCGGGCGCGCTGGCCGACGAGGTGGCCCGGCTGGTGCGGCTGACCGTCGGCCACACGGTCGGGGCCGACGACCGCTCGGGGGCGGTGCTGGTCGACGCCGACCTGTGGATCCTCTCGGCCCCGACCGAGCGCTACGACCGTTTCGTCGTGGACGTTCGGGCTGAGTACGCCCACGTCCCCGACGACGCCTGGCGGGTCGGCCGGGGCCAGGTGCTCGACCGCTTCCTCGCCGCCGCCGGGTCGGGCCAGCTCTACACCGCCGGCCCCCCGGCCGACCGGGCGGCGCGCCATGCCCGGGCCGTCGCCAACCTCACCCGTGAGCGCACCGCCCTCGGGTCGGGGACCGGCTAACGATCGACGACGAAGGCCTCGACGGCGCCGAAGGTGGCGAGGAGCAGGAGGCCGACACCGAGCACGACGACCACGTCCCGCCGGGCCGGCCGCCGGCGCTGGTCGAAGCCGTACAGGCGGAACCGCATCCAGCCGACGAAGGTCATCACCGAGACGACGAACGCCCACCCGAGGGCGTCCACCGTCAGGTGCCCCCGGCGGCCGGGGCCGACCGGGGCTTCCTGACCCGGAGGCCGGCGGCGCGGAGGCGGCGGACCAGCTCGCGGGGATCGACCGGCGTGGCCCCGGCGTCGACGGCCCGCTGCCACCAGGCGTCGGGCAGGTCGTAGTGGTCGCGGTGGAAGGCCCGGGGCGGCAACCCCAACCGGGCGGCGAAGGCGTGGAGCTCGTCGAAGGACTGGTCGCTCACCAGGTGGGCGAACCGTCGCCCGTGCGCCTCCCACAACGGACGGTCGACCAGGATCACCCGAGCAGTGTGCCGCGCCGGCCCGATCAGGCCTCGTCCTGGTCGGCCCACTCGGCGATGCGGGTGAGGGCGTCGGGGCTGGTCCCGAGCTCGTAGGCCACCACCGGCTCGCCGTCGAGCAGGGTGACCTCGACCCGGCGGAACAGGCCGTGCTCCACGCCCTCGACCTCGTCGAGGTGGGCCATGACCAGGTCGACCACGGCCGGGTCGAGGTCGACGGCCCAGCCCCGGACCAGGTCCTCGCCGGGGGCGAAGACGGCCGCCGGCCAGCCCTCGCCGGTGTCGTACAGGTGGCCCTCGACCGCCGCCGGCCGCCAGCTGAGGGCGTGGGGTTCGAGCACGGCCCAGCGCAGGTGGCCGGGCATCAGCGTCCCGTAGACGAACAGCGGCAGGGCCATCGCTCGTCAGCCTCGCAGGTCCGCCCGGCTCTAGACCGCTCGGTCAAGTTTCGGGGTACGGTCGGAGGATGGCTGCTGCAGCGGACGTCCTCGCCAAGGCCAAGGCCCTCGCCACCAACCGCCCCGTGCCCCTGCCGCCGGGGGCGACGGCGCCACGGGTCGCCATCATCGGCACGGGCATCGGCGGCCTGGGCATGGCCATCCGGCTGGTGCAGATGGGCGTCGACGACGTCACCCTCTTCGAGAAGGCCGACGCCCTGGGCGGCACCTGGCGGGACAACACCTACCCGGGCTCGGGCTGCGACGTCCCCTCGCACCTCTACTCGCTGTCGTTCGCGCCCAACCCGGACTGGAGCCGGCGGTTCCCCGAGCAGGCGGAGATCCTCGCCCACCTCGAGCGGGTCGCCGACACCTTCGACGTGCGCCGGCGGATCCGCTTCTCGACCGAGGTCACCGCGGCCGCCTTCGACGACGGCGCCGGCACCTGGACGCTCACCCTCGCCGACGGCGAGACGTTCACCGCCGACGTGCTCGTCGCCGCCACCGGCCAGCTCAACCGGCCCCACGTGCCCGAGATCGAGGGGCTCGACGACTTCGCCGGCACCGTCTTCCACTCGGCCCGCTGGGACCACGGCCACGACCTCACCGGTGAGGACGTCGCCGTCATCGGGATCGGCGCCAGCGCCATCCAGTTCGTCCCCGCCATCGCCGAGCAGGTCGGGCGGATGACCCTCTTCCAGCGCAGCGTCAACTACGTCGGCCCCAAGCCCGACGCCCCGATCGGTGAGCGGACCCGCCGCCTCCTCGCCGCCGTGCCGCCCCTCCGCCTGCTGTACCGGGCCAGCATCTGGGCCCGCTTCGAGAGCCGCTTCGTCATCTTCAAGCAGGGCTCGAAGCTCGGGGACATCGGGCGGAAGAAGTTCCAGGACGGGCTCAGGCCGCTGGCCAGCGCGGAGCTCCCGGAGGAGGCGATCGTCCCCGACTACCCGCTCGGCTGCCGGCGGATCCTGATCTCCAACGACTGGTACCCCACGCTGGCCCGGCCCGACGTCGAGGTGGTGACCGACCGGGTCGAGCGGGTCGAGGCCGACGCCGTGGTGGCCGGCGGCCGCTCGTACCCGGCCGACACGATCATCTTCGGCACCGGGTTCGAGACGACCGACTTCCTCGCCCCGATCCGGGTCACCGGGGCCGACGGGGCCGTGCTGGGCGACGTGTGGGCCGACGGCGCCGAGGCGCACCTGGGCATCACCGTCAGCGGCTTCCCCAACCTGTTCCTGCTCTACGGGCCGAACACCAACCTGGGCCACAACTCGATCATCTTCATGCTCGAGCGCCAGATCGGGTGGATCCTCCAGGCGGTCCGGACCCTCGCCACCGAGGGGCGCCGCTGGGTCGACGTCACGCCCGAGGCCCAGGCCGCCTCCAACGCCCGCCTCGACCGGGAGCTGGCCCGGACCGTGTGGGCCGGCTCCTGCCACTCCTGGTACAAGGACGCGCGGGGCCGGATCACCAACAACTGGTCGACCTACACGTGGCGCTACTGGCAGCGCACGCGCCGCCTCGACCACTCCCACTTGCGGTTGGGTCCTCCCCGAGGGTGAAAAGACACCACTGCTAGTGACATGGGTCGCCAGCGGCACTACGTTGCGTGGTGACAACAACTGCAACTTGTGGGAGGGGCACCATGGACGTGATCCGTGGATCGGGGCGCCATCGCGCCCGTCGGGTGGTCGTGGCCGCGCTGGCCGCGATCGTGGCGCTGGCATCGATCGTCGCCGGGGAGGCGCCGGCCGGGGCGCTGCCGGCGGTGACGCCCGACGTCACCGACATGACCAACGGCCGGGTCGACGCCATCGTCCGGGCCGGGGGCCGCATCTTCATCGGGGGCACCTTCACGCGGGTGGGGCCGACCCGGGCGACGATGGTCGGCCGCTCGTTCGTCGCCGCCCTGAACGCCACGACCGGTCGCCTCGACCCGGCCTGGACCACCCAGGCCAACGGCGAGGTGTCCGCCCTGCGGGCCTCGCCCGACGGCCAGTGGCTCTACATCGGCGGCGCCTTCACCACCGTCGGGGGCCGGGCCCGGTCGAAGATCGCCAAGGTCTCGACCGCCACCGGTGCGGTGGCCCCGTGGAACCCCGGCGCCGACGCCCGGGTGCGCACGATCGCCACGGCCGGCAACCGGGTCTGGGCCGGTGGCGGGTTCAGCACCATCGGCGGCCGGGCCATCCCCCGGCTGGCCCTGATCGACGCCACCACCGGCGCCGTCGTCAACGGCTTCCAGCCCCGGCCCGACACCGCGCCCCGCTCGATCGACGTCTCGACCGACGGGCGCACGCTGGTCGTCGGGGGCAACCACGCCACCATCGCCGGCGTGCGGGCGCCCTACCTCAGCTCGATCGACGGGGCCACCGGCCGTGACCTCGGCTTCCGGCCCGCCATCGGCTGGGCGGTGTGGACCCTCGACCTGTCCGCCGACGGGGCCGAGGTCTACACCGGCAGCAACCAGAACCGGGTCGAGGCCTGGCGGCTCGGTGCCGGTCGGCGGGCGGCCCGGTGGTCGCTGCGGGGCGACGGCAACATCCAGGGCCTCGCGGCCTCGGCCACCACGGTGTACGTCGGCGGCCACTTCGACCAGATCGCCGGGCAGGTCCGTCGCCACCTGGCCGCGGTGACCATCGCCAACGGCGCCCTGTCGCCCTGGACCGCCCGGGCCGACAGCCCCTACGGGGTCGGGGCGGTGGCCGTGCACGCCGGCGCCCTCTACATCGGCGGCGAGTTCGACTACGTCGCCGGTCGGCTCCAGATGCGGTTCGCCCGCTTCTCCGGACCGACGTAGACCGGACTTCGGGGGCGATCCTGCCCGCTGGCGGGCAAGATCGTTGCCATCCGAGGGTCTGATCGGCACACTCGGCCCTCGTGACCCCTGACGACGCCCTCGACGACCTGGTCGCGCACCTCGTCCGGACCACCCCGCTGGGGCCGGAGATGAGCCGCCGGGTCGTCGAGGAGGTCGTCGACCACCTGCGCGAGCCGGTCGAGGCCCTGATCCGGCGCCGCCACCGCGAGCTGCAGGCCCGGGGGCTGGCCAACGCCGAGATCTTCCCCCGCCTCGCCGCCGAGGTGGCTGCCCGGCCCGTCGCCGCGCCCCCGCTGACCGAGCGCCAGATCCGGCGCGCCATCTACGGCTGACCCACGGCCGACCCTCGGAGGACCGAACCATGTGCGGCTTCGTGGGCATCATCGGGCGCCAGCCCGCCGCCCCCGTCCTGCTCGAGGGCCTGGCCCGGCTCGAGTACCGGGGCTACGACTCGGCGGGTGTCACCGTCCTGGGCGGCTCCGGGCTCCGGGTCCACAAGGCCGAGGGGCGGGTGGACCACCTGGCGGCCACGCTGCCCAAGCGGTTCGGCGGCACGGTCGGCATCGGCCACACCCGCTGGGCCACCCACGGCGAGCCGACCGACGCCAACGCCCACCCGCACACGTCCGGCACGCTCGCCCTGGTCCACAACGGGATCATCGAGAACGCCGACGGCCTGCGGGCCCTCCTCCCGGCCGGGGTGGAGCTGCGCTCGGAGACCGACACCGAGGTGCTGGCCCACCTGATCGCGGCGCAGGAGGCCGACGAGCTGGAGGAGCGGGTGCGGCTGGCCCTGCTCCAGGTCGAGGGGGCCTACGGGCTGGCGGTGGTCGACGCCGCCCAGCCCGACCGCATCGTCGTGGCCCGCAACGGCAGCCCCGTCCTGCTGGCCATCGGCGACCGGGAGATGCTCGTCGCCTCCGACGCCGCCGCCGTCGTCCGCCACACCGACCAGATCGTCCACCTCGACGACGGCGAGCTGGCCGTGGTCCGGGTCGACGGCTACCGGACCTCGACCCTCGACGGCGCCCCCACTGCGAAGGTCCCGACGACCGCTGCGGTGTCGGCCACCGCCCTCGACCTCGGCGGCCACCCGCACCACATGCACAAGGAGATCCACGAGCAGCCCGAGGCGGTCGAGCGGGCGCTGCGGGGGCGGATCGACACCCGCTTCGCCACCGCCCACCTCGGCGGGCTCGACCTGGCTCCCCGCGAGGTCCTGGGGCTGCGGCGGGTGAAGGCCCTCGGCTGCGGGTCGGCGTACTACGCCGGGCTCTACGGCGCCGGGCTGGTCGAGCGGCTGGCCCGCATCCCCGCCGACGCCGAGACCGCCTCCGAGATGCGCTACCGCAACCCGATCGTCGAGCCCGACACGCTCTACGTCGCCGTCAGCCAGTCGGGGGAGACCATCGACACCCTCGCCGCCGTGCAGGAGGTCCAGCGCAAGGGCGGCACCGTGATCGGCATCGTCAACACGCCGGGCAGCACGATCGCCCGGGCCTGCGGCGCGGGCATCTTCCTCCACGCCGGCCACGAGGTGTCGGTGACGTCGACCAAGACCTTCACGTCCACCGGCGTCGCCTTCGCCCTGCTGGGCCTGCTGCTCGGGCGGACCCGCGACCTCGGGCCGGGCGACGGGCGCCGGCTGCTCGACGGGCTGGTCGCCCTGCCCGACGCCATCCGCACCGTGCTCGCCGCCGAGGAGGAGGTCGCCCTGGCGGCCAAGGCCATCGCCGGGGCCGACAGCGCCTTCTTCATCGGCCGGGTCGGCGGATTCGTGGCCGCGCTGGAGGGGGCCCAGAAGCTGAAGGAGGTCAGCTACATCCACGCCGAGGCCTATCCGGCGGCCGAGCTCAAGCACGGCCCGCTGGCCCTGGTCAGCCCGGAGATCCCGACCGTCGCCGTCGTCCCCGACGACGAGCTGTGGGAGAAGAACATGGGCAGCCTGGCCGAGATCCGGGCCCGCCGGGGCCCGCTGGTGGTGGTGACGGACGCGCCGCCCTCTCGGGACGTCGGCGATGCCCTCGCCGTGCTGCGGGTCCCGAGGACCGAGCCCGAGCTGGCTCCGCTGCTCCTCGGCGTCCCCCTCCAGCTGCTCGCCTACCACGCGGCGGTCACCCTCGGCCGCGACGTCGACAAGCCCCGCAACCTCGCCAAGTCCGTCACCGTCGAGTGAGCCGTTCCGTGTGCGAAAACACGCCGCATCCGCACGAACGCGCACACGGAACGGCGGAGTTCGGGTGGATCCTGGGGCGTGGGTAGGGTCGCGAGCATGAGCACCACGCCCGTCCGCGTCGCCGTCACCGGGGCTGCTGGCCAGATCGGCTACAGCCTCCTGTTCCGCATCGCCGCCGGCGACCTGCTCGGGCCGGACACCCCCGTCAGCCTCCAGCTGCTGGAGATCACCCCGGCGCTCGGCGCCCTCGAGGGCGTGGCCATGGAGCTCGACGACTGCGCCGTCCCGCTGCTCGACGCGATCGTCCGCACCGACGATGCCGAGGTGGCCTTCGGCGACGCCGACATCGTCTTCTTCGTCGGCGCCATGCCCCGCAAGGACGGGATGGAGCGCAGCGACCTGCTCGGCGCCAACGGCGGCATCTTCGGCCCGCAGGGCAAGGCGCTGGCCGCGGCGGCCAAGAAGGACGTGCGGGCGCTGGTCGTCGGCAACCCGGCCAACACCAACGCCCTGATCGCCCTGGGCAACGCCGAGGGCCTCGACCCCACCCGCATCACGGCCATGACCCGCCTCGACCACAACCGGGCCAAGGCCCAGCTGGCCGCCCGCCTGGGCACGAGCGTCAACGCCATCAAGAAGATGACGATCTGGGGCAACCACTCGACGACCCAGTACCCGGACCTCACCCACGCCGAGGTCGACGGCAAGAACGCCTGGGAGGCCGTGGGCGACGAGGCCTGGATCGCCGACGAGTACATCCCCACCGTCGCCAAGCGCGGCGCCGCCATCATCAAGGCCCGCGGCGCCTCGTCGGCCGCCTCGGCCGCCAGCGCCGCCATCGACCACGTGCGCGACTGGGTGAAGGGCACCCCCGAGGGCGACTGGGTCTCGATGGCCGTCGTCTCCGACGGCAGCTACGGCACCCCCGAGGGCCTCGTGTCGTCGTTCCCTTGCACGACCAAGGACGGCGAGTGGTCGATCGTCCAGGGCCTGGACATCGACGAGTTCTCCCGGACCCGCATCGACGCCTCCAACGCCGAGCTCTCCGAGGAGCGCGACGCCGTCAAGGACCTCGGCCTGATCTAGGCCTTCTTGCGGCGCAGAGCGGGGGCCGGGCCCGCGCCGGGGCGCACGCAAGGACCCACTTGTG
>JBQGCF010000361.1:0-9702 GCA_052038315.1 Iamia sp.
ACGTCCCCGAGACCATCGAGGACAAGCAGCTCTACACCCTCGACCTCGGCGCCCTGGTCGCCGGCAGCCGCTACCGCGGCGACTTCGAGGAGCGCCTCAAGAAGGTGCTGAAGGAGATCCGCACCCGCGGCGACATCATCCTCTTCATCGACGAGATCCACACGCTCGTCGGGGCCGGTGCGGCCGAGGGCGCCATCGACGCCGCCAGCATCCTCAAGCCGATGCTGGCCCGGGGCGAGCTCCAGACGATCGGCGCCACCACGACCGACGAGTACCGCAAGCACCTGGAGAAGGACGCCGCCCTCGAGCGCCGCTTCCAGCCGATCAAGGTCGACGAGCCCACCGTGGCCCACACGATCGAGATCCTCAAGGGCCTGCGCGACCGCTACGAGGAGCACCACCGGGTCACGATCACCGACCAGGCGCTCGTCGCCGCGGCCAACCTGGCCGACCGGTACATCTCCGACCGGCACCTCCCGGACAAGGCGATCGACCTGATCGACGAGGCCGGCTCCCGCCTCCGCATCAAGCGGATGCAGACCCCGCCGGACTACAAGGACCTCGAGAACAAGCTGGCCGACGTGGTCAAGCGCAAGAAGGAGGCCGTCGAGGCCCAGCGCTTCGAGGAGGCCGGCAAGCTCCGCGACGAGGAGAAGGAGCTGCTGTCGCAGAAGGAGGCGAAGGAGGCCGAGATCAAGGCGTCCGGCGTCGACCTCTACGACCAGGTCGACGAGGAGGCCGTGGCCGAGGTCCTCTCGATCTGGACCGGCATCCCCGTGTACAAGCTCACCGAGGAGGAGACCAAGAAGCTCCTCGGCATGGAGGACGAGCTGCACAAGCGGGTCGTCGGCCAGGAGCAGGCCATCGCCGCCGTCTCCCGGGCCATCCGCCGCACGCGAGCCGGGCTCAAGGACCCGAAGCGCCCGTCGGGCAGCTTCATCTTCCTCGGCCCCTCGGGTGTCGGGAAGACGGAGACGGCCCGCACGCTGGCCGAGTTCCTGTTCGGTGACGAGCAGAGCCTGATCACCCTCGACATGTCCGAGTACATGGAGAAGCACACGGTCAGCCGCCTGGTGGGCTCGCCCCCCGGCTACGTGGGCTACGAGGAGGGCGGCCAGCTCACCGAGTCGGTGCGCCGCAAGCCCTTCAGCGTCGTGCTCTTCGACGAGATCGAGAAGGCCCACCCCGACGTGTTCAACACGCTGCTCCAGATCCTGGAGGAGGGCCGTCTGACCGACAGCCAGGGCCGCTCGGTCGACTTCCGCAACACCGTGCTGATCATGACGTCGAACCTCGGCACGCAGGACCTGCGCAAGGCCAACGTGGGCTCGGGAAGTCCGACGAGGCGGTCACGTACGAGAAGATGAAGGAGAAGGTCAACGAGGCCCTGAAGGCGCACTTCCGGCCCGAGTTCCTGAACCGCATCGACGAGACGATCGTCTTCCACGAGCTGTCGAAGTCCGAGGTCACGACGATCGTCGACCTGATGATCGCCCGCACCAAGGTCCAACTCGAGGGCCAGGGCATCGGCATCGAGGTGACCGAGGCGGCCAAGCTGCTGCTGGTCGACCGGGGCTACGACCCCACCCTCGGCGCTCGCCCGCTGCGCCGGGCCATCCAGCGCTTCGTCGAGGACCCGCTGTCGGAGAAGCTCCTCTACAAGGAGTACGCCGCCGGCCAGATCATCATCGTCGACGCCGAGCCCAACCCCGACGACGACGGCAAGCCCGACATCGTCTTCCGGGCCATCGAGGGCTTCGAGCCCCCGACGGTCGAGCTCGAGAAGGCCGGTCCGGCGGAGACGCCCACCGCCTGATCGCACGGCGGCCCCGCCGCCAAGTTCGGATCCACGCAACGGTGCCCCGGTCCCCAGCCGGGGCACCGGCGCGTCCGGGGTGATCCCGCTGCCGGTAGCGTCGCCCGTCGTGACCGAGCCCATCGACCTCCGGCCGGCGGCGGCCCGATTCGTCGCCCTCGCCGCCGGGACCGCCGACGGGGAGCTCACCGGCGCCACGCCGTGCACGGCCTACGACGTCGGCGACCTGATCGACCACGTCGCCCTCGTGGCCGAGGGCTCTCGGGCTCTGGCCCACGACGACCTGGCGGCGGTGGCCGCGACCCGCTCCGCCTCGGGCCGATCCCACCTCGGCCCGGCCTGGCGGGACGACCTGGCCGCGCTCCTCGGCGACCTCGGCGAGGCGTGGGCCGAGCCGGGGGCGTGGGAGGGGCCCGGCGTGCCCGGGTCGGGCCTGGGCCGGGCGACGTGGGGGAGGATCGCCCTCACCGAGCTGGTCGTCCACGGCTGGGACCTGGCCGTGGCCACCGGCCAGCCGTTCGGGCTCGACGACGCCCCGACCCTCGACGCCTGCTGGGCCCACGTCGCCGCCTTCGTCCCGGTCGCCCCGGTCCCCCAGCTGTGGGGACCGGCGGTGGCCGTCCCCGACGACGCCCCGGCCATCGACCGGATCGTCGCCGTGACGGGACGGGACCCCGGCTGGGCGCCCCCGACCTGAGCCCGGACGCGAGGGACCCCCGGCACGGTGGCGGGGGGCCCCCCGCGTCGGGGTGTCAGCGCCCCGAGATCAGCTGTTGATGTTGCCGGACTTGTCCTCGAGGTGGGCCCGGACGAACCAGTGGAACAGCTCCAGCTGGTTGGTCTGGCCGATGAGCAGGTCCTCCGACACCGGGTCGATGTCGCCGGCGATCTTGATGGCGTTGCGGTGGTCCTCGATGACCCCGACGTAGACGCTGTCGAGACCGGACAGGTGCTCGTGGGTGAGGGCCCGGTTCAGGCTGTAGTCGTCCCAGGTGCGACCCTCGACGATGGCTCCGGGGGTGCCGAGGGGCTGGCCGCCGAGGGTGGCGATGCGCTCGGCCACGTCGTCGACCATCTCCGAGACGGCGGCGTACTGCGGGTCGAGCATCTCGTGGACGCCGATGAAGTTCGGGCCGACCACGTTCCAGTGGATGTGCTTGAGCGTCAGCTGGAGGTCGATCAGGGCGAGGAGGCGGTTCTGCAGGGCCTCACGGACCTTCGCGGCATCCGACTCATCGAGACCGGGGGCGGTGTAGGCGCTGGGCATGACGAGGTTCTCCTTGGGCGGTGCGGACCTGCACGCCCTACCCGGTCACCTGGCGACGACACACCTGCTCAGTGGCTCGGGAGGGTGCAGGCGGTGTCGAGTCCGAGGACCCGGTTGAGCCGGCCGAAGGCGATCCACGAGCCCAGGCACATCGACAGCTCGACGATCTCGGCGTCGGTGTAGGCGGCCTTCATCCGGCCCCAGAACTCCTCGTCGAGCCCGTGGTGGTCGAGGTCGAAGCGCTCGGCGTACTCGGCCGCCAGCCGGGCCCGGGTGTCGAGGGCGTCGGTGGTGCGCCAGGCGGTGACGGCCTCGGGGAAGGTGTCCTCGACCTTCACCCCGTCGCGCTCGGTCCGCCAGTCCTGGCAGAACAGGCACCCGTTGACCTGGGCGATGCGCAGGCGGGCGGCCTCGAACTCGCGGAGCCCGAGGGTCGAGCACTCGTAGACCTTGCCGGAGAAGGCGGCGGCGGCGGGCCCGATGCCAGGGACCATGGCGCCCCAGACGTGCATGATCGGGTCCGCACCCTCGGGGATGTCGACGCGCATGGGCGCGACCGTACCGGGCAGGGACGGCCGGTGAACATCGACGAGGAACAGGTCTGGAACGGGGTCGCCAGCGCCTCGGCCATCGGCGCCACGATCGCCACCAAGCCCGTGGTGGAGCGGCTCTGGAAGGCGGCCACCCGGCGTGAGGCCCCGGGGAACCCGGTCCACCGGGACGTGACATGGGGCGAGGCGCTGGCCTGGGCGCTCGTCACCGGCGCCCTCGTCGGGGTCATCCGGCTGCTGGCACAGCGGCTCGCCGCCGCGGCCTGGGCCAAGACGACGGGCGACTACCCCAAGGCGCTGCGCACGACCCGGCCCTAGCGCCGGCGCCGGCGGCTAGGGCTGCTGGCCGGGCGGCGGAGGGTCGACCGGCGGCTGGCCCTGCACCTGGGTGCGATCCGGCGGCGTCCCGATGACGGGCCCGTCGGCGGGCGGCGCTCCCGGGTGGGGCGGGGGTGCCGCCGTGGCCGGGGCCGGCGGGGGGCCGGGCGGGGTGCCGAAGGGCGACGACTCGGTGCCGGGCGGGGCCGGGTTGCCGTAGCTGGCCGGCGCGCCGTGGGGACCGCCGGGTGGGGCGGGGGCGAAGGGCGAGCCGCTCGGGGGCTGCTCCCACGCACTCGGCGGGAGGGTGGCGGCCGACTCCCGCTGCAGGCTCCCGACCATCACGGCCAGGCCGACCAGCCAGCCCAGGAACAGGCCCGACGGGGCCCCGAAGATCGATGTGGCCGTGAACTGGTCGAGGCCGTCGGCGCCGGCGCCGAAGAAGAAGCCGACGTTGCTGTCGCTGCTGCCCTCCTCGGCCATGAAGGCGTACAGGCCCATGCTCACCACGGTGGCCATGAGGAACGCGCCCCAGCCCCCGACGAAGGCGGCCAGGGGGCGGGCCCGCCCGGCGATGGCGCCGAGCACCACGGTCAGCAGGACCATGACCACGAGCCGGCCGATGGTCGCCCCCGTCCCGCCGTCCTGGATCTCGTCGCCCCAGTGCAGCGGGATGACGACGGCGGCCTGGGTGAAGGCGGTCGACCCGTCGGCCTCCTGCACCTTCTCCGCCGCCCAGTCGTTCCCGAACGCCAGGATCAGGATGACCGTGACGAGCGCCGCCAGCAGGCCCGACTTGATCGACATGGCCGCGGGTCTAGCACGCTCGGGGCCAGGCGTCGCCGGGTGACGCAGTACCGTGCGCGTGCGTGAGCGCCGCCCCTCGTGCCCGCGCCGTCCCCGACGGCCTGGTCGGGCGCGGGCCCGTGGTCGATCGCCTGGTCGCGTCGGTCGACGAGGGGGCCGGCGCCGTGCTGCGCGGGCCCCGCGGCCGCGGCTGCTCGGCCGTGCTGGCCGAGGCGGCCCGACGCCTCCGCGGCGCCGGTCGCACCACCGTCGTGCTCGACGCCGTGGGCGCCCCCGACCGGCCCTTCGGCGCCCTCCACCGGGTCCTGCCCCCGCCGCTGCCCGACGGGGTGGTGGCGTCGACCCTCGCCGTCGTCGTCGACGCCCTCGTCGGCCCGGCGCCCGACCCGAGCTCCCCCGAGCCCCGTCCGGTGATCGTGGTCGACGAGCTCGACACGGTCGACGACGGCACCTCGGCGGTCCTCCACCACGCCGTCACCGCCGGTCGGGCCCGGCTGCTGGCCACCGTCCGGGCCGAGGCCGAGGCCGACGCCTCGCTGGCGTGGTGGCGCGACATCGTGGCGCGGGTCGAGCTGCCCGCACTCGACCGTGACGCCAGCGACGAGCTGGTCGAGCGGCTGGCCGGCGGGCCCGGCGACGCCGCCACCCGCGAGCGGCTGTGGCTCCTCGCCCGGGGCCACCCCGGCTGGCTGGTCGCCGCCGTGGGGGCGACCCGCGCCGCCGGGGCGTGGGTCCGCGAGGCCGGGCTGTGGTGCCTGACGGGGGACCTCTCCGCCACCGTCGACCCCGAGGTCCTCGCCCAGGTCGACGCCCTGCCCGCCGAGGTGCGGACCGTGCTGGAGGCGCTGGCCCTGGCCGACCACCTCCCGCTCGACGACGCCGAGGCGCTCGGTGGCTCGGGCCCGCTGGCCGAGGCCGAGCGCCGGGGCCTCGTCCGCGTCGACGAGGGCAAGGACGGCGAGCTGTGGTGCGCGGTCGCCAGCCGCCTGGTCGGTTCCGCCCTCGGCGCCACGCGGGACCAGGCCCACGCCACCGCCTCGTGGCGACGGCTGGCCGACGTCCTGTCCCGGTCGCGCTCGGAGGCCGAGGAGACGGCGCTGACCCGGGGCCTGGCCCTCGTCGGCGCCGGCTGGGCGGACCCGCCCCGCGACGTCACCGACCGCGACGCGCTGGTGCGGGGCGCCGAGGCCGGCTTCGTGTTGACCCGCTGGGAGGACTGCGCGGCGCTGGCCGAGCGGGCGTGGCGGGCGGGCGGGGGCGACCGGGCCCTCACCATGCTGACGATCGCCCTCGGCCACCTCGGCGACCCCAAGGCCATCGCCGCCCTCACCGACGACCTCGACGGGCTCGACCTCGACGACGACGCCATCGTCAGCCACTCGGACAGCATCGCCGTGTCCCAGTTCCACGCCAACGACCCGGACCAGGCCTACGAGACCGCCGAGCGGGCCCGGGAGGCGGCCCCCGACGAGCGGCCGTCGATCGACGTCTTCGAGGCCCGGCTGCGGTCCTTCGGCGGTGACCAGGCCACGGCCCGGGCCCTCGTCGAGCCCTGGGTCGACCACCCGGACGTCCAGATCGACATCGAGGCCCGGATCGTCGTCGCCTCGGTCGACATGAACGAGGGGGCCACCCAGGCCGCCATCGACGAGTTCGACCGGGTGTTCGCCATGGCCTCGGCGAGCCCGGTGGTCCACGTCAGCGCGGTGGGCATCGCCTTCCTCTTCCGCCTCGGGGCCCTGGCCGACGCCGGCCGGCTGGAGGAGGCCATCGACGGCGCCCTGGCCGTCGAGCGGGCCACCGCCAGCGGGGGCGATCCGGCGTCGCACGGCTGGCTGGCCCTCCACCTCGGCCGGGCCCACCTGCGCGCCGGCCGGGCCCGCACCGCGGCCCGCTGGTTCGGCGAGGCGGTCAGCGACCTGCGCCGGGTGCACCGCCCGGGCTGGCTGGCCCACCCCTCGGCCGGGCTGGTCGCGGCCCACGCCGCCCTCGGCGACCTGGTCGCGGCGCGCGAGGCCCACGCCGCCTGGGCCGAGCTGCCCGACCACGCCGTGAAGGTGTTCCGGCCCGAGGAGCTGCGCTACGTCGCCTGGCTCGACGCCGCCGAGGGACGGCCCGTCGGCCCCCGCCTGCGGGAGGCGATCGGCCTGGCCCGGGACGCCGGCGTGGTGCCCTACGAGGCGGCCGCCTGGCACGACCTCTCCCGCCTGGGTGATGCCGACGACCGGGTCGAGGCGGCCGACGGGCTGGCCGACGCGGCCACCCGCACCGACAGCCGGCTGGTCGCCACCCACGCCCGCCGGGCACGGGCGCTGGTCGACGGCGACGTGGGCGGGCTGGCCGTGGCGGCCGCCGCCTACGAGTCGATGGGGGCCGGCTTCGACGCCATCGAGGCGTGGGCCGAGATCGCCCGGCAGGCCGGCGACGAGCGCCAGGCGGCCGAGGCGCGGCGCCGCGTCGGCGACCTGGCCGCCGGCGGCGAGGGCCTCCACACCCCGGCCCTCGGCGAGGTCGACGCCCACCCCGTCCTCACCGACCGCGAGGCCGAGATCGCCGCCATGGTCGTGGCCGGGGCGAGCCGCCAGGACATCGCCGACCACCTCGTCGTGTCGGTCCGGACGATCGACAGCCACCTCCAGCGGGTGTACCGGAAGCTGGGCGTGCGGGGCCGGGACGGGCTGGTCGAGGCGCTGGGCGGGACCCCGCTCCCGTGAGCCTCGCCGTGCTGCTCGACCGGCTGCGCGCCCTGCGGGCCGAGACCTGGGACGACGCCGTCGGCCTCGAGCGGGTGCCGCCGGGGACGGTGCCGGGCGTCGACGTCTCGGCCCTCGGGCTCCACATCGTGCGGGAGTCGGCCTACGGCGCCCTGCTCGACCTGGAGGACGGCTCGCCGGCGGCCGTCGATCGGGCGGTCGTCGCCCTGGAGCGGCTGCTCGCCCTGCAGCTCG
This sequence comes from Iamia sp., assembly GCA_052038315.1. GTDB lineage: Bacteria > Actinomycetota > Acidimicrobiia > Acidimicrobiales > Iamiaceae > Iamia. The sequence continues at coordinate 7,708 of JBQGCF010000361.1, forward strand.
ACGCCCCCGGCCGGCCGTGGCACGGCACCTTCCCGGTGACGGCCGAGCAGCCCCCGCCGCCGGACGAGGGCGCCGTCGAGTGGCTGCACTACGACCCCAACTGGCGGCAGTTCGTCGGCAGCGCCCTGGCCCTGGTGGTCTCCCGCCACACGTCGGTGCTGCCGGCCGGGCTCGTCGCCGGCCTGCTCGCCGCCGTGCGCCGGTGCGTCGCCGGCGAGCCCGACGGCCGCATCCCGCCCTGGTACACCAACCCCGACCTGCTCCACGCCTGGCTGATGGGTTGGGTCGGGGCGAAGGACGGGTCGGCCGACCTGCTCGCCGCCGGGGAGGCGCGAGCCCGGGCCGCGGTGGCCCGGGTCGAGCGGTGGGGCGACGTCGACGAGTACAGCTCGCCCACCTACGACGGCGTCGACCTGATCGCCGCCGGGCTGTGGGCGGCCTTCCCGCCGTCGCCGGCCTACGCAGCGCTGGCCCCGTCGCTGCTCGGGGTGCTCGGGCCCCGCATCGCCGCCCTCTTCCACCCCGGCCTGGGCGCCATGTGCGGGCCGTACATCCGGGCCTACGGGCTGGGCCTCGACCGCTACGTCGCCCTGGTCGGCCCGTGGCTCGTCGCCGCCGGCGCGCCGATCGAGGCCGTCCTGCCGTGGCCGCTCGACACGGCGACCGACCACGTCCACGACCTCTGGTCGGTGCCGCTGGTCGCCCTGCTCGCCGACGCCGTGGTGCCGTGGCTGGAGCCCCGGACCGACCTGCCCCGGCGTCACGTCCAGCGCTTCGACGGCATCGTCGCCGACAGCCTGCTCGCCCCGACCGCCGCCCTCGGGGCCGAGACCGGCCGGCGGCCCGAGTTCGCCGCCACCCAGCACGTCCCGGTCACCGTCCACCACGCCACCGGCTGGGTCGGCGCCGCGGCCGGCGACGGCGCCGTCGGCCTCGACGCGTCGATCGAGGGCGGCTCCGAGGTCGTCGCGGTCGTCGTGCCCGGCGAGGGGGCGTCGTCGGTGGGGGTCCGGACCCTGTGGTCGGCCGAGCCCGTCGACCTGGCGGTGGGGGCGATCTCGCTGGCCTGCACGCCACCCCCGGCCTCGATCGAGATCAGGGAGGACCACCCGGGCTGGTGGGCCACCCTCACCTGGGACGACCCCGGTCAGGTCATGCTGAGGTTCGCCGTCGGCTGACCGGTGCGGCCGGCCGCAGCGTGGGCCCTCGCCCTCACGGCCAGGACGCCGGCGACGACGCCCCACGCCGCCAGGACGGCGCCGATGACGGCCTCCTCGGGCTGGTCGAGGTCGTTGCCCCCGAACACGGCGCTGACGGCGACGCCGCCGACGAGGAGGACGGCGAAGGCGCCGAGGAGCCAGGGCAGGGCCGGCCTGACCTCGGACGGTGGACCGGCGCTCACCCCGCCCAGCAGGGCCAGGACCAGCGTCGGCAGGGTGAGGGCCAGCAGGGGCAGGCCGACGATCGTGAAGATGATCGTGACGCTGAGGATGCCGGCGACGAGGACGGCCGGGGCGATGACGACCAGGGCCGCCCGGTTGATCGTGTGCGGTGCCACGGGCGGCTCGCTACCCGCTCGTCCCGCCCTCATGCGATCGGGTGGGGTCCGTCGCTGTCACAGGGGGTGCGTAGGGTCCGTCCATGGCCAAGGCCCGCACCCTCCACCGCTGCACCGAGTGCGGCGGCACGTCGCCCCAGTGGGTGGGGCGCTGCCCGACGTGCGGCGAGTGGGGCACCCTGGTCGAGGAGGCCGACGAGGCGGCGGCCGCGGCCAGCGCACCATCGTGGGCGGGGTGGGGCTCGGGCGGCAGCACCGCCGCCCCGGCCCGGCCCAGCACCGAGGGCCACGACACCGACGTCGCCCCGGTGGCCACCAGGGTCGACGAGCTCGACCGGGTGCTGTCCGGCGGTCTCGTGCCCGGCTCGGTCACCCTGCTCGGCGGGGCCCCCGGCACGGGCAAGTCCACCCTCGTCCTCCAGGCCGCCGCCGGGCTG
>JBQGCF010000362.1:0-8939 GCA_052038315.1 Iamia sp.
CGCCCCGGGTGTCGAACCAGCCGTAGACGACGGTCAGGCTGTCGAGCGGGACCTGGCGGGCGCCGAGGGACCGGGCGACGACCGAGGCCCGCCCGCTGGCGTCGACGACGGTCCCGGCCGTCAGCGTGCCCCCGCCCTCCAGGTGCAGCCGGTGGCCGCGCCCGGCCGCGTCGATCCCCTGCAGGCGCGCCTCCACGAGGGTCGCCCCGGCGGCCACGGCCCGCCGGCGCAGGAGGGCGTCGAAGCGCCCCCGGTCGAGGTGCCAGCCGGGACCGTGCGGGTTGAGCAGGAAGTCGTTGAAGCCGAGCCGGTCCGAGCCCCACGCCGAGCTGCTGCCCAGGCAGGGCTCGTGACCGTCCTCCAGGAACGCCGCCCACACCCCGAGCCGGTCGAGCAGCAGCCGGGTGTCGGGCGGGATCGACTCGCCGATCGGCGGCCGGCCGGGTCGGGGCCCCGGGTCGACCAGGACGACGTCGTCGACGCCGTGGCGCGCCAGGGCCAGGGCGCAGGCGGTGCCCGCCGGGCCGGCGCCGACGATGGCGACCCGGCTGGTCGAGGGCGGTCCGACGGCGCTCAGTGCACGTTGCCCATGCCGTGGATGTGCCCCGTCGGGTGCAGGTCGCGGACCGCCCGGGGCGTGTTGAGCCGCAGCGTGAAGCGGTGCGCCTCGGGGACGTCGCAGCCCTCCTTGATCCAGGTGTGGACCACGTCCCGGCACGTCCCCCGGTTCGGCGGGTCGGCGGGCAGGTCGAAGATCGAGCCCATCGGGCCGGTCGGGGCGATCAGCTCCATGTAGAAGCGGCTCGCTCCCGGGTCACCGGGGACGACCAGCCCGTTCTCCCCGTCCACCAGGGCCTCCATCAGCTCGTGGGTCGGCTGGCGGAACCACCAGGCGAGCGAGTGGCCCACGCCGTCGGGGCCGAGCAGGGTGTTGGTGGCGTGTCCGGCGGTGCCCGCCTGGATCGGTCGCAGCTGGTCGATGACCGCGGCCATGGCCCGGCCCGACGGCGGCTGGGGCGGGGGCGGGGGTGGCGTCGGCCGACCCAGCGAGAGGGTGTAGGCCTCCCACAGGTCGATCTCCTCGTCGGTGAAGACCCGGTACATGGGCCCGGTCTCGAAGTCGAGCAGGCCCCGGAAGCGGCAGCCGGCCCAGTCGCCGGGGATGAGCCACCGGTGCTCGACCAGGGCGTCGAGGAAGCCGGGCGGGTCGGCGAACCACTCGTCGATCCGGCTCGGCCCGACCATGTGCCGCTGGTGGTTCCGGCTGCCGAACTCGGCCTTGGCCTCGATCATCTTGATCACCTGGGCCCGCAGGTCGGGCTTGTGCGTGACCAGGTCGACCAGGTCCTGGCCGAAGCTCCCGAGGCTGCTGAAGGCCACGAAGCCGTTCCAGATCCGCCGCCACGCCGCCTGCACGGCGACGTCACCGCCCTTCTGGCGCACCTGCTGGAGGTACAGCTTCACCGCGTCGACCGCCCGCCGGCCGTGCCCGTTGACGGCGTTGTCGATGCCGATGTGCATCACGTAGAAGTGCGGGTCGATGCCGACGAAGATCATGGCGTCGCGGGTCTGCTTGAGCTGCACGACCTCCCACTCGAGCATCAACGTCATCCCGATCAGCTCCGGGAAGTAGTCGTCGCTGTGGTGGGAGATGGCCATCTGGAAGGCCGGGACGGTGAAGGCGCTGTCGAGGAGCTGCGGGTCCTCGGCGAACTCCCGGCTCTCGACCGGCGGCGGGTAGTAGCCGATGCTGTGGCACAGGTCGAGGTAGATGTTGCAGTGGTTCATGGAGATCACGCCGTCGCCGCGCTCGTCCATCGACACCGAGTAGAGGAGCGACTCGACCTCGTCCATCGGTCCGGTGCCACCGATGTTCCGCAGCCAGGCCCCGTCGATCAGGTTGAAGGGCGCCCACTGGATCGTGTACGTGCACATGTCCTCGTAGGTCGGGAACTGCCCGTCACCCGCGGGGTCGAAGTCGGCGGCCTCGTCGACCAGCTGCTGGTAGATCCCGTCGAGCCGGGCGTCGAAGGCCGCCTCCGTGTAGCGGAAGAACCGACGGTCGGCCGGCGTCATCGGCTGGTCGGAGAAGTCCTGGGCCCACCGCAGGCAGGCGTCGGTGTAGGCCTTGGCCTCGGCCCCCACCTCCGGGAACTCCGACTCGTTGAACAGCTTGTAGAAGAGCTGGCGGGCATCGAGGCCGGCCGGCTGGGGCCCGACGCTGGTGGCGATGTTGGGGTACGGCTCGACGGGCGTCCGACCGGTGTCGACCAGCCGCCCCGCCGTCTCCAGGTACCACTCGGGGGGCAACGGCTTCTTGCCGTCGTGGTCGATCTGGGTCGCCTGGAGGACCACGCCGATGCGGCTCCAGCCGGCCAGCACGTCGAGCCGGTCCTGGTAGCGGCCCCACCTCTCGGCCGCCGTCGAGTCGGTGCCGGCGCCCCGCACCGACCACCGCTGGGCGCCGAGCAGCCAACCGGTGTCGAACGGCGGGGAGGCGTCGGGCTCGGCGCCGGAGCCCCAGGTGACGTCGTCGGCGGTGTAGACGGCGACCGGTCGCTGCGCCGGCCAGGACCAGAAGACCGTCCGGTTGCCGGCCGGGTTGGGCGACGGCGGGTGGGTGGAGCAGCTGTTGTAGTCCGTGTGCCAGGGCACGGCCATGAACTTGGACAGGTCGCCGGGCTCGAGCCCGGTCTGGACGTGCCGGGGCACGTAGCCCCCGGTGAGCAGGGGGACGTCGGGTCGGGTGGCGGTGGCGTAGGCCAGCGGCTTGGCCTTCACCCGGAACGGGCCCCCGCCTGAGGTCTCCCACTGCTCGTCGTAGAGCGCCGGCTCGCGCATCACGAAGGTGAGGTCGATGCCGGGGCTGAAGCGACCGCCGAGACAGTTGACCAGCGTCGCCTTGTCCAGGTGCTCGCCGGGCCCGAGCGCCGGGCCCGAGCCGGGCCGGTAGCTGCCCCGGCCCTCGTTCCACCGCTTGAGGAAGAACAGCTGGGTCCGCCGCAGGGTGAGGAAGGACTCGCCGGCGTCGCCCAGGGCCAGCGGCATCAGCGTCGTGATGTGCTGCTGGGGCCGGTCGGGGTCCCGGAAGATGGCGCTGATCCCGGCCAGCGGTGTGGTCGCCGGGTCGTCGGACGCCTTGATCTTGGCCACCTCGGCGTGGGCCGCCATCGCCCGCCGGTCCAGGTTGGTGACCCACTGCTGGAGGGCGGCGCTGGCGAACACCGGGCGGACCTGGTCGTCGAAGGTCGGCCGGTAGGAGCTCTGGTAGCCGCCGCGGTCGGCGTCGTAGACCGCCGGGGCCAGGCGCAGCTGGCGGACCCACGAGTCGTAGACGTCGTCCCACAGCGACACCGAGTTGAGGATCTGCGGGGCGTAGGCCGGGTCGGTGGTGGTGACCCAGGCGCCGTGCACCTCGGCCCGGGTGCCGTCGGTGAAGACGATCGTGGCCGAGACCGGGCCGTCGGAGGTGTCGTCGAACCACTGGTCGTTGTTGACGTCCTGGCCGAGCGGGGCCGGCCGACCGCCGAGGCGCCAGCCCGCGGCCCGGCCGTTGCCGCCCAGGACGAGCAGCCGGCCCCGGTCGTCGGTGCGGATCTCGCCGAGCGTGTCGATGGGACCGGACGGGGCGTCGAGGGCCGGGAAGGAGTCGGCCGGGAACGACGTGGGGTAGCGGTCGAGGGTGACCACGTCGCCGGTGCGGGGGTCGCACCAGCGGGCCGGGGTCGGGCGGTCGAAGTGCACCGGGGCCGCGTCGCGCCCGCTGACGACGCGGGGCCCGGGGTCGATCGTGAGCTGCCGGACCCGCTGCGGGTCGTTCTGGACGGCGATCTTGTCGTGGGGCTGCGGGGCCCCGGCGTGGACCGTGCTCGGGTTGCGCAGCGGCGGCAGGTGGCCGTCGGCGTAGCTGGCGATGCCCTGCAGGCCGGTCTCGGCGAGCTGGAAGGCGTTGGCCTTCTTGTTGGCCACGTGGACGGTCCACACGATGTCGGCGACGGTGCGCTCGCCCACGACGCTGCCGATCGTGACCTCGACGCCGTCGCCCCGGGGCCACGACTCCTTCGCCACCTCGGGGTAGGCGTGGATGCGGAAGCGGGCGGCCAGGCGCTTGAGGGCCCCGCTCCCGTCGCGCAGGTCCGTGCCCCGCACCGGCTCGGCCTCGGTCCCGGCCCGGATCGGGAGCCCGCCGGTCAGGTGGGGCTCGCCCGGGACCGGGTGGCCGGCCATGGTCTCGGGGGCGATCACGTGCTCGTCGCTGTTGCCGACCCGGGCGATGCCGATCGCCGGGTGGATGCGGAACACCGAGAGCGGCTCCGACGGAGCCGTCGTGGCCGCCTCGGCCGGCGCCCCGGGGCGCGGCTTCGGCGCGGCCGTGATCTTCGGGGGCGCCTTCTTCGCCGGCGTCTTCTTCGGCGCTGCCGCCCTGGGGGCGGCCGCGGCCGCCGTCGTCCGAACCGCTCTCGTGGCCATGGTCCCTCTCCCGTATCGCCCGCGGCAGATCCTGACACGACCCTCGCGGGTGTGACAAGAGCCACGGCCTGCCGTTCACCCGATCGGTGGACGGCCGTCACCGACGTAGGCTCCGCGCCATGTCGGCGCTCGTGGGGCGGGACCAGCCCGCGGCGGTGCTCGACGGCGAGGTGGCCCGGACCCTCGCCAGCCACGGCGGGCTGGTGCTGGTGGCCGGGGAGGCGGGCATCGGCAAGTCGGCGTTGGTCGCCGGGGCCGTCGCGGCAGCCCGGGCCGGTGGGGCGCTCGTCGCCGTGGGCACCTGCTGGGACCGCGAGGGGGCGCCCGGCCACTGGCCGTGGGTCCAGGTCGTCCGGGCCCTCGCCCGGCTGGCCCCGCCCGAGGTGTGGGCGGCGGCCCGGGCCCAGGCCGGTGGCGACCTGGAGGTGCTGCTCGGCGCCGACGGGCCGGCCCTGGGCGGGGCCTCGGCCGACGAGTTCGGGCTCCACGACGCCGTCACCACGCTGCTGGTGGCGCTGGCCCGGGAGCAGCCCGTCGTCGTGGTGCTCGAGGACCTCCACTGGGCCGACGAGGCCAGCCTCCGCCTGCTCGAGTTCGCCGCCCGCCACGGCTGGTACGTGCGGCTGCTCCTCGTCGGCACCTACCGCGACGTCGAGGTCGAGGCCGGTGGCCACCCGCTGGCCCCGTCGATCGGCGCCCTCGTCGCCAAGGCCACCACCGTCGCCCTCGGCGGGCTCGACCGCGACCAGGTCGCGGCGCTGGTCGAGGCCACCACCGGCCGAGCCGTGGCCCCCGGCGAGGTCGACGACCTCCACCGGCGCACCGGTGGCAACCCCTTCTTCGTCGAGCAGGCCGCCCGGCTGTGGCTGAGCCGGGGCGGGACCGATGCCGTCCCGCCGGGCGTGCGCGACGTCGTCGAGCACCGGCTCGCCCTGCTGACCGGGCCGACCCGGGACGCCCTGGCCACCGTCGCCCTGCTCGGCCACGCCGTGACCCGGCCGGTGCTGGCCGCCGCCCTCGACCGGCCCGAGGACGCCGTCGACCCGGTCCTGGCCGAGGCCGTCACCGCCGGCCTGCTCGACGCCACCGACGCCGGCCACGCCTTCGTCCACGACCTGGTGCGGGAGACGGTGGTCGCCGGGCTCGCCCCCGACGACGCCCGGCGCCGCCACGCCCTGCTCGTCGAGCGACTGGCGACCGAGGTGGCCGGGGTGACGCCGGGCGACCTGGCCCACCACGCCCACCACGCCGGTGACGAGGTCGACCTCGACCGGCGGCTCGCCCTGCTCCAGGCCGCGGCCCGCCGCGCCGCCGGCCGGATGGCGATCGACGAGGCCCTCGTCCACCTGCGCCGGGCCCTCGACGCGGTGCCCGCCGACCGGCCCCGCGACCGGGCCTTCGCCCTGGTCGAGCTGGGTTGGACCCAGCTGCGGGCCGGCCAGGTCGAGTCCACCCGGCAGGCGTTCGAGGAGGCGGCCCGGCTGGCCCTCGACCTCGACGACCCCGGGCTGCTGACCCGCGCCGCCCTCAGCCTCCGGGCCGCGGTGTGGCTGGTCGCCGGCGAGGAGGCCCGGGTGACGGCGGCCGAGCTGGTCGACGAGGCGCACCGCCGGCTGGTGGTCGAGGGCGGGCGCCCGTCGCAGGCGACCACGGCGTGGGCACGGGAGCGCGAGCTGACGGCCCTCGCCCTCGACATGTGCCGCTCGTCGGGGGACGACCAGGCCCTGTGGGACGCCCTCAACGCCCGCCACGACGCGCTGTGGGCCCCCGGCCTGGTGGCCGAGCGCCTCCCGCTCACCGACGAGATGGTCGCCGTGGCCCGGCGCAACGACGCGGCCGGCAACGAGGTCGAGGCGCTCGGCTTCCGCCTGCTCGACCTGATCGAGGCGGGCGATCCCGGCCTCGCCGACGAGCACGCCGCCTTCCAGGCCCGGGCCCGCCGGCTCGACTCGGCCTGGTCCCGCTCGCTGGCCCGCTGGACCGGCGCGATCGTCGCCCTGCTCGAGGGGCGCTACGACGACACGCGGTCGCTGCTCGACGAGGCCCTCGCGGTCGACGCCCGGGCCGGCCTCGACAGCGCCGACGCGACCAGCCTCCACCTCCAGCTGCGGTGGGCGGTCGAGCACGAGCAGGGCCGCGACGACGCCGTCGACGCGACGCTGGAGCGGCTCGCCGAGGTCCACCCCCACGCGGCGCTGTTCCGGGCCCTCACCGCCGTCGACCGGGGCGAGGTCGACCGGGCCGCGCGCACCGTCGCCGCCCTGCGGGGCACCGCGGAGGAGCCCAGCCGGTGGTTCGACCCGCCGTGGCTCCGCCTCCAGGCCGAGGTGGCCGGGGCGACCGGCGACCCCGAGCTGGCCGCCGCCCTGCGGCCCCGGCTGGCGGCGCTGTCCGGCCAGTGGGCGCTGATGCCGCACGGGGCCATCGACGGGCCCTTCGACCTGTGGGCCGGCGTGGTCGAGCGGGGCCAGGGGTGCCACGACGAGGCCGTCGAGCGCTTCGCCGCGGCGGCCGCCGGGGCCGAGGCGCTGGGCGCCCGGCCGTGGGTCGTCGAGGCCCGGTCCCGGTCGCTCGAGGCGCGCCGGGCCCGCGGCGACGACCCCGACGCGCTGGCCGAGGAGGCGGCGGTGGTGACCGCCGAGGCGCGGGCGCTGGGCCGGGCCCGGGTCGTCACCCGGCTGGAGGCCCTCGCCGCGACGCCGCCCGCGGCACCGTCGACGGTCGCCCCGTCACCGGAGCCGCCCGCCGCCGGCAACGTCTTCCGCCGGGTCGGCGACGTGTGGGAGCTGGGCTTCGCCGGCACGACCGTCCACGTCCCCGACGCCAAGGGCATCCGGGACCTCCACGCCCTCCTCGGCCGCCCCGGCATGGGGCTGCGGGCGGTCGACCTGCTCGACCCCGAGGCCGGGGCGGTGGGCCGGGCGGCTCGCGGCGCGGGTGGCGACGACGTCCTCGACGAGCGGGCCAAGACCGCGTACCGGGCCCGGCTGACCCAGCTCGACGAGGAGATCGACGGGGCTCTGGCCCGGGGGGCCGACCGGCGCGCCGCCGAGCTCGACCGGGAGCGGGCCGCCCTGATCGACGAGCTGCGCCGGGCGACCGGGCTGGGCGGTCGCTCCCGCCGGCTGGGCGACGACGCCGAGCGGGCTCGCAAGGCGGTCCGGGAGCGGATCCGGGACACGATCCGCCGGCTGTCGGCGGTCCACCCGGCCCTGGCCGACCACCTGCGCGAGGCGATCAGGACCGGCGCCACCTGCTCCTACGAGCCCCCCGAGCCCACCGACTGGTCCCGATGAGGGTCGTCGTGGTCGGGGGCGGGATCGCCGGGGTGTCGGCGGCGGCCGAGCTGGCCCGGTCGGCCGGGGTCGACACCGTCACCCTCGTCGAGGCCGAGGCCACCCTCGCCCACCACACCACCGGGCGCTCGGCGGCCATGTACCTGCCCGGCTACGGCAACCCCGTCGTCCGGGCCCTCACCGCCGCGAGCCGGGCCGACCTCGACGCGCTGTCCGCCGAGGCGGGGACGCCGATCCTCACCCCCCGGACGACGATGTGGGTCGGCGGCCCCGACGAGCTCGACGCCCTCGACTCCCTGGCCGCCGGGAACGAGGCCGTCCGCCGGGTCGACGGCGCCGAGGTGGTGGCCCGCTGGCCCCGGCTGCGCCCCGACCGGATCGGCGGCGGGGTGGTCGACGACGGCGGCTCCGACATCGACGTCGGCGTGCTCCACCAGGCCTACGTCCGCCGCCTGGCCCGGGCGGGCGGCATCGTCGAGCGCACGGCCCGGGTCGACGCCGTGACCCGTCCGGCGGGCGGCGGCTGGCGCGTCACCGCCGGCGATCGGTCGTGGGAGGCGGACCTCCTCGTCGACGCGGCCGGGGCCTGGGCCGACGAGGTGGCCGTGCTCGCCGGGGTGGCCCCGGTGGGGCTGCGCCCGCTGCGCCGAACGCTGTTCACCAGCCCGGTCGGGCCCGACGTCGAGACCGGCCCGCTGGTCGCCGACGTCCACGACCGCTGGTACGTGCGGGTCGACGCCGGCGTCGCCCTGGTCTCGCCGGCCGACGAGACGCCGTCGCCGCCGTGCGACGCCCGGCCCGAGGACGTCGACGTGGCCCGGGCCCTGGAGGCGGTCGACGCGGTGACGACGCTCGGCCTCCGCTCGGTCCGCACCGCCTGGGCCGGGCTGCGCACCTTCGCCCCCGACCGCTCGCCGGTCGTCGGTCCCGACCCCGCCGAGCCCACCTTCGTCTGGTCGGCCGGGCAGGGCGGCTACGGCCTGCAGATGGCCCCGGCCCTGGCCCGCGCCGTGGCGTCGCTCGCCCTCGGCGCCGGCATGCCGGCCGACGTGCCCCTCACCCCCGCCGAGGTCGGCGCCGCCCGGTTCGCCCAGCCCGACGTGTGACCGCCGGGAGCCTCGGGGCGACCACCAGGAAACTGCGACCCTGAGCGGGCGAGACGCCCGCTCAGGG
>JBQGCF010000363.1:0-3533 GCA_052038315.1 Iamia sp.
GTCCCGCCTGGTCACCGACGAGGAGGCCTTCCTCCTGCTCCGCTCGGCATCGCAGAACCGCAACGTCAAGCTCCGGGACATCGCCGCCGAGGTGGCGCGCACCGGCGAGCTCGTGGGCGACGGCGAGGGTGAGGGCCAGCCGACTGCTTGACCGACCCCCACCCGAAGGTGGGGCGTTCGATGTCCACCGATCGCCGCGTCGGGCGCCTCCCCGCGCGGTCCGGTGGGAAACGCCCGGTCGCGGCGTTTCCCCCGACCGAGCCTGGGCAGCCCGCAGACCGACCCCAGGAGGTGCACACCCGTGCAGAGCGATCAGTCCGAGTCCGGCCCCGAGCCCGAGGTGACCGAGCCCGAGAACAGCACCGTCGACGACTGGATGGGCCAGTCGATCGAGCGGGACACCGAGCTGGCCGAGGAGCTGGTCGAGGAGGAGGACACCACCGAGGAGGCCGAGGCCCGCTTCGAGGAGGAGGCGGACGGCGAGGAGATCCACGACGCCGGCTACCCCCGCCCCGACGACGAGGACACCTCGGGCGACGGCCCGGTCGGCCAACCCTCCTGATCCCCCGGCGGTAGCGTCCCCGCGATGACGTCGTGGGGTGCGTTCGAGGCGGCGGAGCCGGAGCTGGCCGGGCGGGTGCGGGCCCTGTTCGACGCCGGGCGGCACAAGACGCTCGCCACCCTCCGGGCCGACGGCTCGCCCCGCATCTCGGGGATCGAGTGCGAGATCGCCGATGGCGAGCTGCGCTTCGGCTCCATGCTCGACGCCCGCAAGCTGGCCGACCTGCGCCGCGACCCCCGCTTCGCCCTGCACGGCCCGACCGTGCACCCGGTGGAGGGCGAGGAGGGGGAGTGGCCGGGGGAGGCCAAGGTCGCCGGCCGGGCGGTCGAGGTGCCGTCCGACGGCGACGGCCCGGAGGAGGGCGTGACCTTCACCGCGGATCTCACCGAGGTGGTGCTGACCGGCCTCGACGAGACGGCCACCCGCCTCGTCGTCGAGTGGTGGACGCCCGACGGCGGCCGTCGCCGGGTCGAGCGGGAGTAGCCGGGGTCGCCCCGCTCGGCGACGTATGGGTTGACGAATGCGACCACTGGTCGCATAGTGGCGGCATGACCGCCACCGAGCCCGCGCCCGCGACGACCGCCGCCCCGGTGGTCACCTACGACTTCCCGCCGACCTTCCCCACCGTCGAGGAGGAGCGCCAGCACCGCAAGGAGCGGCTGGCCGCGGCGCTGCGGGTCTTCGGCCGCTTCGGGTTCGGCGAGGGCGTGGCCGGTCACATCACCGCCCGCGACCCGGAGCTGACCGACCACTTCTGGGTCAACCCCTTCGGTCTCAGCTTCCGCCACGTCAAGGTGTCGGACCTGCTGCTCGTCGGTCCCGACGGCCAGGTCGTGGAGGGCGCCCGGCCGGTCAACCGGGCCGCCTTCGTGATCCACGCCGCCATCCACGACGCCCGCCCCGAGGTGGTGTCGGCGGCCCACGCCCACTCGATCTACGGCAAGTCGTGGTCGTCGCTCGGGCGCCTGCTCGACCCGATCACCCAGGATGCGTGCGTGTTCTTCGAGGACCACGTGGTGGTGGCCGACGAGGGCGGCCGGGTCGTGTTCGAGGAGGAGGCGGGCAAGGCCCTGGCCCGGGGCCTCGGCTCCCACAAGGCGGCGATCCACCGCAACCACGGGCACTTCACCGTGGGCGAGACGGTCGACGAGGCGGCCTGGTGGTACATCGCCATGGAGCGCTCGTGCCAGGCCCAGCTGCTGGCCGAGGCGGCCGGCACCCCGCTGAGCATCGACGCCGAGGGCGCCCGCTACACCCGTGACCTCACCGGCTTCCCGCTGGCCGGCTGGATCGCCTACCAGCCGATCTGGCAGGACATCGTGCGCACGGACCCCGACCTCTTCGGGTGAGCCAGCCCGAGGCCGACCCGGGTCCACCGCCGGGGACGGCGCCCTGGTGGGCCCGGCGGGCCGCCGATCCCGGCCCGCGGCGCCGGCCCCGCGCCGACGGGCTGACGCTCGATCGGATCCTCGACGCCGCCCTCGAGGTGGTCGACGCCGAGGGCCTCGACGCCCTGACGATGCGCCGCCTGGCGGCCCGTCTGGGTGCCGGCCACGCCTCGCTCTACCGCCACGTCGCCAGCCACCACGAGGTCGTGGTGCTGTTGGTCGACCGGGTCCTCGGCACCCTCACCCTCGACGGCGACGGCGCCGTCGGTGAGCCCCGGGCCCGGGCCGAGGCGGCGCTGCGGCGGTACCGGGCCGCGTTGCTGGAGCACCCGGCCCTCACCCCGGCGTTCCTCGCCGGCCAGCTGCTGGGGCCGAACGCCCTGGCCCGCCGCGAGGAGGCGCTGCGCATGCTGGTCGAGGCGGGCATGACCCCCGAGCTGGCCGCCCGGGCCTTCCTCACCCTCACCCACTTCGTCATCTCCTCAGCCGCCTTCGAGGCCAGCGGGGCCGGCCGTTCGGCCGAGGAGCGCGCCGAGATGCGCGCCTACTTCGGCGCCCTCCCGCCCGAGCGGTACCCGACCCTCGTCGGCATGGCCGACGTCATCAACGCCGTCGACGGCGACGACGAGTTCGAGCTCGGCCTGACCGCGCTCCTCGACCACCTCGAAGCTCAGGCGGCGACGAGCGAATAGAGGTTCGGTGGGTGCGATGTTCGTCGTCGGCCCGTGGGGTTGGTGACGACGACGGTGGTGTCGGTGAGGAGCTGGATGGTCCAGCCGGGTCGGTGGACGACGCCGTGGTGCCAGCGGCAGAGCAGGACGAGGTTGTCCTCGTTGGTCTCGCCGTGGTCGATCCAGTGCTGGATGTGGTGCGCATCGGTGACGTGGCAGGGTCGATCGCAGCCGGGGAAGCGGCATCCTCGGTCTCGGAGGCAGAGGACCATGAACAGGGCTGCGGAGACGGTCCGGGTGGCTCGTCCGTGGTCGAGGACGGATCCGTCGCTGCGGGTGATGACCCGGTGCACGTTCGCGTCGCAGGCCATCCGGCGGGCGTCGGTGGCGGTGATCGGTGTCCCGTCGTCGAAGGTCCCCCGTCCCGTGCCGGCCTGGAGCGACTCCAACCCGACGGTGATGTTGACGTGCGGTCGCCGGTGCCCACCCCGGTGCCCGGTCTGGTGATCGAGGAAGTGGTGGAACACGTCGGCCAGGGCGTCGTGGCGGCGCTGGGCGAGCGTCCGAGGATCGTCATCGGCCTTGGTGCCCAGCGCCAGGCGCAGGGCGGCCTCGGCGGCGTGGAACGCCTCCGGCTCGAGGTTCGCATCGAGCCGTCCGCCCCGGAAGGTGGGCGACAGGTGCGCCGAGCGATCCGGGTCCGGCTCCGAGCCCTCGTCGCCGAGCCGCTCGCGCGCCTCGGCGGCCCAGTGCCGCATCGCCACATCGGCAGCGGCGACCTCCATCTCCGCCAGCACCGGCACCAGGTCGTCCTCGTCGGCGGCGAACAGCGGTGCCGTACGATCCGACAGTGCCGCCACGACGACCGCCACGTGACCCCCGGACACGACACCCGAGAGCCACGCAGCCCGC
>JBQGCF010000364.1:0-2146 GCA_052038315.1 Iamia sp.
CACGACGACACATCAGCTCCCGCCCGAACGGCGTCAGACGAGCATTACCGTGCAGATCCACGGGTCTCCTTGAGGTGAGGGTGGCTTCAGCACCCCCGAGTCTCAAGGAGACCCGCCTGACGAACGTGGATGGGATCTACAGCTAGGCGGGGGTCGTGTCCAGGCCGAAGGCGGCGTGGAGGACGGCGACGGCCCGGTCGAGCTGGGACTGGCGCACGATGCACGAGATGCGGATGGCCGAGGTCGAGATCATCTCGATGTTGATGTCGTTGGCGGCCAGCGTCTCGAACACCGAGGCGGCCACGCCCGGGTGCGACTTCATCCCGGCGCCGACCAGGCTGACCCGGCCGATGCCGTCGTCCGGCGTGACCTTCCCCGCCCCGACCTCGGCGGCCAGGGCCTCGCTGACCTCACGGCCGACGGCGAGGTCGGCCTTGGGCAGCGTGAAGGAGATGTCCGTGCGACCGGCCTCGGACACGTTCTGCACGATCATGTCGACGTTGACGTCGCGGCCGGCCAGGCTGCGGAACAGCCGGCCGGCGATGCCGGGCTGGTCGGGCGCACCCGTCAGCGTGATCTTGGCCTCCGAGGCGTCGCCCACGACGCCCGACACCATGGCCTGCTCCATCAGCGGGTCCTCCTCGTCGATCCAGGTGCCCGGCTCCCAGGTGAAGGCCGAGCGGACGTGCAGCGGCACCTTGTGGGTGCGGGCGTACTCGACGGCGCGCATGGCCGGCTTGGGGCAGCCGCAGGCGCACATCTCGAGCATCTCGTCGAAGCTCACCCGGGCCAGCCGGCGGGCCTCGGGGACGACCCGGGGGTCGGTCGTGAAGATCCCCGACACGTCGGTGTAGAGCTCGCACACGCCGCCCAGCGCCTGGGCCAGGGCGACGGCGGTGGTGTCGGAGCCGCCCCGGCCGAAGAAGGTGACGTTGCGCTCGGTCGACACGCCCTGCGATCCGCCGACGACCGGCACCCGGCCGGCGGCCAGGGCCTGGCGGATGCGCTCGGGCCGGACCTCGAGGATCTTGGCGTTCATGTGGGCCGTGTCGGTGACGAAGCCGGCCTGGCTGCCGGTGAACGACTCGGCCGACACGCCGACCTCGTGGAGCGCCATGGTGACCAGGGCGGTGGCCTTGCGCTCCCCGGCGGTGATCAGCATGTCCATCTCCCGGCCGGCGGGCCGGGACGACACCTGCGACGCCAGGTAGAGCAGGTCGTCGGTCTCCTTGCCCATGGCCGAGACCACGAGGACCACCTCGTCGCCCCGGCGGCGCGTCCGGGCCACGTGGTCGGCCACCTCGCGCATGCGATCGGGGTCGGCGACCGACGTCCCCCCGAACTTCTGCACGACCAGAGCCATAGGTGTCAGACCCTATCCAGGAGGGGCGAGAGGGCGGACGAGCGGGAAGTAGATCACGTCGCCGATGTCGTCGGTCTCGGTCAGCAGCATGGCGAGGCGCTCGATGCCGGGGCCGAGGCCTGTGGTCGGGGGCATGCCGTGCTCGACCGCCTCGATGAACTCGAAGTCGAGGGGGTGGGCCTCGTCGTCGTCGCCCTTGCGGGCCTGCTCGGCCTCGAAGCGCTGGCGGAGCTCGACCGGGTCGTTGAGCTCGGTCCAGTTGTCGCCCTGCTCGGTGCCACCGATGTAGAGCTCGAAGCGCTCGACGTAGCGGGGGTCGTCCCGGGTGGCCTTGGCCAGCGGCGAGATCTCGACCGGGTGGCCGTGGACGATGGTGGGCTCGATCAGCGTCGGCGCCACCACCTCCTCGAACAGCTCGACCAGGGCGTGGCCGACGGTCGGCTGCGACCGGACGCCGTGGCTGGTGAGGATGCGCTCGGCCTCGTCGAGGGTGGTGACCTCCCGGAAGTCGACGTCGCAGCGCTCCTGCACCAGCTCGACGATCGAGGCCCGGCGCCAGTCGCCGGTGAGGTCGACCTGCTGGCCCCTCACCTCGATGAGCGGCTTCCCGATGACGTCGCCGGCCAGGTGCTTGTAGAGGGCCTCGGTGAGGTCCATGTTGAACTCGTAGCCGTGGAAGGCCGACATGGTCTCCAGCATCGAGAACTCGGGGTTGTGGGTCTTGTCGATCCCCTCGTTGCGGAAGTACCGGCCGATGGTGAAGACGTCCTCGAAGCCGGCGAT
>JBQGCF010000365.1:0-4700 GCA_052038315.1 Iamia sp.
CCCACCCCCGGGCGGGGCCCCCCCCCCCCCCCCCCCCGCTCACGGGGCGCGGCGCGCGGGGGCACCCCCCGGGTACCCCCCCCCCAGTTCGGGGGTGGGCCGGGCGGGTGCCCGGCTTCGGCCCTCAGCCCTTGCCGGTGCTGATGATGCGACGGAGGACGCGGCGGCCGGCGTCGGTGTCGTCGTCGCCGGCGTCGGCCGAGGCGGCCGCGGCGAGGGCGCGGGCGGCGGCCGGGCTGAGCGAGTCGAGGGGCACGCCCAGGTCCTCGGAGGTGGCGGCCGGTGCCGGGGCCGGGGCGCCCCAGGCGGGGGTGGCGGCGTGGTCGCGGTCGGCGGCCAGGTCGTCGGCGGCGCCGGTGCCGGGCTCGGGGTAGGAGACGGGTGCCGGGGGCTCGGGCGGGGCCGACAGGGCGGCGGCGTCGGACGTGGGCACGCCGTCGGAGCCGAGCAGCGGCTCGGGCAGGGACGCCGTGGTGTCGGCGGTGCCGAGGTAGCTGTGGCCGGAGGCGGCGCCGAGCGGGCTGTCGAGGTCGACGGCGTAGCTGGCCAGGTCGTCGGCCGGGGCGTCGAGCGACGGCAGCGCCGACGGCTCGGTCCAGGCGGCCGGCCCCGCCTCGGCGCCGGTCTCGACCGGGGTCAGGGGCTCCCACGGGCCGAGCGTGGCCGGGTCGGCCTGGTGCTCGGGGGCGGGGACGACGCCGTCCTCCCAGCTGCCGAAGCTGTACGGCGGCTCGGGCACGACGCCGAGGACCGGCGGAGCCGGGGCGACCGGCTCGTCGGCCGCGAACGCCTCGACGGGCTCGGCGACGTCGACCTCGGGCTCGGGCTCGACATGGGGCTCCGGCACCGGGGCGATCTCGACGACGGGGGCCACGACCACCGGCGCCAGCACGACGGGCTCGGCCAGGACGGGATCCTCGGCGAGCAGGGCCGCGGGCTCCTCGACGGGCTCCTCGGCCTCGACCTCGTCGCCCACCGCGACCAGGCCGGCCTCGACCAGGTCACGGATGGCGAAGGCGGTGGCCGTCTCGTCCAGGCCCAGGGCCGCACCGAGGTCCTCGGCGGTGGTGCCGGCGGCGACGGCGACGAGCGTGCGCCACCGGTCCCGGTCGATCGTGACCTCGTCGGCGTCCAGCTCGTCCCGCAGGGTCACCGCGACCCGGGGCGAGGGCACCAGCTCGGCGACCGGCTTCCACTCCTCGAGCCGGGCCTCGGCGGTGGCGAGGACGTCCAGGGCGCTCTGCGGCTCCCGGGCGTCGTCGGGGGCGACGTCGGCGTGGAAGGCGAAGTCGCCCTCCTCGGTCCGCAGCAGGGCGAACACCACGTCGGCCAGGTCGTCGGCCGTGGGCTCACCGCCGACCAGCTGGCCGTCGGCGAACCACAGCCGTCCCGATCCGCGATCGCCGTCGATGGCCAGCTCGCCGGTCTTGCTGGTCGTCGCCAGCAGCCGCACCAGGTCGGCGAGGGCGAACGTGTCGAGGGTGCCCTGAAGGGCCACGGCCCACCTCCAGAAGTCAGTCGGGACCGGGGCTCCATCGGCACCGGGCGACGTGTCTTGAGAGGACCCTGGCCCGGCGGGCCGGGCGGCAGCCCCGGCCGGCACCGAGCGCGGGCGCCAGCCGGAGCCGGCGAGCGCAGCGAGCTTCGGCGGGGATGGGCGCTGCGGGTCCCCCGTTCGTCAGCGAGGCGGTCCGTGACCTGGCTTCTGCGCCGCCAGGGCGGCCACCGCGGCGGCCGACATGACCTCGACGGGCGGGTCCTCCCCCGTCCAGGCCCGGAAGGCGTGGGCGGCCTGCTGGACGAGCATGCCGATGCCGGTCACCGGCATCGCTCCGGCGGCCCGGGCGGCGGCGAGCAGCGGTGTCTCGATCGGCTCGTAGACGAGGTCGGCGACGACCTGGCCGGCCCCGAGCAGGGACGACGGGACGGGCAGCCCGGTGTCGCCCCCCATGCCGATGGGCGTGGCGTTGACGATCAGGTCGGCCTCGGCGGCGTCCTCGACGGCGGCCACCCGGCCCCGCCCGTCGGCCAGCGCCGCGGCTCGGGCCGCCCGCTCGGGCACCCGCGCCACCACCCCGACCGAGGCGGCGCCGGCGGACGCCAGTGCGTCGACCACGGCCCGGGCCGCGCCCCCGGCCCCGACGACCACGGCCCGCTTCCCGGAGGGGTCCCAGCCGTGGTCGATCCGCAGCGAGTCGAGGAAGCCGGGCCCGTCGGTGCTGTCGCCCTCGATGCCGACGCCCCGCCACGACAGGCAGTTGACGGCGCCGAGGCGCTCGGCCCGGGGCGACAGGGTGTCGACGGCGGCGGCCACGGCCGTCTTGTGGGGCATGGTGACCGACATGCCGCCGAGGCGGAGGCTGCGCATGGCGGCCACCGCGTCGCCGGCCCGGCCGTCGGGGACGCTGACGGCGAAGTAGGTCCAGTCGAGGTCGAGGGCGGCGAAGGCGGCGTTGTGGATCACCGGCGAGAGCGAGTGCTCGACCGGCGAGCCGATGACCCAGCAGACCCTCAACAGAGCCCGGCCTCCTGGCAGCGGTCCCGGGCGGCCAGGAACTCGTCGTAGCTGCCGGTGAAGACGTGCACGCCCTCGCTCTCCAGCACGTAGTACAGGAGCGGCGGGCCGTCGACGGGGTTGACCGCCGGGTTGAGGGCGGCCTCGATCGACGCCCGGCCCGGCGAGGCGATGGGCGTCGGCGGCAGGTTGAGGCTGTTGCGCGTGTTGTACGGCGAGGCCGCCTCGAAGTTCGGCTCGGTGCCGGTGACGTCGGCCTCGTACTGCGTGGTGGCGTCGATGCCGAGCCCGAAGATGTCGTACTGCGGGCCGTTGAGCATCCGGTTGTAGATGACCCGGGCGATCTTGGGGGACTCCTGGCTGTTGCCCGTCTCCCGCTCGATCAGCGAGGCGACGATCAGCACCTGGTAGGGCGACAGCTGGGGCAGGTTGTCGCCGGCGAGCCCGTTGACCATGCCGGTCTGCTGGGCGACGGTCTGCATCTGCTCGACCATCCGCTTGACCAGGGCCGCCTCGGTGTCGCCCGGGCTGACCTCGTAGGTCGACGGGAACAGGGTGCCCTCCTGCTGGGGCACACCGGGGGGCAGGGGCTGGTCCGGGGGCAGCAGGACCGAGCGGTTGGCCGGGTCGGCGATGGCGGCGAGCAGGGCCTCCTCGGTGAACCGGGGCACCGCCTCGACGATCGTGTCGACCATCTGGTCGATGCGGTAGCCCTCGGGGATGGTGATCGACTGGGTGGCCGGCTCGATCGGCCCGTCCTTCAGGACCTGCTCGACCTCCTCGAACGACGAGCTGCGCTGGAAGACGTAGCGGCCGGCCTGCAGGTCGATGTCCTTGTCCCGGATCCAGAACCGGAAGAGGGTGCCGTTGCTGACGACGCCGGGGCTGGAGCCGTCGAGCAGGCTGCCCAGGTCGGTCAGGCGGGCCCCGTTCGGGATGATGACGGTGACCTCCTCGCCGGGCGGCCCGGGCGGGTCCACCTGGCGCTGGTACCAGCTGCGGGCGCCCACGGCGAGCACCGCGAAGAGCACGACGATGGCACCGAGGATCACCACCACCTTGGGCAGGCCGGCCCGCTCGCGGGGCATGTCGACGATGTCGTCGTCCTGGTCGAACACGTCCCTGGGGGGCGTCATGGAAGGGGTGTCACTCCTCGGGCGGCGTGAGGGAGGCCGCGGTCACGTCGGTCGGGGAACCACCGTCCAGCCAGGTCTGGAGCAGCACGGCGGCGGCAGCGCGATCCACCACCCTACGGCGCTGGCGCTCGTCCATCCCCGACGCGCCGAGCAGGCGGTGGGCGGTCACGGTGGTCAGCCGCTCGTCGTGGAGCACGACCGGCACCGGGAGGACGTCGGCCAGGGCCCGGGCCTGGGCCTCGACCGCGAGGGCGGCCGGGCCCCGGGTGCCGTCGAGCGACAGCGGATGGCCCACGACCACGATCTCGACCTCCTCGTCGGCCACGATCCTGGCGATGTCCCGCCGGACGCGCGGCAGGTCCTTGACCTGGTCGATCGTGCCGTAGGGGCTGGCCAGGATCCCGTCGGGGTCGCAGGTGGCCAGCCCGATCCGGACCGTCCCCCAATCGACCGCCAGGGCTCTCAAGGGGCGATCAGGCGATGTCGGCGGCGGCCCGGGCCTGGTCGAGGGCCTCGTCGAGCCCCTCGGGGTTGCGCCCGCCGGCCTGGGCCAGGGCCTGGCTGCCCTTGCCGCCGCCGCCGATGGTCTTCTTGGCGTCCTCGATCAGGGCGCCGGCGTCGAGCCCGCTGTCGGGGGCGGCCGCCGCCACCAGCGTGACGCCCCCGCCCTCGGGGGCGGCGCCGAGCACCACGGCCCGGATGCCGGCCTGGTCGCGCACGGCGAGGGCCAGGGTCTTGACCGCGTCGCGGTCGAGCCCCTCGACCCGGGCCACGACGACGCCGTCGACGGCCTGGGCGACCAGGTCGGACGCACCGCCCGCCGCCGCCTTGGCCTTGAGGGCGCCGACCTCGTCCCGCAGCGCCTTGACCTCGCCGAGGCGCTTCTCGATCCCCTCGACCAGCTCGCCGACCGGGACGCCGACCAGCTCGGCGGCCCGGGCCAGCACCGCCTCCTCGTCGCGGATCCGCTCGATGGGGCCGGTGCCGGTGATGGCCACGATCCGGCGCAGGTTGGACCCGATCGAGCCCTCGCTGACGATCTTCATCGG
>JBQGCF010000366.1:0-13656 GCA_052038315.1 Iamia sp.
AACCCGAAGGGCGTCGTCTACAGCCACCGCTCGACGTTCCTGCACACGATGGGCGTGCTGGCCGTCGACGCCGTGGGCTGCTCGGAGACCGACACGATCCTCCCGGTCGTGCCCATGTTCCACGCCAACGCCTGGGGGCTCGCCCACGCCGGCGTCGCCGTCGGCGCCAACCTCGTCATGCCCGGTCCGAAGATGGACCCGGCCTCGCTCGCCGCGCTGATCGAGGAGGAGAAGGTCACCGTCGCCGCCGGCGTCCCCACCATCTGGATGGGCGTGCTGCCGGAGCTGAAGGGCCGGGACACCTCGTCGCTGCGATCGATCCCGTGCGGCGGCTCGGCGGTGCCCAAGGCTCTGTCGGAGGCCTACCGGGAGCAGCTCGGCCTGCCCATCTACCAGGCGTGGGGCATGACCGAGACCAGCCCGGTCGCCTCCGCCGGCCACATCAAGTCGACCCTGGCCGAGGGGCTGGACGAGACCGCGCTGGCCGACCTGCGGGCCACGATCGGCGTGCCGCTGGCGGGTGTCGACCTGCGCGTCGTCGACCCCGACTCGCTCGAGCCGGTCGCCCGGGACGGCCAGGCCCAGGGCGAGATCCAGGCGAAGGGCGCCTGGATCGCCCGGGAGTACTACAACGACGACCGTTCGCCCGAGAGCTTCACGCCCGACGGCTGGCTCAAGACCGGCGACGTGGCCACCATCGACGAGCACGGCTACATGCGCATCGTCGACCGGACCAAGGACGTGGTGAAGTCCGGCGGCGAGTGGATCTCCACCGTCGAGCTGGAGAACGAGATCATGGGCCACCCGAAGGTCGCCGAGGCCGCCGTCATCGGCGTCAAGCACCCGAAGTGGCAGGAGCGCCCGCTCGCCTGCGTGGTGCTCAAGGAGGGCGAGACGGCCACGCCCGAGGAGATCATCGAGTACCTCGACGGCAAGGTCGCCAAGTGGTGGCTCCCCGACGCCGTCGAGTTCGTCGCCGAGATCCCCAAGACCAGCGTCGGCAAGTTCTCCAAGAAGGACCTGCGGACGCAGTTCTCGGACTACACGCTGCCGACGGCGTCGGAGGGGT
This sequence comes from Iamia sp., assembly GCA_052038315.1. GTDB lineage: Bacteria > Actinomycetota > Acidimicrobiia > Acidimicrobiales > Iamiaceae > Iamia. The sequence goes on from JBQGCF010000366.1 coordinate 1,070, forward strand.
GAGCCGGGCAGCGGAGCTCAGAGGGGGAGGGGCGGGGTGCCGGACGTGAGGTCGTAGGCCACGCCGTCGCCGTCGGGGCGGACGCCGTCGGTCGGGGCGTGGGGCGTGCGGCGCCCGTCGGGCAGCAGGTGCTCGACGGGCACGTCCCGGGCCAGCACCACGTGGTCGGCGATCAGCCGGCGGTGGCAGCGCCACCACAGCGACTCGCTGCACATGACCGCGGTCGTCCGGTCGGCGGCGAGGGCGAGGAGGTCGTCGACCGCGGCCCGGAACGCCGGCGTCTCCATGTGGTCGGCGTAGGCCCGGAACGACTCGTTGCGGATGGCGACGTGGCGTGAGCCGGGGGCGGGCCGGCGGCGACCGCCGAGGTCCCGCACCCAGCGGTAGGCGATGCCGGCCTCTGGCACCCAGCGGTCCATCTCCTCCCGCCCGAACTGCGGGTGGCGACGGCTGCCGGGGAAGGACCGCACGTCGACGAGGACCTCGACGCCGGCCCCGTCCAGGAGGGCGACCAGGTCCTCGGCCGGCAGGGTGCCGTGGCCCACGGTGAGCAGGGATCGGGACACCCCTGTGCCCTCGCCCGGACGGGCCCCGGCAACCGGGCGGTTCGGGGGTGGGGGGCGGGGGAGCGGGGCGCGGTGAGCGGATCCACCATCACCGTCACCGGGGCTTCGGGCAACCTCGGCACCGCCCTGGTCGACCTCCTCGCCGCCGACGAGCGGGTGGGCGAGGTGCGGGCCCTGTCCCGGCGGCCGCCCGACGCCGACGACCGGCCGGGGGTGCGCTGGTTCGGGGCCGACGTCACCGTCGACGACCTGGCCCCTGCCCTGGAGGGCGCCGACGCGGTGATCCACCTGGCGTGGATGATCCAGCCGTCGTGGGACCGGGAGGGGATGCGGCGGACCAACGTCGACGGGTCCACCCGGGTGTTCCGGGCGGCGGCCGCGGCCGGCGTGCCGGCGATCGTCCACGCCTCGTCGGTGGGCGCCTACGGCCCCGGGCCCAAGGACCGCACGGTCGACGAGGCCTGGGCCCTCGGTGGCCACCCGGGCCACCCGTACTCCGAGGACAAGGCGGCCGTGGAGGCCGTGCTCGACGCCGTTGAGGCCGACCACCCGGACCTGCGAGTCGTCCGGATGCGCCCGGCGCTGCTGTTCACCCCCGACGCCGGGCTGGAGCTCAGGCGCTACTTCCTGCCCCGCCTCCCGGGCCTGGCCGCCGCCGTGCGGCCCGGGCTGGTCGACCGCCTGCCGGTGCGGTTCCAGGTCGTCCACACCGCCGACGCGGCCCGGGCCTTCGCCGAGGCCGCCCTCCGCCCGGTGCGGGGGGCGTACAACCTGGCCACCGACGACGTCGTGGGCGGCCGCCCGCACCCGGTCCTCCAGGGGCCGGCCCGGGTGGCGGCCGCCGCGACCTGGCGGGTCCACCTCCAGCCCGTCGACCCCGGCTGGGTCACCCTCGTGTTCCGCTCCCCGCTGCTCGACGCCACCCGGGCCCGCACCGACCTGGGCTGGGCACCGGCCCACACCGGCCACGAGGCCCTGGCTGCCGGGCTGGCCGGCATCCGCCGCACCCGCGACGCCCCCACGGAGGCGTTGAAGGGCAAGGGCGAGCCCCCTGACGAGCCGGGCGCCGCCGGCAGAGGAGGCTGAGGTCGCCACGAGCCGGACGCGGGTCAGGGGGTGGCGGGCTCCGGGGCCGGGTGGTGGGCCCGGCGCCAGACGTCGAGCTCGTCGGCGGGGAGCGGGCGGGCGAACAGGTAGCCCTGGGCCATGTCGCAGCCCAGATCGACGAGGGCCGAGCGCTGCGCCTCGGTCTCGACGCCCTCGGCGACGGCCCGGATGCCCAGGCCGTGGGCCAGCTGGATGCAGCCGGCGACGATGGCCGCGTCCTCGCCGTCGGTGCCGAGGCCGGTGACGAAGGAGCGGTCGATCTTGAGCTCGTCGACCGGGAACCGCTTGAGGTAGGTCAGGCTCGAGTACCCGGTCCCGAAGTCGTCGACCGAGAGGCCGACGCCGAGGGCCTTCAGGCCGGTGAGGGTGCGGAGGGCGGCGTCGGCGTCCTGGAGCAGCGCCGTCTCGGTGATCTCCAGGGTCAGGTAGCGGGGCGGCAGGCCGTGGCGGTCGAGCGTGGCGGCGACCTGGTCGACCACGCGGGGGTCGGCCAGCTGGCGGGTCGAGAGGTTGACAGCGGTGACCAGGACCTCGACCGGCAGGCCCGAGGCAGCGGCCTCGACGGCGGCCTCCTCCCACCAGCGGGCGGCCTGGGCCACGGCGGTGTCGAGCACCCAGGCACCGAGGGCGACGATCAGCCCCGAGCGCTCGGCGGCGTCGACGAAGGCGGCCGGCGGCAGGAGGCCGCGGGTGGCGTGCTGCCAGCGGACCAGGACCTCGACCCCGTCGAGGGCACCGGTGGCGAGCAGGACCCGGGGCTGGTGGTGGAGGCGCAGCTCGCCGGCGGGGATGCCGGTCCGCAGCTCGCCGAGGAGGCGTAGGTCGTCGACCACGTCGCCGCCCTGCGCCGGGTCGTGGACCTCGCAGCACGCCCCGCCCCGTGCCTTGCCCCGCCGGAGGGCCCGGCCGGCGTCGACCAGCAGGACCTCGGCGCCCCGCCCCGGCTCGGCCCGGGCGACCCCCACCGTGGCGGTGGTGACGATCTCCAGCCCGTCGATGGTCGCCGGGGTGGCCACGGCGTCGAGCAGGGCCCGCCCCAGCGCGTCCAGCTCGCCGTCGGCGGTGACGACGACCAGCTCGTCGGCGGTCAGCCGGCCGACCAGGGCGCTGGCGGGCACCACGTCCCGGACCCGGCGGGCGACGAGGGCGAGCAGGTCGTCACCGGCCGGGGACCCGAGGCTCTCGTTGACGGCGGCGAAGTGGTCGAGGTCGACGAGGAGGAGCGCCGTCGGCACCCCGCCGGCCAGCCGCTCGGCGAGGGCCTCGACCACCTGGACGCGGTTCGGCAGCCCGGTGAGGGCGTCGTGGTGGGTGAGGTGGGCCAGGTCGGCCTCGGCCTGGGCCTGCGCCGCCTCGGACTCGTCGGCCCGGCGCAGGGCCTCGACCAGGGTGCGCTCGTAGGCCAGCCGCTCGTGGGCGTGGAACACGACGACCCGGTCCTCGACGGCGCCCGAACGATCACGACCCCGGGCCGCGCTGATCAGGGTCGAGCGCCGCACCCGGTCGACGTCGAGGACGTCGACGGCCATCTCGGCCACGGCACCGGCCACCGCCAGCTGGGGGGCGCCGTGGGTCGACCACAGGATCTGGTCGCCGACGGCCAGGAGCTTCCGGAACGGCGCCCCGACCACGTCCTCGCGGCGGCGCCGGGTCCACGCCAGGAAGGTGTCGTTGACGGCGGTGACGAGCCCGCCCTCGTCGAGGGTGAGGAGGCCGCAGGGCGCCTCGTGGACGAGGGTCTCGGCGTCCACCGCTAGACGTCGCGCAGGTGGTCGAGGATGACGGCCGCCGTCTCCTCGGGGGCGCTGACGTGCGGGCAGTGACCGGTCGCCTCGAGCCGCACGAGGGTGGCGTCGGGGATCTGCTCGGCCACGTAGACCCCGACCTCGTCGGGCGCCAGCACGTCGTCGCGGCACTGGAGGACGAGCGTCGGCACCGGGACGGCGGCGAGCAGGGCCCGGGCGTCGGACTGGAAGGTGACCCGGGCGAACTGGCGGGCGATCGTCGGGTCGGTGGCGCAGAAGCTGCCCGTCAGCTCCTCGCCCAGCTCGGGGTTGTCGGCGTTGCCCATCACCATGGGGGCGATCGACGCCGCCCAGGCGAAGTAGTTGCTGTCCATCGACACCAGCAGGTCCTCGATGTCCTCGGCCGAGAAGCCGCCGACGTAGCCGGTCTCGGGGTCGTCGACGTACCGCGGCGAGGGCGCCACCATCACCAGCCGGCCGAAGCGATCGGGGGCGGCCGTGGTGGCCGCGGCGGCGATCATGGCGCTGACGCTGTGGCCCACCAGCACCGCGTCGTGGAGATCGAGCTCCTCGGCGATCTCGACGACGTCGGCGGCGTAGCCCTCCAGGGTCGAGTAGCGCTCGGGGTCGTAGGCGGTGTGGTCGGAGCGACCGGCGCCGACGTGGTCGAACAGCACGACACGATGGGTGGCGACGAAGGCGGGCAGGACGCGCCGCCACATGTCCTGGTCGCAGCCGAAGCCGTGGGCCAGCACCAACGTGGGCCCGTCGGGGTCGCCTGTGATGCGGACGTTGCCGCGCCGGACGGCGCTGGCCGTCGTGCTGGTGATCACCGCAGCCTCCAGATGTCATCAGCGGGGTCGGTCCCATCGGTCGCCGGCGGGCCCGGTTCCATGCCCCCAAAGGGTGATCGTCGCCGTCCCGGCCCCGATCGGCTCACGGCGGCGGCCGGGGGGCCGACGGGACGACGGTGCCCGTGTCCTCCGTCGCGTCCGTCCTGGACCAGCTGATCGAGCAGGACGGGGTCCGGGCCGTCTACCAGCCGATCGTCGACCTCGACACCGGAGCCGTGGTCGCCCACGAGGCGCTGGCCCGGGGGCCGGTCGGGTCGCCGCTGGAGACACCGGCTGCCCTCTTCGCCGCCGCCGAGGCCGAGGGGCGGGTGCCGGAGCTCGACCGGGCGTGCCGCCGGGCAGCCGTCGCCGGGGCTCGCGCCGCCGGGACGGGCGCCGCCACGACGCTGTTCGTCAACGTCGAGCCGTCGAGCCTGCTGGCCGCCGACGAGGCCGCCCAGGCCGGTCGAGCGGGTGACGGCCGCGGCCTGCGGCTCGCCGAGCTGGAGGGACCGGACCTGCGGGTGGTGGTCGAGGTGACCGAGCGGGCCCTCACCGAGCGTCCGGGGCCCCTGCTGGCCACCATCGCCCGGGCCCGCGCCGCCGGGCTGGCCATCGCCGTCGACGACTTCGGGGCCGAGGACGCCGCCCTCGCCCTGCTGCCGTTCATCGCCCCCGACGTGATCAAGCTCGACCTGTCGCTGATCCAGGACCGGCCGTCGGCGACGGTCGCCCGCTGGGTCAGCGCCGCCCTGGCCGAGGCCGAGCGCAGCGGGGCGACGATCCTGGCCGAGGGCATCGAGACGCCGGCCCACCTCGAGCGGGCCCGCGCCCTCGGCGCCCGGCTCGGCCAGGGCTGGCACCTCGGCCGCCCCGGCCGCCTCGACACGACGGCCCAGGCCCACGCCCAGGCCCACGCCCCGGTCACCTGGCGGCCGTCGGCCCGGACGCCCCACGGCGGTGCGGACAGCCCGTTCCGGCTGGTCGCCGCCGAGCGGCCGACCCGGATCTCGACCAAGCCGATGCTGATCGCCCTCAGCCACCACCTGGAGGCGCTGGCCGGGGACCTCTCGGGGCCCGGCGTGGTCATGTCGGCCTTCCAGCACCGGCGCCACTACACACCGGCCACGGCACGGCGCTACGACCGGCTGGCCCGGTCCTGCGCCTTCGTCGCCGCCTTCGGCGAGGGCATCCACGACGACCCGCAGCCCGGGGTCCGGGCCGCGCCGCTGCTGCCCGACGACCCCCTCCTCGGCGAGTGGTCCGTCGTCGTGGTCGGTCCCCACGAGGCCGCTGCCCTGGTGGCCCAGGACCTGGGCGACGACGGTCCCGACGACGAGCGCCGCTTCGCCTACGCCGTCACCCACGACCGGGCGCTCGTCGTGACCGCCGCCCACGCCCTGATCGCCCGTCTCTGAGCGATCAGGCGTCGGCGGGGGCCGAGGGCTGGGCGGTCAGGACCGCCTCGGCGTCGGCCTCGCTGAGGGGCCGGGAGAACAGGAAGCCCTGGCCCAGGTCGCAGGCCTGGCGGCGGAGGCCCTCGTGCTGGGCCGGGCTCTCGATGCCCTCGGCGATGATCTCCAGGTCGAGGGTCCGGGCCAGGTCGATCAGGCCCCGCACGATCGGCGGCAGCTCGTCGCCCGAGGTGATGGTGTCGACGAAGGAGCGGTCGATCTTGAGGATGTCGACGGGGAGCTGGCGGAGGTAGCTGAGCGACGAGTACCCGGTCCCGAAGTCGTCGATGGCGACCCGCACGCCCAGGTCCCGGAGAGCCCGGAGCCGGGCGGCGGTGGCCACCGGGTCGGCGACCAGGGCGGTCTCGGTGATCTCCAGCACGAGGAGGCCGGGGTCGAGCCCGCTGGCGTCGAGGGCGGCGCGGACGTCGGCCACCACCTCGTCGGTGGCGAGCTGCACCGCCGACAGGTTGACCGCCATCGTCAGGGGCCCGGCGCCCGTGCCCTGCCAGCGGGCGGCGGCGGCGCAGGCCCGGGCCAGCACCCAGCGCCCGATGGGGACGATCAGGCCGTTGGCCTCGCTCTGGGGGATGAAGCGGTCGGGCCCGAGCAGGCCGAGGTCCGGGTGCCGCCAGCGGATCAGGGCCTCGAAGCCGGCGACCCGGCTCGTCGCCAGCTCGAGTACTGGCTGGTAGTGGAGCTCCAGCTGCCCGCCGGCCAGGGCGTCGGCCAGCTCGGACTCGACCCGGGCCAGGTCGCTCGCCTCGGTGCCCATCTGCTCGTCGAAGACGACGATGCGGGCCTTGCCGGCGGCCTTGGCCCGGTACATGGCCAGGTCCGCATCGCGCAGGACCCCGGCGGGGGTCCCGGCCGCGTCCGCGGTCGCCACGCCGATGCTGGCGGTCACGGCGATCAGCTGGCCGTCGACGTCGATGGGCACGCTCAACGCCTGGAGGATGCGATCGGCGGTGGTCACGGCCTGCTCGGCGCCGGCGTGGGCCTCCTCGACCAGCACCGCGAACTCGTCGCCACCCAGCCGGGCCACGGTGTCCGCCGAGCGGACGGCGCCCCGCAGGCGAGCGGCCACCTCGACGAGCACGGTGTTGCCGGCGGCGTGGCCGAGCCGGTCGTTGACCGACTTGAACCCGTCGACGTCGAGGTAGAGGACCGCCACCTCGGTGCCGGTGCGGGCGGTGCGCCGCAGCGCCTGCTCGCTGCGATCGCTGAGGAGAAGGTGGTTGGCCAGGCCGGTCATGGCGTCGTGGAAGGCCTGGCGGGCCAGGGCGTCCTGGGCCCGGCGCCGCTCGGTGACGTCCTGGAGGTTGACGACCAGCCCGCACACCGCCGGGTCGTCGACCAGGTTGACGATGCGGGTCGACAGGACACGGACCTCGCCGTCGGCGTGGCGGACCTCGACCTCGTGCTCGGCGACCCGTCCGGGGGCGCGCCGGGCGGTGGCCAGGTAGGTGGCCAGGGCGACGGGGTCGACGCTGGCCAGGGCGGTGAAGACGGCCTCGCCGAGGACGTCGTCCCTCCCGACGAGGGCCTGGAGGTTGCCCGACGCCTCGACGATCCGCTCGTCGCCGTCGAGCACGACCACGGCGTCCGACGAGCTCGACGCCAGGGCCCGGAAGTGCGCCTCCCGCGCCTGGACCTCGGCCCGGGCCCGCTCGGCCGCCCGCAGCAGCCGGAGGCCCCGCAGGCTGGCCAGGGCGACCAGGGCGAGCGTCGCCGCGCCCAGGGCGAAGGGGTTGGCGTCCTCGTCGCGCAGGAAGCCCCGCACCTCGATCGCCGTGGGCACGAGGATCGGGACCATGATCAGCCACAGCCGCTCGCGGCGGGGAGCGGTGGCCGTGGCCTCCGGCCGGGGCCGCTCGCGGGTCCGCACGACGATGGCGCCGGCGAGCAGGAGGGAGGCGACCATCCAGCCGACGTCGAGCCACACGAGCAGGGCCTCGGAGGTGACCACCAGGTAGGCGAGGTCGGCGGCCAGCCAGGAGGCGATGCCGGCGCCGAGCAGGACGAGGGCGGGGGAGCGGCTCCGGTGGTGGAGCAGCGCCAGCCGGACGACGAGGCCGAGCAGCACGATGTCCAGCACCGGGTAGATGGCCCAGACGGCGCGGGCCAGGAGCGGCGTCGCGGTGTCGCTGACCAGGGCGCCGAGGGCGACCTCCCACACGACGAGGAGGGCGATCACGGTGACGACGAGCGAGTCGATGACGACGTCGACGTCGACGCCGCGAGCGGTCTCCCGACCGGGGGTGAGCCGCAGGAGGCCGACACCCAGGAAGACGTACGACGAGAGCCAGAGCGGGTCGGCGAGCGATACGTCGGGTTCGCCCCCGCCCCACCAGCCGTAGGCGCTGTAGACGAGGTCGGCGGCGGCCGAGGCGGCGATCCCGAGGGCGACCAGGGCCCACACCCGCCGGGGCCGGACCGGGGTGCGGCTCGCGGCCAGGCCGCCGACGACGGCGGCCAGGCCCAGGGCGCCGAGGTACGTGGCATCGGATGCGTCGCGGTCACGCAGGAGGATGTGTCCGGCCACCAGGGCTGCCCCGCCGGCGAGCAGTGATGTGAGGAGGAGGGTTCCGGTGGGCGGTGCTGGCCGGACGACGGGGGATCCGTCGGCCATGCCTGTGACATCGGACCGGGACCCCCCGCCTTGAGGGGGTCGTGCGGCAGCGGGTGTCACCCCAACGGGCGCTTGAGCCGGGGCTCGGGCTGCCGACCTGACAGGGGTGGACGTCTTCCCCCACGACCCCACGGCGACCCCGGCGCGCCCCCGGCTGGCCCGGTCCCTCGCCGTCGTGGCCGCCGTCGTGGCGGCGTTCACCGCCCTGGTGGCGACCGACCCCGGGGGCCAGGAGACCAGCCGACTGCTCGTCAACCTGACCTGGCTGGTGGTGGCCGGCGTCGTCGCCCTGCTCCTGGTGGGTGCGGCCCGGCGCTGCACCGGTCCGGCCCGTCGGGCCTGGAACCTGCTGGCGGCGTCGATGGTGGCGTGGTGGGCCGGCCAGGTGACCTGGACGTTCATCGAGGAGGTCCAGCACCGCCGGGCGCCGTTCGCCTCGCTGGCCGACGTGGGCTTCGCCGTGGCCCTGCCGCTGGCCGTCGCCGGCGTCCTCAGCTTCCCGGTGGGGACCCGCCAGGTCGCAGCCCGGTTGCGGCGCGTCACCGACGGCCTGATCGCGGCGGCGGCCACCTTCTGCCTCGCCTGGGTCGTCGTCCTGCCCGACATCCTCGACCTGGGCAGCAGGTCGACGGCACGGGCCCTGGGGCTGGTGTACCCCCTGCTCAGCGGGGCCGCGGCGAGCGTCGTGCTGATGACCTTCAGCCGGGTGCGGCGCGGCCAGCGGATCGTCTTCGGGCTGCTGGCCGCCGGCCTGCTCGCCAACGCGGTGTGCTCGACCCTCTTCTCCTGGCTCCAGATGGAGGACCGCTACAGCTCGGGTGCGCCCCTCGACGTGGTGTGGCTGGCCGGCATCTGCCTGGTGGGCGTGGCCGCCGACCGGTGCCGGGGCGACGCCGACGTCAGCGCCCAGGGCGCCGGCGACGCCCCCTCGATCTCCGGGACGCTGCTCGTCTACCTGCCGATCGGGGCGACGCTGGTGGCCGGGCTGGTCACCGGTCGCTTCTTCGAGGACCTGGCCCCGCCCTTCCTCTGGTCCGGCATCGTCGTCGTGCTGCTGATGGCGATCCGCCAGCTCCTGACCATCGCCGAGAACGTCGAGCTGGCCCGGGCCGTCAAGATCACCGCCGACCACTACGAGGGCCTGGTCCGCAACTCCAGCGACCTGGTGCTGGTCACCGATGGCAACGACACCCTCACCTACCTCAGCCCCTCGGTGAAGCGGATCCTGGGCTACGACCCGGAGGCCACGGTCGGCACCACCCTGCGGCCGCTGGTCCACCCCGAGGACGAGGCCATCCTCGACCGTGTCACGATCGACGTCCTCACCACCGGCTCCGGCCGGGCCGAGCTGCGCGTCCGCGACGCCAGCACGCAGGGCTGGCGCTGGATCGACGCCATGGCGACCAACCTGCTCGACGACCCGTCGATCGCCGGCGTCGTCGTCAACGCCCGGGACACGACCGATCGCCACCAGGCCGAGGAGGCGCTCACGCACCAAGCCGCCCACGACGCCCTGACCGGCCTCCCGAACCGGGCGATGCTGCTCGACCGGCTGGGCGCGGTGCCGCCGGGGGCGCGGGTGGCGGTGCTGTTCTGCGACCTCGACGGGTTCAAGGCGATCAACGACACCCGTGGCCACGAGCGGGGCGACGAGGTGCTCCGGGTCGTGGCGGCGCGCCTGGGCGGGGCGGTGCGGCCCGGCAACCTGGTGGCCCGCCTGGGCGGCGACGAGTTCGTGATCCTGTGCGAGGGGGTCAGCGACGCCGACACGGCCCTCGCCATCGCCCACCGGGTGACCGACGCGCTCGAGGCCCCGGTGTCGATCAAGGGCGCCGAGCTCTCGGTCAGCGCCACGATCGGCGTCCGCCTCGCCGTCGGCCCGTGCGATCCCGGCACGGTGATCACCGATGCCGACACGGCCATGTACGAGGCCAAGGCCCGGGGCCGGGGCGCCGTCGAGCTGTTCGACGACAGCCTCCGCTGGCGGGCCGAGCGGCGCCGCCGGATCGAGGCGTCGATCACCGAGGCGTTGGCCCCCGGCTCCGAGATCACCCTCCACTACCAGCCGCTGTGGCGGATCGACGACGGCGAGCCGGCCCTGGTCGGGGCCGAGGCCCTGCTCCGCTGGCCCCACCCCGACGGGCGGCTGGGCAGCCCGGCCGAGGTCATCCGGGTGGCCGAGGACACCGGCCTGATCGTCCCCCTCGGCGCCCGCATCCTCGAGGTGGCCTGCTGCGAGCTGGCCCGCTGGGAGGAGGCCGGCGTCGGCCTGACCATGGCGGTCAACGTGTCGGCCCGGCAGCTGGGCGAGGGTCGGATCGTCGATGCCGTGCAGCGGGCCCTCGCCGTCTCCGGCGCGCCGGCCCGGGCGCTGGTGCTGGAGGTGACGGAGACGGCGCTGATGGACGATCCCGAGGGGGCCCTCGAGACGCTGCGCCGCCTCCGTCGCCTCGGCGTCAGCCTGGCCATCGACGACTTCGGCACCGGCTACTGCTCGCTCAGCTACCTCAGCGCCTTCCCGGTGCAGGTGCTCAAGGTCGACGGCACCTTCGTCACCCGCATGACGACCAGCGAGCAGGACCGGACGATCGTCGCCTCGGTGATCGGGCTGGCCCACGCCCTCGGCATCGCCGCCCTGGGGGAGGGGGTCGAGACCGACGAGCAGCTCGAGATGCTCGTCGAGATGGGCTGCGACGAGGCCCAGGGCTTCCGGCTCGGGTCGCCCGTGCCCGCCGACCTGCTGCTCGCCCAGGCCCGTCACCGCATCACACCCGAAAGGGTGAGAGGCTGAGCGGGTGCCCGAGCCGGTGACCGTTCCCCCCGAGGCGACCGCCGACGTCGGCGCCACCATGCGCTGGCTCGAGGACCAGGGCTGGCGCCTGGTCGAGGAGCGGGGACCCGAGGCCATGGGGGACCGGCTCTACCGCTGGCGCAGCCTGGCCGGCGACGAGCTGGTGGTCACCCGCGACCGGAGCCAGTGGATGTGCAGCCTCCACCTCGTCGGGTGGGAGCGGCCCTGGGACCTCGACCTGCTGCTCGTCGCCGTCACCGGCGAGATCCCCGCGGGCTGGGACGCCGGCCGGCGGTGGAGCGAGCTGCTGCCCGAGCAGCTCCCGGTCGGGGTGACGTGGATCGAGGCCCTGCCACGGGTCCTCGTCCGCCTCCGGGGCGACGCCGGGGCCCAGCGGCGCGTGGTCGCCCTGGCCCGGCAGCGGGCCGACGCCCTGGTCGGGCCGTTGCCGCCCGGTGCGGCCGCCCGTGCCCCGCGGACCCCGACCGGGTCCTCGTGGCGCCGGATGCCACCGGCCTGGCGCCGCGGCGCGCGCCGGGCCCGTCGCTGACGCCGCCGGTCAGGACCACCACCGAGGAGGGTCCGCTGGGGGAGGGCCCGGGGGTGCCACGATGGGTGGCCCCTAGCGCCTCCTGGAGCACGGCGAGTGCTGTTCCCGACCTTCGAGTTCGCCCTGTTCTTCTCGGGCGTCTTCGTCGTCAGCTGGCTCCTCCGGCCCCACCCCCAGCCGTGGCGCTGGTTCCTGCTGGCCGCCAGCTTCGTCTTCTACGGCGCCTTCGAGTGGGTGTACTGCCTGCTGCTCGGCTTCTCGATCCTGGCCAACCAGGGCTTCGCGGTGGCGATCCACCGGGAGGGCGACGAGGGCCGGCGCAAGGCGATCCTGGGCGTCGCGGTGGCCGTCAACCTGGGCATCCTCGGCTACTACAAGTACACCGACTTCTTCATCGAGTCGGTCAGCAGCACGCTGTCGGCGGTCGGCATCGAGACCGGGTGGGTGCCGCTCCAGATCGTCCTGCCCGTGGCGATCTCCTTCTTCACGTTCCAGGCCCTCAGCTACGTGATCGACGTGTTCCGGGACGACGCCGAGCCGTCGCCGCTGCTCGACTTCGCCGTCTACCTGAGCTTCTTCCCCCATCTGGTCGCCGGGCCGATCGTGCGGGCCCGCGAGCTGCTGCCCCAGCTGCGCGAGCGGGCCGACCCCCGGCGGGTCAACAGCGCCCTGGCCTTCCGGCTGATCATGGCCGGGCTGTTCAAGAAGGTCGTGATCTCGAGCTTCGTCTCGGCCGCCATCGTCGACGACGTCTTCGCCGTCCCGGGGCAGTACCGGTCCTTCGAGATCCTGATCGCCATCTACGCCTACGCCATCCAGATCTACGCCGACTTCAGCGGCTACACCGACATCGCCATCGGCTGCGCCCTGCTCCTCGGGCTCCGGTTCCCGCAGAACTTCGACGCCCCC
>JBQGCF010000367.1:0-12897 GCA_052038315.1 Iamia sp.
CCGCGAGTAGACGGCGCCGTACACGGCACCGCGGACGACGCGGGCGAGGAGATTGTCCATCGACCGCGATCGGGCGCGGGCGGGGGGGCCGGGTCCCCAGCGCCCCGGCCCCCCACCGGGGCCTCAGGCTCCTTCGATCTCCGAGAGCGGGACGTTCTCCGAGCACTCGAGCGGGCTGATCGGCTCGTAGCTGGTGCCGTCGATCTTCACCAGGGCCGAGCACGGGGCCGGCTCGCCGTGGCCCTTCGGGTACTCGATCGGGCCGAGACCGGCCGGGTCGCCCTCGGGCTCGTAGGTCCAGCCGCCGTTGATGACCTCGCCGAAGGTCTCCGGCGTCAGGTCCTCGCCCACGGCGTCGAGCATCTGCACGAAGACGTCGGCCATCCAGTAGGTCAGCGCCGCGCCCAGGGTGATCTGGGCGTCGGGGTCGACGGCGGCGAAGTCGGCCTCCATCTGCTCGATGGCGTCACCGCCGAACTCGGTCGGCAGGAACTGGGTGCTGACGTACGAGCCGTCGAGGGCGGCGGCCACGTCGGGGCTCTGCTCGAGCAGGCCGGGGACGTAGGCGATGTAGTTGAGGGTCTCGCCCTCGAACCCGGCGCCCCGGAGCCCGGCGGTGATGCCGACGGTGTTGGAGAACAGGCTGTTGAACACGACCAGGTCGGGCGGGCCGCCGTCGTTCGAGGTCATGACGTCCTGGACGAACGGCGTGTAGTCGACCTGCTCGGAGGTGGGGACGTTGGGCTTGGCGTAGACGACCTCGGCCCCCTCGGCCAGGAAGGCGCCCTTCACCGTCTCCAGTCCCTCGGTCGAGTTGGCGGTGTCGTCGGAGACGATGGCCACGGTGGCCTCGCCGCCCAGCTCCTCCATGATCTGGGCCGCCAGCGAGGTGTTGGCCAGCTCGCCGCCCGGGGGTTGGATGCAGCCGTTGAAGCCGAAGCCGTAGCTGTCCTCGGCCCCGCACTGGCCGGGCATGAAGCCCCAGCCGACCGACGGGACCTGCTCGGAGTCGAGGTAGTCGGACGTGGCCGGGAGGAAGCCGGCGCCGAGCATGGGGACGATGGCGAAGGCACCCTGGTCCACCATCTCACGGGCCAGGTCGAGGTTCTTGGTGCCGTCCTCGGTGTCGTCTTCGGTGCCGAGGTACTCGATGGTGCGGCCGTGGATGCCGCCCTCCTCGTTGGCCCGCTGGAAACGGGCCTCGGCCCCGACGTCCGCGCCCGGGTAGCCGCCCGAGGCGCTGGTCAGCGGGGCGATCCCCCCGATGGTGATCGTGTCGTCGGTGACGCCGCGCACCTCGCCGCTGCTGCTGGACCCGCCCGATCCGGAGCCCGACCCCCCGCCGCCACCACCCGAGGACTCCTTCTCGGAGGTGCCGCAACCGGCGAGGAGCAGGGCGGCGGCGAGCCCGATGGCCGCGCCGCGCCGGAAGGTGGATGAGTGCATGTGGGACCCCCTGAGGTCGTCGAACGCTGTTGCGAACTAACGACCGTTAGTATAACGTTCGACACATCAGGTGACAAGCGTCCTACTAACGAGCATTTGTCAGGATCGGTTTGTCAGCATCGGGACGAGACCAGGGGGTCACATGACGGAAGCGCAGCTCACGGGCAAGGTCGCCCTGGTCACCGGGGCCGCCGGGGGGATCGGGCGGGAGTCGGCCCGGCTCTTCGCCGAGCACGGGGCCAAGGTGGCGGTGGCCGACATCGACCTGGCCGGCGCCACCGAGACGGTCGAGCTGATCGCCGCCGCGGGCGGCGAGGCCGTCCCCGTCGCGGTCGACGTGGCCGATGCCGCCTCGGTCCAGGCCATGGTGGCGGCCACCGTCGACGCCTTCGGGCGGCTCGACATCGCCCACAACAACGCCGGCATCAAGGGCGCCGACCTGCCGATCGACGAGATGCCCGACGACGTTTGGCGGGCCGGCGTCGGGATCATGCTCGACGGCGTCTTCTACTGCATCAAGCACCAGGTGCCCGAGATGCGGAAGGTCGGCGGCGGGGCGATCGTCAACACCTCGTCGGGCGCCGGGCTGATCGGTGTCCCCCGCTTCTCCAACTACGTGGCCGCCAAGCACGGCGTGATCGGGCTGACCAAGGCCGCCGCCCTCGAGTACATCGGCGAGGGCATCCGGGTGAACGCGGTCTGCCCGGGCACCGCCCGCAGCCGGATGGTCGACCAGTGGATGGACGGCTCGGCCGAGGCCGAGGCGGCGGTGGCCGGCCTCCACCCCATCGGTCGCATCGCCGAGGCCCGCGAGATCGCCGAGGCGGTCCTGTGGCTCGCCTCCGACGCCGCCTCCTTCGTGGTGGGCGCCGCCCTGGCCGTCGACGGTGGCTACACCGTCCCCTAGCTGAAAGAGGAACCGAGGACATGAGCGACGATCGACTGGCGCGCGCCGCCGACCGGGTCGAGATCATGGAGGTGCTGTCCCGCTACGCCCAGCGCGTGGACGAGTCCGACTGGGACGGGCTCGACGCCCTCTTCGTCGAGGGCGCGGTGATCGACTTCTCCAACAACGGCGGGGCCCGGGACACCTTCCCCGCCATCAAGGGCTACCTGCGGGACTCGCTGGCGATCTTCGCCGCCATCCAGCACTACCAGACCAACTTCGCCATCGACCTCGACGGTGACACGGCGACGGTCCGCAACTACGTCTTCACCCAGATGGTGTCGATCGTCGACGGGGCCGACCAGCTGCTGGCCGACGGCGGCTTCTACGACACGACGATGGTCCGCACCGCCGACGGCTGGCGGATCCAGGAGTACGTGGCCTCGCTGGCCTGGCTCGACGGCACCTGGCCGGAGGGCGTGCCCCGACCGGCGTGGTGGGGCGTGTCGTCGGACCGCTTCGCCCGGTCGTCCGGCCCGGCCTCGTGATCGGGATGGAGGGGAAGGTCGCCCTGGTGACGGGCGGGGCCCGGGGCCAGGGCGAGGCCGAGGCCCGGCTGCTGGTCGAGCGGGGCGCCAAGGTGGTGATCGGCGACGTGCTGGAGGCCGAGGGCGAGGCCCTGGCCGAGGAGCTGGGCGAGGCGGTCACCTTCGTCCCCCTCGACGTGACGTCGTCGGAGCAGTGGGCCACCGCGGTCGACGTCGCCGTCGAGACCTACGGGGCGTTGACCACGCTGGTCAACAACGCCGGCATCGTCCGCACGGGCACGATCGAGACCCTCTCCGAGGAGGATTGGGGCGCCGTCGTCGCCGTCAACCAGACCGGTTGCTTCCTCGGGATGCAGGCCGCCGCTCCCGCCCTGAAGGCGGCCGGCCGGGCCGCCGGCGCCTCGATCGTCAACGTCTCGTCGGTGGCCGGGTTCAAGGGCGTGCCCGGGTGCGTGGCCTACGTCGCCACCAAGTGGGCCATCCGGGGCATGACCCGGGTCGCCGCCCTCGAGCTGGGGCCGGCCGGCATCCGCGTCAACGCGGTGTGCCCGGGGACGATCGACACGCCGATGGTGGCCTCCCCCGAGTTCGACGCCGTCGACAAGGACGCCATCTTCGGCAGCCTGCCGGTCCCGCGCATCGGCGAGCCGGTCGACGTGGCCGAGCTGGTCGCCTTCCTCGCCTCCGACGCCGCCTCCTACTGCAGCGGCTCGGAGTACGCCGTCGACGGCGGCTCGCTCGCCGGCGACCCCCTGGAGATCTCATGAGCACGGTTCCCGACCACGAGGCCATCCGGCACCTCGTCCACGCCTACGCCGAGCGGATCGACGGCGGCGACCTCGACGGCGTGGCCGACCTCTTCGCCCACGCCACGTTGGTGGCCGGCGACGGCTCGTCGTTCAGCGGACGGGACGTGCTCCGCGACCTGTGGGGCCGGTCGGTGAAGCTGTACGACGACGGCCTCCCCCACGTCTGCCACTGCATCAGCAACCTGGACGTCCACGTGGCCGACGACGGGCTGACGGCCACGGCCCGCAGCTACGTCACCGTGATGCAGGCCCGGCCCGGCTTCCCGCTCCAGGCGGTGGCGGTCAGCCTCCACCGGGACGCCTTCGCCAAGGTCGACGGAGCCTGGCGCTTCACCGAGCG
The DNA here is from genome assembly GCA_052038315.1 of Iamia sp. Lineage (GTDB taxonomy): Bacteria > Actinomycetota > Acidimicrobiia > Acidimicrobiales > Iamiaceae > Iamia. Next base: position 4,030 of record JBQGCF010000367.1, read on the forward strand.
CCGCGATGCGCAGCTCCTGGTGGGCGACATGAGCCACCATGTCCACGGCTTCCAGACCGACCGAGGGGACGATGACCGTGGCGCGACGTGACGAGATCCTGGTGCTGGCCAAGGCGCAGATCGCCGAGCGGGGCTACGCCACCACCTCGATGCGGGACATCGCCGAGGCCTCGGGCCTGCTGGCCGGCAGCCTCTACTCGCACTTCAAGTCGAAGGCGGCGCTGGTCGGCGAGATCGTCGTGCGCTTCTACGACGAGCTGCTGCCGGCCCAGCGCGAGATCGTCGCCTCCGACGCCACCGGCGCGGACCAGCTGCGGGCGATGATCGCCACCGTCTACCGGGTCTGCGACGCCCACCGCGACGAGCTGACCATCCTCCACTACGACTGGCACTCGCTCTCCACGCTCGAGGAGCTGGGCGACGTGCAGGCCATGAGCCTCGAGACGCTCGACCTCTGGAAGGCCGTCGTCGACAAGGGCAAGGCCGACGGCTCGCTCGACGCCAGCATCGACTCGACGGCCATGGTGCGGATCGCCACCAGCTCGATCCACGCCCTGATCGACACCGTCCGCTACGCCAGCCACCCGGTCCCGGCCTCGCACGCCGAGGAGCTGGCGGCCACCCTGCAGACCGTGCTGCTGGGCGGCGCCGCGGCCCGCGAACCCGTCCCCGGACCGCCGTGACGACGCCCGCCGAGATCGACGCCCTCTGGGAGTCCACCCGCAACTGGGGCCGCTGGGCCGACGACGACCGGGGCACGCTGCACCTCGTCACCCCCGAGCGCCGGGCCGCGGCGGCCGCCCTGGTCACCACCGGGGTGGCGGTCAGCCTCGGGCGCGACCTGACCTTCTCCCCCACGCCCGACACGCCGACGCCGGCCTCGCACGAGATGCTGGCCTGCGGGCACGACCGAGAGATGCCCGGCCTCCCCGGCTACGAGGCCTCGCGGGACGCCATCGGCACCGAGGTCCACGGCATGGGGGTCACCCACGTCGACGCCCTCAGCCACATCTTCGTGCGGGGCCGGATGTTCGGCGACCACCCGGCCGAGCTGGTCACGCCCGACGGCGCCGAGCGCGGCTCGGTGATGGCGCTGTCGTCCGGTGTGGTCGGGCGGGGCGTCCTGCTCGACGTCCCCGCGGCGCGGGGCGTGGCCTGGGTCGACCCCTCCTCCCCCATCACGCCGTCCGACCTGTCCGCCGCGGTCGACCGCCAGGGCAGCGAGGTGGGGGCCGGCGACCTGCTGATCGTCGCCACCGGTCGCGACGCGTGCGTGGCCGACGCCGCCGCCCGGGGCCGGACCCTGAGCGCCTTCGAGTCCCTCGCCGGGCTCGACCCGGCCTGCCTGGCCTGGATCCGTGACCGCGACGTGGCCCTGCTGGCCAGCGACGGGATCTCGGACCGCATGCCACCCGTCCCCATCGACGGCTGGCCCTTCCCCATCCACCAGGTCGCCATCGCCGGCATCGGCATGGTCCTGGTCGACAACCTCCGCCTCGACGACCTGGTCGCGGCGTGCGCCGAGCACGGGCGCTGGGAGTTCCTGCTGAGCATCGCTCCGCTGCGGATCCCCGGCGGCACCGGCAGCCCGGTCAACCCCATCGCCGTCTTCTGACGACTCGCCGGTCCCCCGGCGGACACACCCAAGGAACACCATGCACGACCTCCTCATCCGTGGCGGCCTCCTCGTCGACGGCACCGGCGTCCCCGGGCGCCACGCCGACGTCGCCGTCTCCGACGGGCGCGTCACCGCCGTCGGCCGGCTGGCCGGCGAGGCGGCGCGGCAGACGATCGAGGCCGACGGGCTCGTCGTCGCCCCCGGCATCGTCGACGCCCACACCCACTACGACCCGCAGATCACGTGGGACGGGCTGTGCGACACGTCGTCGCTCCACGGCGTGACCACGGTGGCCGCCGGCAACTGCGGCTTCGGCGTGGCCCCGTGCCGGCAGGACGACCACGAGTACCTCGGCCAGCTGTTCGCGCGGGTCGAGGGGATGGACCTGGCCGCCCTGGAGCAGATCCCGTGGGACTTCGAGACGTTCCCCGAGTTCCTCTCGACCCGGACCGGGCGGCTCGGCGTGAACATGGGGATGTACGTCGGCCACTCGGCGATCCGGCGCTGGGTGATGGGCGACGCCTCCTACGAGCGGGCGGCCACGGCGTCCGAGATCGCCTCGATGGTGGCCATGGTCGACGAGGCCATGGCGTGCGGGGCGCTCGGGTTCTCGTCGTCGCTGGCCCCGACCCACCTCGACCTGGCCGACCGGCCCATCCCGAGCCGGCTGGCGACCCTCGACGAGTGCCGGGCCCTGGCCGACGCCGTCGGGCGCTACGGGCGGGGGTCGATCGCCTTCGCCCCCGAGAGCGCGGTCGAGGGCATCTCCCCCGCCGACCGGGACCTGCTGATCGAGCTGGCCCGGCGCGGCGGCGTCCCGTCGATCACCCAGGGGCTGGGCGGACGCTCCAAGGTCGACGCCCCGACCAAGACGTGGGAGGAGTCGCGGGCGTTCCTCGACCGGTCGGCCGCCGAGGGCACGCCGGTGTACTCGCTGCTGATGACCCGGGCCCTCAACGGCCCGTTCACGCTGGCCGAGGGGACGTCGCGGTACGAGGGCGTGCCGCTGTGGAACTCACTGCTCTCGGCCTCGCGCTCCGAGCAGCGCGCCCTCCTGTCGGACCCGGCCCACCGGGAGCTGCTGCGTGACGCCATCGACCACCCCAACACCGACCCCGCGGCCGGGTCGACGCTGCCCCCGCCGTTCTGGGAGAGCCTGCGGCTGTCCGACACCCGGGTGGCCGACGACCAGCGCTGGCTGGGCCGGTCGATGACGGACATCGGGGCCGAGACCCGTCGCCACCCGGCCGACGCCATGCTCGACCTGGCCCTGGCCGACGACCTCGACGCCGTCTTCCACTGGTCGAACGAGACCCCTGCGTGGCGCGAGCTGCTGCGGGACGTGCAGAAGCACCCGCAGATGATCGTGGGCGTGTCCGACGGCGGCGCCCACCTCGACCGGGACGACGGCCAGGAGTGGTCGACCCACTTCCTCGCCACCTGGTGGCGGAGCGAGCAGGTCTGGCGGCTGGAGGAGGCGATCCGGCTGATGACCGCCGTGCCGGCGGCGATCCTCGGGCTGACCGACCGGGGCATCCTCGCCCCCGGCTGGCCGGCGGACATCTTCCTGTTCGACCCCGAGCGGATCGACGTCGGCACCTGCCGGCTCGAGGCCGACCCGGTCGTCGGCGTCCCCCGCTTCCGGGCCGCGCCCCGGGGCATCCGGGCCACGATCGTCAACGGCGAGACGATCGTCGACGACGGCGAGCGCACCGAGGCCCGCCCCGGCGTCGTGGTCCGCCCCCGATGACCCTCCTGCTGGGTTCGTCCGCCCCCGAGGTCGCCTCGCTGGCCACCGCCCTCGACGCCACCCACGTCCTCCTGGCGTTGCCCGACCCCCCTCCCCGAACTCGGGGGAGAATGCGACCGGAACGCGTCACCATCTCCCCCGAGTTCGGGGGTGGCGAGGCGGTCCGGGCGGTGGTGGTGGCGATGTGGACCGAGGCGGTGGCGGAGCCGGCGGGGCTGGCGACGCTCTCGTCGGAGGAGTGGGTGGCCCGGGCCGAGGAGCCGCTGGCCCGGTGGTTCACCGCCCTCGGCGTGGCGGCCCGGCGGTGCGCCGACGGCGGGGCGATCGTCGCCGTGGTGGAGCGGCCGGCACCGCTCGACTGCGCCGGCTGGGCCGCCGAGGCAGGGGTGGCCGATGCCGTCGAGGCGATGGTCCGCTCGCTGGCCCGGTCCGAGGGCGGGCGGGGCGTGCGGGTCAACGCCGTGACCACGCCGACCCGCCTGGTGCCGGCGACCGTCGTCGACCCGGCGCCGTCGCTCCCGACCTTCCCCGGCGCCGTGGAGGACGAGGTCGCCGGAGCGGTCCGCCTGCTCCTGGCCGACGACGCGGCCGGGGTGACGGGGACCGTGGTGCACGCCGACTGCGGGCGGTCGTGGCGGTGAGCCGGGTCGTCCTGGTGACGGGGGCGAGCGGCGGTGTCGGGCGGGGCATCGCCCTGGCCTGCGGGGCAGCCGGCTGGACCGTGTGGATCGCCGCCCGGCGGGCCGAGCAGGGCGCGACCGTGGCCGACGAGGTGACCGCCGCCGGGGGTCGCGGGCACTTCGTCGCCTGCTCGGTCGACGACGCCGGCTCGGTGGCCGCCGCGGTCGACGCCGTCGTCGCCGGCTCGGGCGGCCTCGACGGGGTGGTCCACAACGCCACCAGCGGCCTGTCGCCCGTCCCCGGTGCGCTGGCCGACCTGTCCCTCGCCGACTGGTCCGATCACGTGGGCGTGTCCGTCCGGGGCACCTACCTGCTCGCCCGGTCGGCCCTCCCCCACCTGCGGGCCTCGGTGGCCGGCGGGTCCTACGTCGTGCTGACGTCCGAGGCCGGCTTCGAGGGCAAGGCCCGCCTGCCCGCCTACGCGGCGGTGAAGGCCGCCCAGCGCGGCATCGTCCGGGCCCTGGCCCGGGAGTGGGGACCGCTCGGCGTGCGGGTCAACGCCCTGGCCCCGCTGGCCGCCACCCCCGCCATGGTCACCGCCTTCGAGCGGGACCCGGCCATGGAGGCCCGGGTGCTGGGCCGTGACCCGCTCGGCCGGCTGGGCGACGCCGTCGACGACATCGGTCCCGTCGCCCGCTTCCTGCTCGGCGCCGACAGCCGCTTCGTCACCGGCCAGACCCTCATGGCCGACGGCGGCTCCTGCCCGATCAGCTAGCCGTCGTCGCCCTCCCCCAGCAGCTCGGCCAGGTAGTCGAGCTGCTCGGCATCGGGCGGCGGCCCCTCCAGGGCGCTGATCAGGGGGACGATGTCGGCGCTCACCAGACTCCAGACGTCCATCTCGACCAGGGCGTGGAGCTGCGACTCGCGAGCCCGCTCGTCGGTCTCGTACCGAGCGGCGAGGGCAAGCACCGATGAGAGGGCCGGCGCCGCGCCGCCGAGGCCCCGCATCACGTCGGTCGCCTCGTCGGCGGCCATCGTCCGCTCGAGGACGTCGGCCGAGAGGATGCGGCGGGCGAGGTCCAGGACGTCCACCATCAGATGGCGATGGGGGTGCCGCCGCTGGCGGCGGAGCGGTAGGCGGCGTCGACGATGCGGTGGGCGCGGAGGGCGACGGTGAGGTCGGGGTGGGCGGGGGTGCCGTCGCGGACGGCCCGGACGAAGTCGCCGTCGGGGTTGGGCATGGCGATGCCCCGCTCCTCGCAGGCTGCGATCAGCGACTCGCCGCTGACCGTCACGGCCGGGCCGTCGGGGTCCTGCCAGGTGACCGGGCCGAACCAGTCGTCCTCCAGGGCGATCCAGCGGGAGCCGCAGAAGACCTCCACCCGCCGCAGGCTCGGACGGGCGAGGACGTCGTGCCACACCGACGTGAGGGTGCCGAGGGCGCCGTCGGCGAAGGTGACCGAGGCGCTGAAGACGTCCTCGATGCCGGGGTGGCCGTGGTGGTTGGCCTGGCGGGCGCTGATCTCGGTGACCGGGCCGATCACGTGCTCGAGCATGTCGACGTCGTGGATCGAGTGCTCGATGAAGGTGCCGGCGCCGGCCTTGGTGCGGTCGGCTCGCCAGGTCGAGGCGTACTGGCCCTGGGTCGGGATGTACTGGTCGTCGCGGAAGACGACCGCCATCGTCGGCCCCGCCGCCGGATCCTCACGTAGGGCCTTGACCAGGTTGAACGCCGGGCTGCGACGCAGGACGAGCCCGCACTGGTTGACCACGCCGGATGCCACCACGCCCTCGACCATCGCCTCGGCGGCGGCCAGGTCCATGGCGAGGGGCTTCTCGCAGAAGACCGGCAGGCCCCGCTCGACCGCCTTGGCCACGAGGCGGGGGTGCTCGGAGGTCCACGTGCACACGTAGACGGCGTCGCAGGAGTCGAGGACCTCGTCCTCGCCGGCGCAGGCGGTGGCTCCGCTGGCGGCGGCGAAGGCGGCCGTCCGGTCCGCATCGGGGTCGAAGACACCGGCCCAGGCCACGTCCTCCCCGCTCCCCTTGAGCATCTTCGAGTGGAACGTGGCGATCAGCCCCGCCCCCAGGAACCCCACGCGCACCGTCATCGCCCGGACCGTAGCCCGACGCCCCGACCCCTCGGATGCGCTGCCCGTCAGCCCTCGTCGACGGGCCAGGCGACCCCGGGCCGGACGGCGCCGGGCCGGCCGAGGTCGGCGATCAGCTCGCCCTCGATCCGCAGGGGCACGAGCCGCGCCCACCAGTCCTGGTCGGCGTCGCGCCGCACCACGTCGGTCCGGCAGGCGGCGCGGAGGCGTTCGTCGAGCACCGCCACCTGCTCGGCGATCACCGCCACCTCGGCGAACCCGGCCGGCCGAGGGTCGTCGAACATCCTCTGGAGGAACCAGCGAGGGGCGAGGGCGTCGTCCAGCTCTTCGACGGTGTGGCCGTAGCCGGCCTCGATCGTGGCGCCCACCCCCTCGTAGGCCGACACCGTGCCGGCCGGCAAGTCGAACGGCGGGCGCCGCCGGGACAGCAGCGGGGCGACGGCGTCGAGGAAGGTGATCGGCCCGTCAGCCATGGGTCGCGCCGGAGGCCGGACCGAGGTCGCCCCGCTCGACGGCGGCCAGGTCGGGGCGGACCTTGATCAGGTACCAGAGGGAGATGGCCAGCCCGACCACCGTGAGCAGCACCCCGGCGGCCACGGCGGCCATCCACGGCGTCTGCCGGTGCGACGACAGGGCCCACACCCACCGGGGCCGGCGGGCGGCGTCGAGCAGGGCCCACACCGACACGCCGAGCGGGATGCACGCCAGGGCCGTCACCACGATCGCCCACACCACGTCGCCCCCGGCCACCGTCTCGGAAGCCGCGGCGACGATCACCCCACGAGGCTACGGATCGAGGAGACTGGCATCGAACCAGACGTCCTCGTAGCCGGGAGCGATGAGGAACCGGTACCCGGGCGGGAGCCCCAGGTACGGGATGACCTCGAATCGCCACTCGGCCAGGTGGGCGACGTGGAGCGGGGCGAAGTAGTCGGCGGCGGAGGACATCTCCTCCCCCGCCCAGAGGAACCATCCGGTGGTGCGGCCCTCCGGCGGGTGGCGGAGGCCGTTGACCGGTACGAGGTCGTGGCGCAGGTCCTCGGCCACGGCGACGCGACGCTCGGCGGAGACCGGGGACCACTCGGCCCCGACGGCCGCGCAGATGCGCCTCTGCTCCTGCACGGCGAGGTCCCAGTCGATCTCCACCCGGACCACATCGGGACCGCAGAGGTCGACCGACGCGCACCCCATCGTCACGTGGGAGTGCTCGTGGTCGGTCACACGGTGGCGCGGGCGAGGGCGTGCTGGACGAGCTCGATCAGGGTCGACTTGGTCGAGGTGCGCTCGCGGGCGTCGGTGAGGACGATCGGGGTGTCGGGCGAGATGCCGAGGGCCTCCCGCACCGCCTCGACGCTGTGGGCGGCCACGCCGTCGAAGCAGTTCATGGCGACGACGAACGGCAGGCCGGCCTCCTCGAAGTAGTCGATGGCCGGGAAGCAGTCCTCCAGCCGGCGGGTGTCGATCAGGACCACGGCGCCGATCGCGCCCCGGACCAGGTCGTCCCACATGAACCAGAAGCGGTCCTGGCCGGGCGTGCCGAAGAGGTAGAGGACGAGGTCGTCGCCCAGGCCGATGCGGCCGAAGTCCATGGCGACGGTCGTGCTGGTCTTGGTGGCGACCTTGCTGGTGTCGTCGACGCCCTCGCTCACCTTGGTCATGGCGGCCTCGGTGGTCAGCGGCTCGATCTCGGAGATCGACCCCACGAAGGTCGTCTTGCCCACGGCGAAGCCGCCGGCGATCACGATCTTGACGGGCAGCGGGGCAGGCCCACCCGAACCGGCGTCGGCCGGGGTCAGCTCAGAGGGCCTGGAGTCCATCGAACACCCTTTCGAGGAGGCGGAGGCTCGGGCGCTCGCTGGTCGCGTGCTCCCGGTTGAAGTCGAGGAGCCCCTCGTCGCAGAGGTCGCCGGCGAGCACGCGGGCGACCCCGAGGGGCAGGTGGCAGTGGGCCGAGATCTCGGCCAGCGAGGAGGGCTCCCGGCACAGCCGGAGGATCTCGCCCTTCTCCATGGCCAGGCGCTCGGCCCGGACGTCGCCGGCGGCTGTGCGGACGAGGATCGTCTCGAGGGCGATCTCGGTCCGGGCCCGCGTCCGGCCGCCGGTGAGGGCGTACGGGCGGACCCGCAGCCCGTGGCCGTCGGTCCCAGGGGGGCTCATGGCAGGCACCTCATCGGGGCAGCGCTCCTTGCAGCTCGGCTCGCAGCTCGGGGGTCAGGACCTGGCCGCACCGCTCGACCAGCACGGCCATCTCGTAGCCCACCAACCCGACGTCGGAGGAGGCATCGGCGACGACGGCGAGGCAGCTGCCGTCGCTGATGCCGGTGACGAACAGGAAGGCGTGCTCCATCTCGATGATGATCTGGGTCACCTGGCCGCCGCCGAAGCGCCCGGCGGCGCCGTAGGCCAGGCCGATGAGGCCGGAGGCGACGGCGGCGAAGCGGTCGGCGGCATCCCGGTCGAGGCCTTGGGAGACGGCCATGGGCAGGCCGTCGGCCGACACGACGACGGCCTCGCTCACGCCGGGGACCCGCTCGACGAAGCTGTTGACCAGCCAGTTCACGTTGCGGGCGTCGGTGCTGATCTGCATCACGGTTCCTTGATCTCGGGGGGCGTGTCGAAGGAGGGCACGCCGGCGGACGCGGCGTTGGGGGACTTGCCGGCCTGCTTCCCGGAGTGGAAGCGGGAGAGCATGGCCCGGACCTCGTCGGGCGAGCGGGTGGAGCCGGTCGACGGGCCCCGGCTGGGTCCGTCGGAGCCGGGCACGGCCC
>JBQGCF010000368.1:0-21395 GCA_052038315.1 Iamia sp.
ACGACTTGGTGAGGATCAGGTCGCTCAGCATCTCGGCCGCGTCCTCCCTCAGCTCCTCGATCGGGGCGCCCTCGTAGCGGCGGTAGAAGTGCCGGAGGAAGTCGCTGCGGTCCCGCTGGTCGAGCTTGAGCAGGCCCGGCCCCTCGGCGACGAGCCGGGCGACGAGCGTGCGCCGGTCGCCGGCGTCGAGGCGGCGGGTGGCCAGCCAGGCGAACGAGGTGACCACGTTGCTGGCGATCAGCGTGTTCTCGAGGTCGAAGGCCGCCATCGTGCGGGCCGGGTCGAGGACCTGGCGGCGGAGGCGGGTCTCGCGGCTCTCCGACGTGCCCTTCGACCCGTCGGTGCGGACCCGGCCGTGCTTGACCACCGACGGCAGGTGGATCTCCCGCACGTAGTGGGCCCAGTCGACGATCCGGGGGTCGCAGCCGAAGTCCCGCTGGTCCGGCTCGGGGAGGGCCTCGTGCAGGGCGAGCAGCCGGTCGACGCCGTAGATCGCCTCGCACTCGGTGTAGGAGCCGTAGAGGGTGACGTACGCGGTGGCCCGGTCGACCAGCTCCTTCTTCTCCTCGATGCCGGCCGCCCACTGGGCCTGCTTGCCGCGGAGGGGGAGGGCGGAGAGGACCTTCTCGGTGGTGCCGAGGACCTTCCGGGCCCGGCGCAGCTCGCCCTCGACCCGGCCCCGGCCGGGGAAGGCGAACTCGGGGACGCTGATCGGCTGGCCGTCGCGGTCGTAGAGCGGGTGCTCGGTGAACCACTCGCTGACCTGGTCGACCATCGTCTGGAACTTGAGCGGGTTGGAGGAGCCCGAGGCGACCTGGGTGACGTCGGGTGTGCCGTCGGGGTTCACCGGGCCGCGCGCGGCCACCGCGCAGATGGCGCCGACGACGAGGTCGACCGGGATCACGTCGACCGTGCCCTCGGGGACGCCGGGGAACTGGCTGAGCAGGCCGCGGGCGTAGGAGAGGATCACCGGCTCGGCCATGCGGAAGCCCCGGATCCAACCCGGCACCGGCTCCGACCAGGCCGACTCGATGATCGCCGGGCGCACGATCGACACCGGGACCGAGCCCCGCTCCTCGCCCAGCGCCCGCTCGCCCAGGGCCTTGGTCATGGCGTAGGCGTCGGGCCAGCCCAGGCTCTGGGCCCGGGCCCGGCCGGCCTCGACCAGCTGCTCCTTCACCCACGCCTGGCGCAAGCTCTCGGTCTTCTCGGCCAGCAGCGGACCGCCGGCCGCGCCCAGCTCGTCGCGGGCCTCGGCCCGGAAGCGCTGCAGGTGCTCGGGGACCCGGCTGGCCGCCTCGGCGTCGCCCCGCACCCGGCGGCTGGCGTCGACCTCCCGCTTCCAGTCGATGTCGATCCAGAACGGGCTCTCGTCGACCCTGATCTCGGGGGCCGCGCCCCGGCGGTTGCCGGCGACGTAGCAGGTGCTCACCGCGACGAGGTGGGGCGCCACGCCCAGGGTGGCGAGGGTGCGGGCGATGCGGGTGGGGCCGAGCAGGTTGACCTCGACGGCCAGGTCGAGCGGCGAGTCGAAGCTGACCGTGGCGGCCGAGTGGATGATCGTGTCGCACGAGGCGAGGACCTCGCGGCCGTGGTCGTCGAGGCCGAGTCCGTCGGTGCCCACGTCGCCGGCCACGACGGTGACCCGGCGCTCGATGGCCTCGTCGAAGGCCGCCTTCGACCCCAGCTCGGCGCGCCAGCGGTCGAAGCAGTCGTTCTTGAAGATCTCCCGCTGGGCCCGCTGCTCGACGGTGCGCTTCCGGCCCGGGCGGACGAGGAGGACGAGCTCGCAGTCGGGCACGGCCCGCATCAGCCGCTCGACCAGGGCGGTGCCCAGGAAGCCGGTCGACCCGGTGACGAAGATCCGCTTCCCGGCGAGGGCGGTGGCGATGGGCGTCGACGTCGTCGTCATGCGGGTGCGGACCGTAGCGCATCTCTCTACCAACTGGTAGAGAAGGGGTGGTGGAGGTCTCGACCACCCGCGAGAAGATCGTGGCCGCCGCCCTGGAGGGGTTCGCCCGGCGGGGCGTCGAGGCGACCTCGCTCGACGAGGTGGCTGCCGCCGTCGGGGTCCGCAAGCAGACGGTCCTCTACTGGTTCAAGAACAAGGATGCCCTGGTCAGCGGGGTCGTGGAGGCCGCCGTCGACGAGCTCGGGGTCGCCCTGGAGGCCGCCGTGGCCGGTCGCCGCCCGGGCCAGGACGCCCTCGGCGCCGTGGTCGACGAGATCCTCCGGCTGGGCGCCCGTCGCGCCGACCTCCTCGTCCTGGTGCGGGAGGTCACCCGGCTCGGGCCGACCGCCACCGCCGCCCTGGGCGAGGCGATCGGACCCCGGCTCGACGGTGCCGCCGTCGCCCTGGCCGGCCCCGACGGGAACGTCGCCGCCGTCCGCCGCCGCCTGCTCGAGGCCGGCGCCCGGGTGGTCGCCACCGCCGTCGAGGCCGAGCTCCGCCAGCAGATGGGCGTCCCCCCCGACCGCGCCTGGCTCCGCAGCCGCCGAGCCGACCTCCTGGCCGCCCTGGCTCCCTAGGCGCCGAAGGCCGCCCCGACGGCGGCGGCGATGCCCATCCCGATCGACAGGCCGCCGATGAGCGCCGTGATGGCTGCGCGGTAGATCGTGGCGGTGAGGTCCAAGCGCAGCTCTGCGAGATCGGCCCGGGTGGCGGGCTCCTCGCCGGGGGTGGAGGGGAAGTGGGCGAGCATGGCTTCGGTCTCCTCGTCGCCGAGGATGGGGGACAGCTTCTCGTAGATGGTCCGACGATGACGGTGGGCGAGTAGCACGGAGGCTCCGATCGCAACGGTGCGGGCTGGGTTGTCGTCGTCGCCGCCGACCGTAGCATGCCCTGCCACTCTTATCAATAGGCTGTGATGCCGGCTAGTCCCGGTCGAGGACCTCGAGGGCGTTGCGGGCCTTGTCGCCGTGCTCGACCATGCGCTCGGGGACGTCGTCCATCTCGGTGCGCAGGGCGATGCTCATCTTGGCGTGCATGTCGTAGAGGCACGTGATGTAGGTGAGCTCGAGGATCTCGTGGTCCGACAGGTGCTCGCGCAGCACGGCGAAGACGCCGTCGGCGACCCGGCCGCCGTCGAGGGCGAGGGCGTCGGTGTAGGCCAGGACGGCCCGCTCGAGCGGGCTGAAGCAGTCGGCCACCTGCCAGTGCGGGACGGCCTCGATCTTGTCCTCGGCCAGCCCCACGGCCCGGCAGCTCTTGACGTGCTGGGAGTAGACGAACAGCGAGCCCCGGGCCCAGCCGACACGGGTCTGGCCCAGCTCCCGCAGCTGCGGGTCCAGCCGGCGCTCGGGCGACTGGTAGAGGGCGAAGCCGTCGACGCAGTGCTGCAGGACGGGCGGGCAGCCGGCGAAGGTGGTCCACCAGTCGCCCGGCGAGCCGGTGTTGGTGCCGGGCGTCGCCACCGGGTCGACGTCCTTGCCGAAGAGGAGGTCGTACATGGCCCGCACGATCGGCGGGTTGTCCTCCGAGCGGGGGACCTGGTCGAGGCGGGGCATCAGACGACGGCCGGCTCGACGTCGCCGGCGGCGGCCTGCGCATCGGCCGCGGCGGCCGCCGCAGCCTGGGCGGAGGCGGCCGACATCGGGGCGTGGGCCACGTCCGACGGCCGCCATTCGCGGGTGGCGGCGGCCAGCTCGAGGAGGATGCCGTCGGGGTCCTGGAAGTAGACGGACCGGACGAAGACGTCGTCGGTGACCGTGGGGGCCAGGCCCCACTCGCTGTCGTCGTGGTTCCAGGTCTCGCTGCACTCGATCCCGGCGGCGACGAGCCGGTCGCGGTACTCGTCGATCCGGTCGACCGGCACCTTGAAGGCGACGTGGTTCATCGAGCCGATGGCGCTGGTGAGCTCGGCCACGTCGGGGCGGCCGGCCGGGGCCGAGATGCCGGGGGCCGGCTCGGGGGCGTCGGCGAACCAGAAGAAGGCGAGCAGGTCGCCGCCGCCGCAGTCGAAGAAGAAGTGCTGGCCCATGCCCTGGGGCAGCTCCACCGTCTTCACCAGCGGCATGCCGAGCGTGCCCTCGTAGAACTCCACGGTGCGGGCCATGTCCCGGCAGACGAGGGCGAGGTGGTTGACCCCGCCCCACTCGATGCGGTCGTCGTCGCTCATGTGACCGACGATACGACTCAGTCGCAGGGCTCGTCGCTGACCCGGGGGGCGGGAGGGATGGCGGGGGTGCCGACGCCGCCGGGCGGGCCGGTGGGCGGCAGGCCGATCTGCGGCACCGTGGTGCCGGCGCAGACGTAGACCGGGTCCGGCTTCGGCTCGGGCCGGACGGCCAGGTAGACGCGCAGCCCTCCGGCGGCCAGCGACAGCACCGTGGCGATGACGGCCCCCGCGACCTTCCAGGCCGACGCCGATCCCTCCGACATGAGGGGACCGTCGCGCCCGATCGCTACCGGGTCGCTACCTCAGTCCTGGGGGCGGCCGAAGCCGGCGCGGTGGCGCCGGCGCTCGACGCCGAGGTCGACCATCTCGGCGATCAGGTCGGCGTAGGCCAGGCCCGATGCGGCCCACAGCATGGGGAACATCGACTTCGGGGTGAAGCCGGGGATGGTGTTGATCTCGTTGAGGAGCAGGCCCCGCCCGCCCTCCTCGTAGAACAGGTCGACCCGGGCGTAGCCGTCGCAGCGCAGCACCCGGAAGGCGTCGAGGGCCAGCTCCTGGGCCGCGGCCACCACCTCGTCCGGGAGGTCGGCCGGGATGTCGAGGCGAGCGCCGCCGTCGGCGTACTTGTCCTCGTAGTCGTAGAACTCGTGGTTGGGGACGATCTCGCCCGGCACCGAGACCCGGGGCGTGGCGTTGCCCAGCACGCCGAGCTCGATCTCCCGGGCGGTCACCGCCTCCTCGACGACGACCCACTCGTCGTAGCGGAGGGCATCGGCCACGGCGGCCTCCAGCGACGCCCGGTCGGTGGCCTTGGCCACGCCCACCGACGAGCCCATGTTGGCCGGCTTCACGAACACGGGCAGCCCGAGCTGCGCCTCGACCGAGTCGAGGAAGGCGGCGTCGGCCTGGACGTCGCGGGCGGCGAGGTGGCGGGCCTGGGGGATCCCGGCGGCGGCCGCCATGGCCTTGGCCGCCACCTTGTCCATGCACAGCGCCGAGCCCAGGACGCCGCTGCCGACGTAGGGGACGCCGGCCAGCTCGAGCCTCCCCTGCACGGTGCCGTCCTCGCCGAGGGGGCCGTGGATCAGGGGCAGGACCACGACCTGCTGGCCCGGCTCGGCCGGGGCGACCGCGGGCAGCGGCTCCAGCTCCTTGCCGGCGACGGCGACGGTGCTGCCCAGCTCGGCGGACCGGCCGCTGTCGAGGAGCGCCTTGGCGTCCTCGGCGAGGAGCCAGCGCCCGTCGCCGTCGATGCCGATGGGGACGACGTCGAAGCGCTCGGGGTCGATCGCGGCCAGCACGTGGGCGGCCGACACGCACGAGACGTCCCGCTCGGCCGACACCCCGCCGAACAGGACGACGAGGCGGGGACGGGACTCATCGGGCATGGCCGGCGAGCCTAGGGGCCCCACCGCCCCACCCGGCCCGGCAGGACCGGGTGAGGTCCACCCGTTACGGTCCGAGCCGTGCGGCTCACCCTCCACGACCTGGCCGGCGCCACCGGCGGCACCGTCACCGGCGACCCGGCCACCGCGGTCGACGGCCTCGGGATCGACTCCCGGGCCCTCGCCCCCGGGGCCGGCGTCGTGGCCCGGGTGGCCGAGCGCGACGGCCACGACTTCGGCCCCGCCGCCGTCGCGGGGGGCGCCGCCGCCGGGGTCGTCGCGCGGCCGGTGCCGGGCGTCGACGTGCCGGCCCTGCTGGTCGACGACACCGCCGCCGCCCTCCTCGCCATCGGCCGGCTCGCCCGCACCCGGCTGCCGGATCGGGTCGTCGGCGTCACCGGGTCGGTGGGCAAGACGTCGACCAAGGACCTCCTCGCCGCCGTGCTCGCCGCCCGCTGGGCCACCGCGGCCAGCGCCCGCTCGTTCAACAACGAGATCGGCGTGCCCCTCACCCTCGCCGGGGCCGCCGACGCCACCCAGGCGGCGGTGATCGAGATGGGCGCCCGCGGCCCGGGCCACATCGCCCTGCTCTGCGGGATCGCCCGGCCTACCGCCGCCATCGTCACCGCCGTGGCCGACGCCCACCTCGAGATGTTCGGCACCGTCGACGACGTGGCCCGGGCCAAGGGGGAGCTGGTCGAGGCGCTGCCGCCCGACGGGGTGGCGGTGCTCAACGCCGACGACGCCCGGGTCGTGGCCATGGCCGACCGGACGACGGCCCGGGTGCTGACCTACGGCGTCGGCCCGGCCTCGGCGGCCGAGGTCCGGGCCACCGACGTCGAGCTCGACGATCTGCTCCGGCCCCGGCTGCTGCTCCGCTCGCCGTGGGGCGACGCCCCGGTGACCCTCGCCGTCCACGGCGCCCACCAGGCGGCCAACGCCGTCGCCGCTGCGGCCTGCGCCCTCGCCCTCGGGGTCGACCTCGACGATGTGGTCGAGGCCCTGGCCGGCGCCACCGTCTCGGGCATGCGGATGCAGGTCGAGCGGGCGCCGTCGGGCCTCGTCGTCGTCAACGACGCCTACAACGCCAACCCGACGTCGACCCGGGCCGCCCTCGACGCCCTGGCCGCCCTGCCGGTCCCGGGCCGCAAGGTGGCGGTCCTCGGCGTCATGGCCGAGCTCGGGGCCGACAGCGCCGAGCGCCACCGCCAGGTCACGGCCCACGCCGCGGAGCGGGGGATCGAGGTCGTCGCCGTCGCCGCGCCGGCCTACGAGGCCCCGGTCGGGGTGGCCGACGCGGCCGAGGCGGTCGAGCGGCTGGGCGACCTCGCCCCGGGCGACGCGGTCCTGGTCAAGGGCAGTCGGGTGGCCGGGCTCGAGGCGGTGGCGGAGGCCCTGCTGCGCACCTGAGCGCGCTACGGTCCCCGGCACTGCGGAGCCGAGGGGGATCGGATGAAGCGTTCTGGTGGAGTGGTCGCCGTCGTCGTCGTGGCGACGGCGTTGGTGATGGCGCTGGTGACGGAGCCCGGTGCCCCGGCGGGGGCCCAGGCGTGGCCGGGGTCGCCCGAGCCCCCGCCGCCCGCCGACGCCCCGCCGGAGGTGATCGCCGCCCAGCGCTGGGTGCGGGCCGCCGTGCTCGACCTGCTGGGCCGGCCGGCCCCCGAGGCCGAGGTGGCGACGCTCGCCGGCCGTCTCGCCGCCGGGACCCCGCGGGGCACGATCGCCAAGGAGCTGGCCCGCTCCGACGAGTGGGTCGGGGCCGTCGTCACCGACCTCTACCAGCACATCCTGGGCCGTGACCCGGAGCCGGCCGGGCTGGCCTACTGGGTCGACCGCCTCCAGGGCGGCGACCGGGTCGCCTCGGTGGCCGTCTCGATCTACGCCGCCGACGAGTACTACGCCGACGCCGGCGGCACCCCCGGCGACTACGTCGACGCCCTCTACGAGAGCATCCTCGACCGGGCGCCCG
Organism: Iamia sp.; assembly: GCA_052038315.1. Classification (GTDB taxonomy): domain Bacteria; phylum Actinomycetota; class Acidimicrobiia; order Acidimicrobiales; family Iamiaceae; genus Iamia. The sequence continues at coordinate 7,473 of JBQGCF010000368.1, forward strand.
ACGTCGACGGCCGCGCCTTCTGGGTCGACCGGCTGGAGTCCGGCGTCAACCGCTGGCGCGTGGCCAAGGAGCTGTTCCTCTCGTTCGAGGCCCGGGGCCGCCGGGTCGACGCCCTCTACCGGTCGCTGCTCGGGCGGGCCGCCAGCCTCGCCGACCGCTCGTACTGGGCCGGCCGCCTGGCCACCGAGGACGACATCGTCCTGGCCGCCCACCTCGTCGCCTCGGCCGAGTACGAGGCCCGGGCCCAGACCCGCCCCGAGACCGTCGGCCCGACCCGCCCGCCGGCGGCGACCGGTGGCGAGCTCGGCGTCTCGGGCGACGGCGCCACCGTCGTCCGGGCCCGGGGCGGCTACTTCCAGGCCGATCTCGAAGCGGTCGACAGCACGTCGGGCCACGTCGACCAGGTGCACGACATCGCCCTGGTCGGCTGGCTGGTGCCGCTGATGCACCTCAGCCGGCCCAGCGTCTCCGACGACGGGCGGTTCATCACCGTCAGCGACTCGGTGTACAGCTTCGAGGGCCACCCGGGCGGCGGCGTCCTGATCGACCGCCTGACCGGCACCACCACGCCGCTCGGCGGTGCAGCCAAGGCCTACGAGCCGACGATCTCCCCGGACGGCAGCACCGTGGTCTACCGCCAGCGGGGCGGCACCACCGACGACATCGTCACCTACGACGTGGCCGGCGGCGTCGCCACCGTCGTGGTGGCCGGCAACGGCCACAGCGCCGCCCCCCGGCTGTCGGGCGACGGCCGGTACGTCGTCTTCACCTCGGGGGCCACCGACCTGGTGGCCGGTGACGACAACGGCCAGCCCGACGTCTTCGTCCACGACCGCACCGCCGACACCATGACGCGCCTGACCGACGGCAACGGGCCCAGCGGCCAGCCGTGGATCAGCGCCGACGGCTCGACCGTCGCCTTCACCTCCACGGCCACCGACCTGGTCGCCGGGGACACGGCCGACGACGGTCCGGCCGAGGACCTCTACGTGTGGGACCGGGCCAGCGGCACGATCGAGCGGGCGTCGGACGGCACCACGAGCGTCGGCCCGCCCTCGGTCTCCGGCGACGGCGAGCACGTGGCCTTCGCCCAGGACGTGGAGGGGAACGGCGCCGGCGACCGGGCCTCGGTGTGGGACCGCAGCACCGGCACGGTCACCGTGCTGGGCGAGGGCGTGACCGAGGTGCAGGTCACCACCGACGGGGGCGAGGTCGTGGGCTACGTCCAGGACCAGACCGGCACGAGCTACCCACGGTGGTCGCTGGCCGACGTCGACCGCCTCACGCTCGACCCCGAGCCGCTGCCGCCCGTCCAGTGGGACGAGCCGTACAGCGCCGAGCTGGAGGTCACCGGCGGTCCCGGTGCCGAGGTGGTCGACGCCCAGCTGCCCGAGGGCCTCGCCCTGGTGGGCCAGACGATCACCGGCACGTACACCGGCCGGCCGGCCCCGACGGCGATCACGCTCGTGCTGGAGGACGACGACGGCCGCCGCACGGTGCGGCGGCTGGTGCTCGACATCGACGGCCCCGGCACCCTCGAGCACATCCCGGTCGAGGACGCCCGGGCGGACATCGACGTCACCCCCGACGGCGAGGTCATCGCCTACGTCCGCGACCTGGGGAGCCTCGACTCCGAGGTCCGCACCCGCACCGCCTCGGGCACCGACACCCTGGTGGCCGACGGCATCGGACCCTCGATCTCCGACGACGGCACGCAGGTGGCCTTCTTCTCCCGCGAGCCGCTCGTCCCCGAGGACTCCGACGACCAGTACGACGCCTACCTCGCCGGGCCCGGCGGCATCACCCGCCTGGCCGGGGGGACACCCGGGTCGGGGGCGGTCCGGGGCATGGCCCTCTCGGGCGACGGGAGCACCGCGGTGGTGGCCACCGAGGCCGACGAGGTCGTGGCCGGTGAGGACGGGCCCGGCACCTACGTCGTCGACACCGCGACAGGTGCCGCGACGCGCCTGACCGACGACTTCCAGGCCCCGGTCGCCATCTCCCGGGACGGGTCGGTGGTGGTGACGGCCGAGCCCAGCGCCACGCCCGGCCGCCGCCAGGTCGTCCGCTTCGAGGGCGGGACCGAGACGGTGGTGGGCGAGGTGGTCGGCAACGCCGTCCTCGACGTCTCCGCCGATGGCGACCACATCGTCTTCGGCACCGACCGGCAGTCCTCGACCCAGCCGGAGCTGCGGCTCTGGTCGGCCGACACGGGGACGACGACGGTGATCGACGCCGGCCAGGCCCGGGAGGTCGCCATCTCCGACGACGGCTCGGTGGTGATGTTCCAGGGCGGCGCCGGTCCCGACGGCCTCGGCCGCACCGGCGACATGCACCGCTGGGAGCGGGCGACGGGCGAGGTGACCTGGGCGGTGACCCGTCAGACGGTCGAGGAGCCCACCGGCAGCGGTGTCGCCCGCCTCGCCCTCACCGGCGACGGTGCCACCGTGTTCTTCACCAGCGACGAGGCCCTGCTGCCGGCGGCCGAGGGCAACCCGGCCTGGGACGTCTTCAGCTGGACGGCGCCGACCTGATCGACGGGCGGGCGGTGGCCTCCCGGCGCAGGTCGAACACGACGGCCAGGGCCACGGCCACCGCCGCCCCGCCCAGCACCATGACGGTGATCGACGTGGCCTCGGCGATGGCGCCGCCGGCCAGCCCGCCGAAGGGCACCGTCCCGCCGAAGCCCATGATCCAGAGGGCCATGACCTTGCCCCGCACGCTGTCGTCGAGGTGCTCCTGGAGCACGGTCGACAGCGACGTGATCACGAGGAAGTAGGCGGCGCCCACGGCGAAGATCGTCGGGTAGGCGGCCCAGGCCACCCGGAGCAGCGAGAAGCCGGCCAGCAGGGCGGCGAACACGACCAGGCCGATGCGGGTCAGGCGGGCCTTGTCCCGCCCGGCGAACAGCGTGCCGACCGACAGCGCCCCGCTCACCGCGCCCAGCCCGAAGGCGGCGTAGAGCAGGCCGTAGGCCTCCGACTTGGCGTCGAGCCCGAGGTTGACGTCGGCCAGCGCCGGCATCTGGGTGATGAAGGGGAGCGACAGCAGCGAGAAGGCGAAGATCACGAGGATCGACTGGCCGACCTCGCGGTGGGCCCGGGCGTAGCGGATGCCCTCCAGCAGCCGGTGGAGGCCCTGGGTCCCGGTCGACGGCGGGTCGGGGAGCGGGACGCGGGTCAGGGCCACGATGACGCAGGCGTAGCTGGCCGCGTTCAGGACGAAGACCCACGACGCACCGACGTTGGCGAAGATGAAGCTGCCGATCACCGGCCCGATCACCCGGGACGCGTTCATCTGCACCGAGTTGAGCGAGAGGGCGCCGGCCAGGTCGCGACGGGGGACGAGGATCGGCACGACGGCGCTGAAGGTCGGGGCGTAGAGGGCGTTGCCGCACCCGATCGCCAACACGACGGCGACCAGCACGACCCTGTTGGGGTCGTCGGCGAAGGCCACCGCGGCCAGGGCGATCGAGCCCAGGGCCTGCTCGATCGACAGCACGATCAGCAGCTTCTTGCGGTCGACGGCGTCGGCCAGGGCGCCACCGACGAGCGACAGCACCAGGAGCGGCCCGAGCTGGGCGGCGGTGACCACGCCGACGAAGACCTTCGAGTGGGTCAGGTCGTAGGCCATGGCGCCGAGCACCACGTTCTGCATCCACGTGCCGATGTTCGACGTGAAGGCGCCCAGGTAGATCGTCCGGAACCGCCGGTGCGACCACGCCGACCGGGCCGTCCCCGGTGTGAAGGTCCGGTCCCCCTCGAGGAGGGCGTCCTCCACCTCCTCCAGGCGATCCATCGACATCGAGGTGGAGGCTACGGCCGGGCCACCGCGATTGACCAAAGGGTCAAGATCCGTCCTGCATGATGACACTGACCGTCAATCGCGACCTCGACGGGCGCACGATGTGGGGCATGCGCACGCTCAAGCACCTGCTCGCCGTGGTCCTCGTGGTCGTCGCCCTCGCCCTCGCCCCGGTGACCACCTCGCCACCCGCCGGCGCCGACCCGGCCGACGTCTTCCTCCCGAAGAACACGATGAGCCCCAAGTACGGCCTGGGCGCCTGTCGCTACAAGGTGATGTGGGGCAACTTCATCACCTCGCCCTACGCCAAGGTCCACCTCTACAACCCGGCCACCTGCGGGACCACGGTGGTCCTCGTCGAGCTCGTCCACAACGGCGTGCCCGGCTCGGCCAGCTCGTCGACCATCGTCGGGACGGGGTCCGACGCCTGTGGGCCCTACTCGATCATCCAGGCCGACGCCTCCGCCGGCAACGCCACCCGGGCCCTCGTCTGGATGTCCGCCGGGCTCCGCTGGTACGACACCGACGGGACCGCGGGGCAGACGGCGTACGCCTGCTGATCGCAGGTCCCCGGGGGTGGGGGAGCGCGGTCGTAGCGTGGGCGGGATGTCGTCCTCGGAGACCTCCACGACCGATCCGCTGCTCCCGGCGGCCTGCGACCTGTCGACCCAGTGCGGGCACTGCGGCGGGCCGATGGTCCCCGAGCACGCCCACTACCGCTGCACGATCTGCTTCCAGCGCGACTCCTGCTGCGATGGCCCCTACTAGGGACGCCATCCACCTCGGACCCGAGCGGGCGCCGGGCTGGCTGGCCGAGGCGATCGTCGCCGGCGGGGGGCGGGTGGTCGGCCCCGAGGACGCCGACGCCGTGGTCTGGGCCTCGCCCCGCCACCCCGACGCCCTGCGGGACCTGCTGGTCGCCCACCCGCACCTGCGGTGGGTGCAGCTGCCCTTCGCCGGGATCGAGACCTACGTCGACGTCCTCGACCACGAGCGCACCTGGACCTGCGGCAAGGGCGTCTACGCCACCCCCGTGGCCGAGATGGCCCTCGCCCTGCTGCTCGGTGGGCTGCGCCACGTCGGCGCCTACGCCCAGGCCGCGTCGTGGGGTCGCCCGGCCGGCCGCAACCTGGTCGGGGCCCGGGTCACGATCCTCGGCGGGGGCGGCATCACCGAGGAGCTGCTCCGCCTGCTCGCCCCCTTCGACGCCGACGCCACGGTCGTGCGCCGGGACCCGCAGCCGCTCGCCGGCGCCGCAGGCACGCTCGGTCCCGATCGGCTCGACGAGGCCCTCGACGGGGCCGACGGGCTGGTCCTGGCCCTCGCCCTCACCCCGGAGACGATCGGGATCGTCGACGCGGCCGCCCTCGACCGCCTGCCCGACCACGCCTGCCTGGTCAACGTGGCCCGCGGTCGCCACGTGGTCACCGACGACCTGGTCGCCGCGCTGGCCGCCGGCACCCTCGGCAGCGCCGGCCTCGACGTGACCGATCCCGAGCCGCTGCCCGACGGCCACCCGCTCTGGGCCGAGCCCCGCTGCACGATCACGCCCCACGTCGGCAACACGCCCGAGATGGCCGTCCCCCTCCTCTCGGCGCGGGTCACCGCCAACGTGGCCCGCTGGATCGCGGGGGAGGAGCTGCTGGGGCCGGTCGACGTCGACCGGGGCTACTGAGCGCCGCCGCTCAGACCGTGTAGCCGTTGGCGAAGGCCCACTCGGCCAGAACCTGCGAGGTGGCCGGCCCGGCCCGCAGGGTCGTCATCTCCGACGTGGTCGGCGAGCGCCGCAGCATCATCGTGACCACCACCGAGACGTTGACGAACTTCGCCTGCGTCGTCTTGTACTCGCCCGACTCGGAGAAGCCGACCATGACGGTGCCCCGGTTCCGGCGCCCGGCGTCGAGCTCACCCGTCCAGTAGGCGACCCCGTTGGGCTCGCCGTCCCGACCGAGGATGTTCGTGTAGATCTGCTCGACGAACTCCCGGTTGGTCAGCGGCCCGTACTTCACCTTGAACTCGTTCGAGGTGGCGAAGCCCTGGCTGATCGTGTTGAGGCTGGTGCCGGCCCGCTTGCGGCCGATCCAGTAGACGAGCCCGGCCCGGTCGGGGATGCGCAGGAAGTAGGCGCTGTAGAGCCGGGTCATCGGGTCGACGTTCGTCTGGTTCTCGGTCGAGGCCCGGAGGAAGGCGACCAGGTCGCCGCGGGTGTGGGTCTGCAGCAGCAGGCGCTGGAGCCAGAGGGTGCGCTCCGGGGCGGTCGGCTGGCGCCCGACGAAGTCGGAGAACTGCCGGTCGACCAGGGCGGCGAGGCTGGCGAAGGGCGTCGCGCCGGGGACCGGCAGCAGGACCTGGCCCCGGCCGTAGACGTTGTCGGCGCCGACCGCGCCCCGGTCGGTGGAACGGCTGCGGATCCACTCGGCGACGGCCGCGGGCGTGGCGCCCCGGTCGGCGTCGATGGCCAGGGCGACGGCGCCGGCTGCGACCGGGGTGGCCGCGCTGGTGCCGTTGAAGCAGCCCGGTGCGTACGACGTGCTCCGGACGCAGGCCACCGCGGCCACGTCGGGCTTGGTCCGCCCGTCGTTGGTGGGGCCCTGCGAGCTGTAGGCGGCGATGGCGGTGCCGGTCGGCGGGTCGATGGCGCCGACGGTGAGCATGCCCGGGTTGTCCGAGTCGGCCATCGGGGCCGACGCCGCGTAGGGGTTCTGCCAGCGCTCGATGCCGACGCCGTTGACCATCGTCTCGATGACGTCGCCGGCGGTGCCGCTGCCGTCCTCGAAGAGCCGGATCCCGATCTGCACGGTGTCGTTGGCGTTGCAGGGCGTGTGGTTGAGCTTCTCGATCGGGAGGGCGCCCTCGTTCTGGGCGTTCTCGGCCTCGCTGATGATCGTGGTGCCGGAGGCGTTGAAGACGTAGACGTCGTAGTCGGTCCGGTTCGAGCCCCAGTCGCTCCAGCGCACGCCGTTGAAGAACCAGCAGCGGGTCTGGAGCAGCTCGTCGCCCGGCCCGAAGTCGAGCCATCCGTCGGCATCGGTGTCGGCCCACGAGCCCCGCCAGTACGAGCCGGTGTAGCCGGTCCCGCCGCCGCTGTTGCCGGCCGAGTTCAGGTACACCATGCCCTTGCTCACGGCGCTGTCGACCACGTCCGCCAGCGGGCCGGTGCCGTTGCCGGGGCCGTCGTACTCGGCCGTCTGCGACCGGGTCACGACGTCGACGCCGACGCTCTGGAAGTGGTTGATGGCGGCCTGGAAGTCGGCGGCCGTGCGCACGCTGGCGATGTAGAGGACGGCGGACGGGGCGACCTCGTGGACGATCTCGGCCACGGCCACGCCGTGCTTGGTGCCGCCCAGCCAGATGTTGCAGGCCGCGCCCTGGTTGCGGCAGAAGGTCCCGGCCGGGTCGCCGGCCAGGTCACCCGAGGCGACCGCCGCGCTCCAGCCCGGCCCGTCGAAGGAGTCGATGATCCCGACCTTGACGCCGACCCCGGTGATGCCGGCGGCCTGCCAGTCGTCGGCGTTGAGCTGGGCGATCTCCTGGCCGGCCAGGGCCTGGCCCGGGTCGCCGGCGGTGGGGGAGGCGATCGAGGGGGGCGTGACCGCCTCGACGTGGGGGTCGTCCTCCAGCGTGACGACCGCGCCGGCCGGCACGCCGGCCTCGAGGGCCCGGTCGCCGGCCGGGCCGTGGACGTCGCCGCCGACCCGGGCGACGAGCGCCTCGACCGCGGCCCGGTCGCCGTCGTGGCGGATCTCGACCACCACGGTCCCGCCCCGGCGGGCGCGGGCGGCCCGCGCCAGCCGGGCGTCGGCCGGTCCGCCGTCCCGGCGCTGGTCGGGGACGACGTCGAGGTCGATGGCCTGTGGGGCGATCGGCGTCTGGTCGGGGACCACCTCGGCCGCCGCGGACGTCGGTGGTGGCGCCGCCGAGCGGGGTCCGGCTCCGCCTGCCGCGGTGGGCGCCCACGCCCCCGTCGCCCCGATCACCGTCACCACACCCGCCGCGATCGCGCGGCTCACCCGTACCTGCACCGCGGCAGGCTACGCCGCCAGCGCCGCCCCGGCGGAGGACCGTAGGGTCGGCGCCATGGACTTCCGCGACCACACCGTCGAGGGGCTGGCCGCCCGTGTGCGGAGCCGGGAGGTGAGCGCCCGGGAGCTCACCCGGGCCGCCCTCGACCGCATCGCCGCCTTGGACGACCGGATCCACGCCTTCACCTCGGTCGACGGCGACCTGGCCCTGGCCGACGCCGAGCTGGTCGACGAGCGGCTGGCGGCGGGGGAGGACGTGGGCCCGCTGGCCGGCATCCCCATCGGGGTCAAGGACCTCGAGGACGCAGCGGGCTTCGTCACCACCCACGGCTCGGTGCTCAGCCGCGACGACGCGCCAGCCATGACCGACTCGCTGTTCGTGGCCCGGCTCAAGGCGGCCGGGTGCGTGGTCGTGGGCAAGACCAACACCCCGGAGATGGGGTGCAAGGGCGACACCAGCAACGGCCTGGGCCCGCCGACGGTCAACCCGTGGGCCCTCGACCGCTCGGCCGGCGGCTCGTCCGGGGGCAGCGCGGCGGCGGTGGCGGCCGGCATGGTCCCCCTCGCCACCGGCAGCGACGGCGGCGGGTCGATCCGCATCCCGGCCGCCATCTGCGGGCTGACCGGGTTCAAGCCCTCGCTGGGCCGGGTGCCGATCGGCGGCCCGTCGCCGCCCTCGTGGGCCGACCTCTCGTCCAAGGGCCCGATCACCCGCTGGGCCCGGGACGCGGCGGCGGTGCTCGACGCCGTGGTCGGGCCCGACCCGACCGACCTGCGCAGCCTGCCCCGGCCCCGGGCCGCCTGGCGCCCGCAGCTCGACGAGCCCCACCCGCCGCTGCGGGTCGCCTGGGCGCCGACGCTCGGCTACGCCCCCGTCGACTCCGGTGTCGCCGCCGTCTGCGCGGCGGCGATCGAGCGGCTGGCCGCCACCGGGTGCGAGGTGGTCGAGGAGCCGTCGGTCTTCCCCGCGGACCCGGTCGAGGACTGGCTGGTGCTGACCTCGGTGTCGCACCTCCGCACCCTCGGCGACCTGCGGGGCACGCCGGAGTGGGAGCTGCTCGACCGGGCGATCCGGTACGGCATCGAGCGGGCCGCCGACCAGACGACGGTCGTCGACGTCATGGCCGCCCAGGACGCCTGCCACCAGCTCAACCAGACCCTCACCACGCTGCTCCACGACGTGTCGTTCCTCCTCACCCCGACGGTCGCGGCGCGGGTCCCCGAGCCCGGCGGCATGGGCACGATCGACGGGGTCCACGACCCGAACTGGGTGCGGTTCACGTACCCCTTCAACCTGACCCGGTCGCCGGCCGGGACGGTGCCGGTGGGCGTCACCGACGACGGTGTCCCCGTCGGGCTCCAGGTGATCGGCCCGCAGCACGCCGACGCCGCCGTGCTCCGGGTCCTCGCCTGGCTGGAGGAGGCCATCGGCGTGACCGGGGTGGCGCCCCTCCCGGAGTAGCGTCCCCCGAGCGGGCCTCGGGAGGATGCCATGAACCGGAGACGAGCCCTGCTCGCGTGGGCGACGGCCGTCGTCGTCGCCCTGGGCGTGCTGGCCCCGCCGGCCCACGCCTACCCGGACGCCCCCGGCACGGTCGCGCCCGACGGGGCCTGCGAGGGCGAGCTCCGGCGCCTCCACGACCAGGCCCGGGCGAACGCCGGCCGCGCCGCCCTGCGCGAGGACCCGGCCTTCGACCAGGTCCCCCGGGCGTGGGCCCTCCGCCTGGCCGGGACCCGGTCCCTCGCCCACAACCCGGGCTACGAGGCGTCGATCCGGCGGGTCGTGTCCGGCACCCAGCGCATCACCGAGAACGTCGGCTACGCGTCCACCCCGGCCGCCCTGGTGCAGGCGTGGCTCGGCTCGTCGGGCCACACCGCCAACATCCTCGACCGGGGCGTGCAGCGGGTCGCCTTCGGCTGCGCCCGCGACGCCCGGGGGACCCTCTGGGCCACGGTGAACTTCGTCGGCGCCTCGACGCAGGTCGCCGACCGCCGGCCCACCCCGTTCCGCTCGGCCGGCGACGCCTCGGCCCGGCTGCGCTGGTGGCTGCTGGCCGCCGGCAGCACCGCGACCCAGCTCGAGGCCGACGCCGCCAACCTCCTCGGCTCCTGGTCGGCCGCCGACCTGGCCGTGTACCTCGCCGGGTCGAGCGCCCACGAGGCCCTCGTCCCGGGCACGACCCGGCTCTACGGCGGCGCCTTCGACCGGACGCCCGACGCCGCCGGCCTCGTCTACTGGATCCGCGAGCGCCAGAAGGGCACGGGCCTGGAGCGCATGGCGACGATGTTCGCCGCCAGCCGGGAGTTCGCCGCCCTGTACGGCGACCTGGACGAGGCCGAGTTCGTCGCGCAGGTCTACCGGAACGTCCTCGACCGCGAGCCCGACGACGGCGGCACCCGGTACTGGATCGACCAGCTGGCGCGGGGTGCGACCCGGGGCAAGGTCATCGTCGGCTTCACCGAGTCGGCCGAGAACAAGAAGGCCACGGCGGCCGACGTGACCGTGTCGTGGGCCTTCGCCCAGCTGGTCGCCCGCAACCCGTCGGCCAACGAACGGCCGCAGTGGGTCGCCCGGCTGGAGGCGGGGGCGACCGAGGAGGACCTGGTCCGCTTCCTCGTGGCCAGCGACGGCTTCGCCCGGAGGGGTGCGGCCGGGGCGTACTAGCCGCACCGGGGGGTACGGTGGGCGGCGTGACGGCACCGCCGCATGCACCCTGGGCCCTCCGGGGCGAGGCGCTCGTGGCCCTCTCGTGGCACCGGCCGGCGGCGACCCTGCCCGAGGGCATCGTCCCGGCGCCGGGGCCGGCCGCCATCGCCGCGGTCCGCTACACCGACTCGCCGGTCGGGCCCTTCCTCCAGCTGATGGTCCTCGTCCCGGCCCGGTTGGGCGCCCACGTGGGCTGGACGGCGGTGGTCGCGGTCGTCGACAAGCCCGACGCCGTGGTGGGCCTCAACCTCAGCTGGGGCATCCCCGCCCACCAGGGGGAGCTGCGCTGGTTCGCCCGGGACGGCGTGCGCCAGCTGCTGTGGGAGGACCGGGACCTGTCGGTCAAGGCCAGGGGCCGGGGCTTCGGCGTGCCCATGGTGATGCCGCACCGCCTGGTCCAGGCCCGCTCCGACGGTCCCGTCGTCGTGCCCGACCGGCACTGGGGGCTGTTCCGGCCCGCCCTCGTCACCGTCGACATCAGCCCCCGGGACGAGCTCGACTGCCTGCGGGGCCGCCACCTCGGGGCCACCGTCGACGGGGTCCACCGGACGATCGCCCCGGCCCGCACCCCGGTCGGCCTGCTCGCCCCGCTCCGGGCCCCGGCCCGGGCCGAGAGCATCCTCCGCCGCGACTGATCCGCCCCGATCGGTGCGCCATTAAGGTTCACTCGTGGAACTGACCCCCGGCGTGCCCACCCTCTTCGACGACGCCACCACCGTCCGCCCCGCCGGCGACGGGCTCTGGGACGTCGAGCTGCGCGACGAGTTCACCATCGTCAACGGCCACCCCAACGGCGGCTACCTGCTGGCGGTGCTCGGGAGGGCGGCGGTGGCCGCGGTGGGGGAGCCCGATGTCCTCGCCCACTCGGCTGACGCCTCCCCGGGCCGCCACGTCGTGGGGGCCACCGCCACCTACGTCAGCCCGCCGACCACCGGTCCGGCGGTGGTGCGCACCGAGGTCCTGCGCCGGGGTCGCACCGCCTCCCAGGTCCGGGCCGCGCTGGTGCAGGACGACCGGGTCACCGTCGACGTCGTCATGACCGTCGCCGTCCTCCACGACGGGCCGGCGGCGTGGGGCGACGTCCCCCCCGTCGACATGCCGGACGAGGAGACGTGCCGGGCCGACCGCCGCACCGGTCGCTCGGCCATCCCCGGCCTCGACGAGCCGCCGCTCAGCAAGGTCCTGCGCATCTCCTTCGACCCGGCCGTGCTGTCGTTCCTGTCCGGGGAGCCGAGCGGGCAGGGCGAGCTGCGGGCCTGGCTCTCGCTGGCCGACGGCTCGGACTGGGACGCCACGTCGCTGCTCTTCGCCGTCGACGCCCTCCCCCCGGCGACCTTCGAGGTGGCGCTGACGGGGTGGGTGCCGACCCTCAGCCTGACCGCCTACATCCGGGCCGTGCCCGCCCCCGGGCCGCTCCGGGTCCGCTTCCGGGCCAACGTCATCGCCGGTGGGCTGGTCGACGAGACGGCCGACCTCTGGGACTCGACCGGTCGCCTCGTCGCCCAGTCGACCCAGCTGGCGGCGATAAGGCTGCCGTCGGCCTGAGGCCGCGCCCGTAGCGTTCGCCCCCGTGGGCACGATCGAGCAGCTCTGGGTGAAGCGGGCGCACCGCGGGCCGATGGACCCGGCCCATGAGGTCGAGGTGGTGGCCGGCTCCGGGATCGTCGGCAACGCCGACCAGGGCGGGTGGCGGCCGGTGACCCTCCTGTCCGCCGAGCGCTGGGCCCGGGTGGTCGACGACCTGGGTCGGCCGGTCGACCCGGTCACCCGCCGGGCCAACGTCCTGCTCGCCGGGATCGACCTGGTCGGGACCCGGGGCCGGGTGCTGGCCGTGGGCGACGACGTCCGGCTGGAGATCACCGTCGAGACCCGGCCCTGCCGGCTGATGGACATGGTCGAGCCGGGGCTGCAGGCGGCCCTCGACGCCGATTGGGGCGGCGGGGCCAGCGCCCGGGTGCTCGCCGGCGGGACCGTCCGGGTCGGCGACGTCGTCGAGTGGGTCCCCGCGGCCCCAGGCGCTAACGTCACCCGCTCCGGGGCGCATAGCTCAGTCGGCTAGAGCGCTGCCTTCACACGGCAGAGGTCACAGGTTCGAGTCCTGTTGCGCCCACCACCACACCGGCTCGGCGGGGCCGGACGCGCCGCAGCCCACCCCGTTGGGGCGGGCTGCGGAGCTCCCCGATTGGATCGTGGCGATCCTGGCGATCCTCGTGATCGGTCGTAGTGTCGCACACTGACTGTTGCACCGAACTGTCAGTCACCACCGAGGTCACCACGTTCGGTGGTTGCGGCGACACACGTGACGCGCGACACTCGCTGAAGGCGGGACACACGGGTCGTGCCTCGACGGATGGAGGGTCACCGTGGTGCGGCGAGTCGCGGTCTTGGTCGTCTGGTCCCTGGTGGGGACCCTGGGTGTGCTGCTGGGCACGGAGGCGGTCGTCCCGCCGCCCCCGGCGTCGGCGCTGCCCCCTGTCGGCGTCTCCACGCTGGCCGGCACCGGGACCCGGGGCCAGCTCGACGGGGCGGGTTCGACGGCCCGGTTCGACATCATCAGGGACACGGCGATCGACGCCGCCGGTGAGGTCCTCTACACGCTCGAGATCGGCACGACGACCAGGCCCAACGCGGTGCGCAAGGTCGACATCGCCACCGGGGTGGTCTCCACCTTCGCCACCGGGAGCCTGCTCCAGAACGACCCCCAGGCGATCGAGGTGGACCAGTCCGGCAACGTCTGGGTGTCGATCGACACCACCTCGTCGTCGGTGAAGGGCATCGTGCGCATCAGCCCCGGTGGCACCGAGACGATGATGCTGACCGACATGTGCTGCTCCTGGCAGGCGGGGAGCACGCTGGGCGACGCCTTCTACCTCGACGAGGACGCCGGCTACCTCTACTACAGCTCGGCCACCGCGCAGGACGAGCCGGACGACGATCGCTTCGCCGAGCTGCGCCGCATCGCCATCGGCTCGCTCCCCGCCGTGGCCGACGCCGGCACGTCGCTCGGCGTGGCCGGTTCGTTCACGCGAGGCCCGGTGTACGACATCGAGCCGGCGCCCAACGGCGACATCTACGTGATGTGGGGCGGCGTCGGGCTGGTCCGGGTCTCGGGCAGCACGGTGTCACAGGTCTCGATGCCGGGGGTCGAGACCGCCAAGAACGACAGCATCGCCTTCGCACCGGGCTCGTCCTCGCTGTACCACGTCGAGCACGATGTGGGCGCCCAGTTCAGTGCGATCGTCCGCCGATCTGCGTACGGCGCCGGCGACCCCGTCCTCCTGGCCGGGGGGACCCGAGGTTCCGCCATCGACGGCGACCCGGGGCGGTTGTGGGGCCCGGACGGACTGACGATGTCGCCCGACGGTCGGGTCCTCTACTTCGCCGACGAGG
>JBQGCF010000369.1:0-11522 GCA_052038315.1 Iamia sp.
CACGACGACACATCAGCTCCCGCCCGAACGGCGTCAGACGAGCATTACCGTGCAGATCCACGGGTCTCCTTGAGGTGAGGGTGGCTTCAGCACCCCCGAGTCTCAAGGAGACCCGCCTGACGAACGTGGATGGGATCTACACCTAGGGTGCCCCCGAACCAAGGGGGTGCGTCATGGTGGGACGCGGATGGACTCGGCGCAGCGGAGCCCTGGCGGTGGCCGGGCTGGCGCTGCTGGGCGTGATCGGGTGGACGGGGTCGCCGGCCGCGGCCGACCCCGCCCCCACCCTCACCGTGACGCCCACGACCGATCTGCTGGACCGGCACCCGGTGCGGGTCCACGGCACCGGCTACACACCGGGCGAGGTCTACGTCGTCCTCGACTGCACGGCCGAGGGCTGCATGGACCCCGCCGCCTACTGGCTGACCATGGGCGGGCTGCACAGCCCGGTCACGCCCTGGTACGACGGCCGGCGCTCGGTCCGGGCGGCGGCCGACGGCACCATCGACACCAGCCTCCGGGTGTACCGCCAGATCTACCTGGGCGACATCCCGCCGCCCGACGGCGCGGGTGACGACGCACTGTTCCGGGACTGCTCGGCGGTGGCCTGCTCCCTGGCCGTGGTCGCCGCCACCGACGACAGCCGCCAGCGGCTGGTCGAGGTGCCGGTCACCTTCCAGGCCACCGGCTCCTACACCTGGACGCCGGGCACGCTCGACGTCACCACGCCCGAGCGGCTGCCCGACCAGGGGGCGATCGGGATCCAGGGCACGGGCTGGGACCCGGGCTCCTACGCCACCGACTACTTCGGCGACAAGATGTACGGGGTCGAGGTCGAGATGTGCGCCACGGGCCCCTCGGCGCCCGCTGCTCCGGCCGTCCGGTGCGTGAGCCAGACCCCGTGGTCCCGGCCGAAGGTCGACCACGACGGCGTGGTCGATGCATCGGTGCCGGTCTCCCGCTTCCTCGCCGTCGGCGGCGGCCTCGGGTGGGACTGCGCGGCCAAGCCCTGCTCGGTGCGGATCCGCCAGGGGCTCCTGATCAGCCCCGAGGTGACCGTCGCCTTCGGCCCCGAGTGGGCCCCCTTCACCAGTGCGTCCGCCTTCGTCGACAAGCTGTCCCGGGCGGTCACCGGGTCGGTCCTGCCGTCGGCCGAGCGCACCCCGCTCGTGAACGGGCTGGCCGGCGGGACCCGCACGGCGGCATCGGTCCTGCGCACGCTGGTCGAGCGGCCCGGCGCCCCGGCCGAGGTGGCCACGCTGTACTCGGCGATCCTGAAGCGCCGACCGGACACCGCCGGGCTGGCCTTCTGGGTGGGCCGGCGGCGGACGGGGACGACGGCGGCACGGATCGCCGAGCAGTTCGCCGGCACCGCCGAGGTCAAGGCCTGGCACGGGTGGCGGTCCGACACGGGCGCCGTCGACGAGGTCTACCAGCGGGTCCTCGGCCGGTCGGCCGACGGTCCCGGCCGGGACTACTGGGTCGGGCGTCTGGCCGCCGGCCTGAGCCGGGAGAAGATGATCGCCTCCTTCGCCCTGTCGCCCGAGTCGCGGGCCCGGACCCGGTCGAAGGGCTGGTGGACGGCGATGACCTACGGCGTCCAGCGCCGGGCGCCCAACGACGTCGAGTGGAACGCCGCCAGCGACGTCGATCAGCCGGTGGTCCCCGACACCGCCCTCCGCGCCGCCCTCGGCTCCCCCGAGGCCCGCGCCCTCGCCGACGCCCCCACCCCCGTCCCCTAGCCCCGCCCCCACCCTCATGTCGTAGGGTGCCACCACATGAGGGGTGCAGGGGTGGTCCGGGGCGTCGTGGTGGTGGCGGTCGTGGTCGCCGCCCTGGGTCGGGGAGCCCCGTCGGTGGGGGCGGCGGCGCCGGCGCTCACGGTCGACCCGGCCGCCGGACTGCTCGACCAGCAGGTCGTCACCGTCACGGGCACCGGCTTCGGCCGGCATGCGTGGGTGATCGTGGCCCAGTGCCCGGACGTGACCCTGAGCGGGTGCACCCTCGACCCGCCGGTCAACACGACCGGGGCGTACGGCTACGCCGACCAGGACGGGGCGTTCACCGCCACGCTGCGGTTGTCGCGCACCCTCGGCGCCACGACGTGCAGCGACGGCTGCTCGATCGTGGCCGTCCCGGTGATCGGCCGACCCGTCGAGCTGGCCCGCACCGGCATCGCCTTCGCGCCCGGCGGCACCGCACCCCCGTACCCGGCGGCCGCACTGACCTTCGAGGCCACCGACGTGCGACCCGACGGGGTCGCCGGCACCTGGACCGGGTCGGGCTTCCGCCCGGGCTTCGAGACCATCGTCGACTCGTTCGACTTCAGCGATCTCCCGGGCGGCACCCGGGCGATCCCCCTCAACACCCTCGACTACCTCGGTGGCGGGCACGGCGCCTACCTGGGCATCTGCCGGCCCGGGGCGGGTTGCGAGCGGTTCGTCGGGCCACTGCGCCCGGGGCCGGGTGCCGACCAGGTCGGACGGCACGAGATCGTCCCCGTCCAGCCCGACGGCACCATCTCGGCGCCCGGCCGGCTGCCCCGCCACTGGGTCACGCACGAGGGGCCGATCGACTGCGTGGTCGAGGACTGCTCGTTCGTCCTCGAGCAGGACGACGACCCCCGGTCCGTCGTCGTCGACGTCGCATGGGCGCTGCCGTGGGCGCCCTGGCCCGACGCCCGTGCCTTCGTGGTCGAGACCTGGGTCGCCCTGGTGGGCCGGGTCCCGACGGCGGCGGAGCGGTCGGTGGCCGTGGCCGGGCTCACCGGCGGGTCCCTCGACGCCCCGACGTACCTGCGCCGGCTGGCCGCACGCTCCGACGCCCGGCCATTGGCCGAGCTGACCCGCCTCTACCAGGCCGCCCTCGGCCGGCGCCCCGACGGGCCCGGTCTCCTCTTCTGGGAGTCCGAGGTGCGCCGCACCGGGTCGATGGCCGCAGTGGCCCGCGGGCTCGCCCGCAGCCGCGAGTTCAAGGATCGGTACGAGGGCGGTGCCGATGCCGGTCACGTCGTGCGCCTGGCCTACGCCCACACATTGGGCCGCCCGCCGTCGCCCCGTGAGTTCCACTACTGGGTCGGTCGGTTGGAGGCCGGGCTGGCGGCCAGCCACCTGGTCCACCTCTTCTCCCGCACCCCCGAGCTCCTGGTCCGCGAGGCGGCCCGGTCGGAGGCCACCGCAGTGGTGGTCGCCCTCACCGGCCGGGGTCCCGGCGAGGCGGCGTGGCAGGCCGCCGGCCCGGGGCGGGACGGCGCCGACGAGATGGTGCTGGCGGCCCTGTCCGACGACGACCTCGTCGCCGAGGTCCGGGCCACCGGGCGCGTGCGCACCGACTAAGACAACACACATGGAAGTCCAGCTCCGTCACCAGCCTGCGTTCGCCCTCGCCCGGTTCCTGCTGGCGCCCAACGAGCCGCTGCGGGCGGAGTCGGGCGCCATGATGGCGATGGCGGCCGACACGCACCTCGAGGCCAAGGCCCAGGGTGGCGTCATGAAGTCGCTCAAGCGGGCGGCCCTCGGCGGCGAGTCGTTCTTCATCACCACGCTGACCGCCGGCCCCGGCGGCGGCTGGGTCGACCTGGCCGCCAACCTCCCCGGCGACCTGGCCGTCATCCAGATGGACGGGGTCAACCCGTGGCTGCTGTCGAAGGGCGCCTTCCTGGGCTCGGACACCAACGTCACCGTCGACACCCAGTTCCAGGGCATGAAGATGTTCGCCGGCGGCGAGGGCGCCTTCCTGCTCCAGGCCGGTGGCCAGGGGCCGCTGGTGGTGTCGGCCTTCGGGGCGATCGACCGGATCGCCCTCGAGCCGGGGCAGAGCATCGTGGTCGACTCGGGCCACTTCGTCGCCGCCCACGCCAACATCCAGTACTCGCTGCGCCGGGCCGCCCAGGGCAGCTTCATCCAGTCGGCCAAGTCGGGCGAGGGCTTCGTCTTCGAGTTCGTCGGTCCCGGCGAGGTGCTGATGCAGAGCCGCAACCCGGCCGGGATGATCAGCTACCTGAGCAGCAACGGCCTCGGTGCCCGGGCCTAGGACCGGGGGCTAGCGGGCCCAGTCGGGGGCCCAGGCCGGGTCGACCTGGCGGCGGCCGCGATCGAGGGCGGCCAGGGCGTCGCGGTCGCCCTCGTTCAGCTCGACGTCGAGGGCGCCGAGGTTCTCGGCGATGCGCTCCCGGCTGGTGGCCTTGGGGATGACGGCGACGTGGTCGCCCTCGTCGAGGATCCAGCGCAGCAGGACCTGGGCCGGGGTCGCGCCCCGCTCCTCGGCGATGGCCCGCACGGCCGGGTCGGCCAGCAGCTCCCCCCGGGCGAGGGGCGAGTAGGCGGTGAAGAGGACGTCGTGCTCGGCGGTCAGGGCCAGCAGGTCGGGCTGGGCCAGGTAGGCGTGGTGCTCGACCTGGTTGGTGAAGACCGGGGCCAGGTCGAGGGCCCGGCGCAGCTGGTCGGGCGTGAAGTTGCTGACGCCGATGTGACGGGTCGCCCCGGACTCGGCCAGCTCGACGAAGGCCTGGAGGTTCTCCTCCAGGTGGTCGAGCCGCACCGGCCAGTGGACGAGGAGGAGGTCGACGTGGTCGGTCTTGAGCTTGGCCAGGCTCTCGTGGGTCGAGCGCTTGATGCCCTCGGGCGTCAGCTCGTCGTTCCACACCTTGGTGGTGAGGAAGATCTCGTCCCGGTCCAGGCCCGAGGCCACGATGGCGTCGCCGACCGCAGCCTCGTTCTCGTACACCTGGGCGGTGTCGATGTGGCGGTAGCCCAGCTCGAGGGCGGCGGTGACGCCGGGGAAGGTGTCGTCGCCGACCAGCTCCCAGGTGCCGAAGCCGATGGCAGGCACCTCGGTGCCCTGGATGGTGCGCAACATCCGCACTGCCTATCGGACCGGGGCCCTCACCCCAACGCGGGTGGGGGTGCGCCCGGTCACGGCGGGTCGAGGCCGATCGGCTCCTCGACGGTGCACCCGGTCGGGCCGGCGGTGGCGTCCAGGCCGGTGCACACCTGCCGGGTCCACCGGGCGCCCTCGCCCACCGCCGGCCGGACGACCACCAGGTCGCCGGGGCCCTCGACCCGGAGGAAGACGGGCTGGAGCACGCCGCCGTCGCCACCGTGGGCGATGCCGTGCTCGACCGGGTCGCCGGTGGCGAGCCGGTCGGCCACACAGCCGAGGTCGGGGCAGTCCGCCGGGTACGGGTCGCGGAGGGACCAGGCCGGGGGGACGGTGAGCGGGGGCAGCTCGTCGACCCCGGCCACCGGGCAGGTCGCGCCGCCCGGCGCACCGTCGACGGACTGGAAGGTGACGGTGGCCCGGGTGAGGTCGGACGGCACCAGCTCCTCGCACATCGTGGTGACCCGGTGGGTGCCGGTGAGCGGGGTGCCGTCGGGGCCGGCGACCGGGCACGGTCCGTCGCAGGTTACGCGGGCCCAGCGGACGGTGACGACACCGTCCGCGACCAGGCCGTCGGCGGCCATGAGCGTGGACGCCGCCTCCAGCGGCCCGCTGGCCAGCTCCTCGCCCTGGGCGGTCAGCACCCAGCGGTCGAGCGTCGTGACGTCGACGGCTGCGGGGCCGTCGAGCAGCGAGACGGCGAGGTCGAGCCCCCCGCCGGTGCTCGTCCCCCCACTGTCGACCGACGGGGCGAGGCGGGGGAGGACCATCTCGCTCGGCTCGGTGCAGTCGACGCCCCCGATGCCCTCCAGGTAGGACGGCTCCAGGCCGCGGCAGACCTGGCGCGTCCAGCGACCCCCGGTCGGCGTCGGGGGGGCCCGGATCACCTCGACCTCGCCACGACCCGTCCGCCACCACGACATCTGCCGCACGCCGTCGGCCACCTCCCGCAGCACCGGCAGCTCGACCGTCTCGCCGCCGGCCAGGGCGGCGTTGAGGCAGTCCCAGGCGGTGGCGGCGGCGTCGGGATCGAGGTCGGTGGTGCCGTCGACCGAGATGCTCGGCCAGGTCGCGGCGCCGCACGACCAGGGCAGGACCTGGCGCCGGGAGAAGGCGGGCGGCACGGTCAGCGGCGGGGAGGACCGCCGGCCGGTGTCGGCCCGGCAGTCGGGGAGGGGCCGGTCGCCGACCAGCTCGATGACCACCAGGGAGGCGGCCTCGAACGGGACCTCGCACTGAGGCCCGGCGATGGCGTCGTCGGTCAGCGAGGAGCCGTCGACGTCACGGGGGCACGAGGGGGCCCCGCACGCCCAGATGTCGACCCGCGCCACCATGCGCCGGCCCGCCGGCACCTCGGTGGCCAGGATCGACGAGGTGCCGGCCAGCACGGCCCGCCGCTCGCCGCCCGGCACCAGCACGCAGCTCGCGCCCTCGCCGCAGTCCCGGGCGATGGTCACCGAGTAGGAGGCGTTGGGCAGGCGGGGGTCGCGGCCGGTCGTGTCGAACACGACCTCCATCGGGATCACGCCGTCCTCGTCGGCCGGGGAGGTCGTCGGGGCCGGGTCGGTGGTCACCCGGCCGGTGTCGGGGTCCCGGCCGACCGCCCACACCGTCGCCACCGCGACCAGGGCGACGAGGAAGACGGCGGCGGCCAGCAGCAGGCGCCGGTCGACCCCGCCGGCGGCCCGGGCCCGCACGGCCGGACCGCCGACCAGGTCCGACGCCGGATCGGTGGCCGCGGCCCAGCGGTGCAGGGCGGCGGCCAGGGCCGGGTCGGGGACGAGCTCGTCGGGGGTGCGGTCGTCGGTCATGGCTCTCCTCCGTCGCCGGCGGTGACGACCCCGAGGTCGCGCCGCAGGCTCTCCAGGGCCCGGTTGACGTGGTTGCGGACGGTCGAGACGGACACCCCGAGCAGGGCGGCCACCTCGGGCGTGGGCCAGCCGCAGCCGTGCAGCAGGTAGACGCTGACCCGCTGGCGCTCGGGCAGGGCGGCGAGCAGCCGGGCCAGGTGGGGCTCGACGTCGGGGATCTCGACGGTGGGCTCGCGGCCGCCGGCGAGGGCGAGGGGCCGGTCGGGGACCCGGATCCGGCTGCGGGCGACGGTGTACACGTAGCCCGCCGGGTTGCCCATGACCTGCACCCGCTCCCACCGCCGCCAGGCGTGGACCAGGGCGTCGGCGGTGGCGTCCCGGGCCGCTTCGGGCCCGGCCACCGCCACCAGGGCGCGGCGGACGCGGGGCTCCACCTCGGCCACGAAGGCGTCGAAGGCGTCGATCGGCGACTGCTCCACGGAGGGGAGAGGGGGTGGGGGCACGGGATCGGTCACACGATCAGGTGGGTTTCGGGTGGCGAGCCGGTAGACCGTCGTCACCGCTCGTCCTCCGGAGGATCCCATGGCTGATCGCGACCGCGCCGACTTCTGGTTCGACCCCCTCTGCCCGTGGTGCTGGATCACCTCGCGGTGGATCCTCGAGGTCGAGAAGGTCCGCGACATCGACGCCACGTTCCACGTGATGAGCCTGGCCGTGCTGAACGAGGGCCGGGACCTGCCCGATCGCTACAAGGAGCTGCTCGAGAAGGGCTGGGGCCCCGTGCGGGTCGCCATCGCCGTCGAGCGCGACCACGGCCAGGAGGGCCTGTCGGCGTACTACACGGCGGTCGGGACCCGCATCCACAACAACGGCGAGGAGGACCTGCCCGCCGTGGTGAAGGCCGGCCTGGCCGATGCCGGGCTGCCCGACGACCTGATGCGGTACTACGACTCCGACGAGCTCGACGAGGCGCTGCGGACGAGCCACCACGAGGGCATGGACGCGGTCGGCGACGACGTGGGCACGCCCACGATCCACGTCAACGGGGTCGCCTTCTTCGGCCCGGTCCTCAGCCGCATCCCCCGGGGCGACGATGCCGGTCGGGTGTGGGACGGCGCCGTGGCCCTGGTCAGCTACCCGCACTTCTTCGAGCTGAAGCGCAGCCGCCACGAGGACCCGCAGTTCGACTGAGGGTCACCGGGGGGCCAGGTCCAGGTCCTCCTCGGGCCCGCAGCCGAGGGGCTCGATCTCGAGGGCGGGGTCGGGCTCGGCCCCCGTGCAGTCCTGCACCGTCCAGGTGACGGACGCCGGGTCGGTCCCACCCGTGTGCCGGTAGACCCGAACGGCCCCGTCGACCACGGCGTAGGTGACGCGCAGGCCGTCGTAGGAGCGGGTGTACTCGGCGGTCTCGCCGGCCTGCAGGGCATCGACCAGGCACTGGGCCCACCGGTCGCCCAGGTCGACGGCGCCGCACCCGTCGCCGGTCGGCCGGAGGCTCCAGTCCGGCGGGACGGTCAGGGCGGGCGGGGCCTCGGCCCAGGCGGCGGTGCACGTCTCGGCCCGCAGGGTCACGACCAGGACCGACCCGCCCCGCTCGGCCGGGGCGTCGGCCGGGCAGCCGCTGTAGGCGGTGGCACCCGGGACCGGCCCGGCGCCGTCAGCGCGGCAGTGCGTGGTGACGAAGCAGTCGTAGTCGTCGACCCGCACGGTCACCGCGGCGCCGTCGGGGGCGGGGACGTCGTCGCCGACCTGGAGCAGGTCGGGTCGCCCGACGTCGTCGAGGTTCGAGCTGCCCGTCTCGGTCAGCGGGCCGGCGGCCACCTCCTGGCCGTCGACGAGGATGCTCCACCGCCGGGTCCCGCCCTCGATGAACATCGGGAGGTCGTCGGCGTCGAGGACCACGTCGATCGTGCCCGCCTCGGGCGGCGTCGTCCCCGGGGGCGGCACGGTCACGTCGAGCGGCGGCGGGTCGAGCGGCGGCAGGTCGAGGTCCATCGCCTCCTCCTCGGTGCACCCGACCAGGTCGGCCCCGACGTAGGTGGTGAAGGTGCCGCCCCCGGCCTCCGAGGTCTCGGCGTCGATGTCGTCGCACAGCAGCCGGGCCCACCCGGTCACGCCGTCGAGGCCGTGGTCACGGATGACCTCGATCGGGTGCCCGTCCTCCGGCTCCGGCAGGACCCGCCACCACGAGCGGGTGACCTCGTCCTCGGACCGGGCCTCGGCGACCGGGATCTCCACCGGGGTCCCGTCGGCCACCGCCCGGCGGAAGCAGTCGAGGGTGGCCGCCGCCCCCTCGGGGTCGTCGCCGGAGAGCCGGCTGTCCACGAAGAAGGTGGCCGCCCCGCACGACCAGGGGAGCTCCGGTCGCGTCGACCACGCCGGCGGGACGGTCAGCTCGATCGGCCGGTCCCCGGCGACGAGCCCGCAGGTTCCCTCGGTGGCCAGGCCGCCGGCGCCGCCGTTCTCCACGACGATGCGGTTCGACCCGGCGGCCACGTCGACGGCGAGGTCGCAGTGCGTCTGGGCGCCCAGCTCGTCGCGCTCCGAGGTGCCGTCCGGCCGGGGCGCGCCGCACATGCTGCCGCAGTCCCGCGTCTCCAGGCGGAGCAGCCACCGGCCCGGGGCCAGCGGTTCGTCGACGACGAGCGAGGTCCCCGCCGCCAGCGGTCGGGCCAGGGCCGGGTCGCCCA
Organism: Iamia sp.; assembly: GCA_052038315.1. Classification (GTDB taxonomy): domain Bacteria; phylum Actinomycetota; class Acidimicrobiia; order Acidimicrobiales; family Iamiaceae; genus Iamia. The sequence continues at coordinate 9,380 of JBQGCF010000369.1, forward strand.
CCGCGCAGTCCTCGACGGCTCCGGGGCACGGGCCCCACAGCACCAGGCGGGACGGCACGATCCACCAGGAGGTGCTCAGGTCGGGGGCGTCCACGACGATCTGGGTGCGGGGGCCCGAGCCCTCGCCCTCGTCGGTGGTCACGGCCGGGTCGTCGCCGGAGCGGACGGCCACCACGGCGGCGGCCACGCCGAGCAGGACGAGGACGGCGGCGGCCACGGCGAGCCACCGCCGTCCGCCCGGGGCCGGGACGGCCACCGCATCGACGGCGGTGGCCTCGGCGACGGTGATCGGGTCCTCGTCGGGGTCGGTGGCCGCAGCCCATCCCTCCAGGCCGCGGGTGAGGTCGTCGTCGTTCACAGGTCCTCCTCGGTGACGCCCAGCCGGCGGCGGAGACCGGCCAGGCCTCGCTCGGTGTGGTTGCGCACGGTCGACACCGACACGCCCAGGAGCGCGGCCACCTCCGGGGCCGGCCAGCGACACCCGATCTGGAGGTAGACCGCCACCCGCTGGCGCTCCGGCAGGGCGGCGAGGGCCCCGGCCAGGGCCGGCTCGACCGTCGGGAAGCGGTCGCCGCCGGCCAGGTCGGCCGGCAGGGCCAGGGTGCGGGGCAGGCGACGGGGGAGCCGGCTGCGGGCGACGGTGTAGACGTAGCCGGCTGGGTTGGCCATGGCCCGGACCCGGTCCCACTGGCGCCAGGCGTGGACCAGGGCGTCGGTGGTGGCGTCGCGCGCCGCATCGGCCCCGGCCACCGCCACCAGGGCGCGCCGGACCCGGGGTCCCACGTCGTCGACGAAGGCGGTGAACGCCTCGTCGACCCCCTCCTGCTGCTCCGTCATGGCGACCACACCCCACCACAAAGGGCGGTGGGGCGCGGATCGGTCACACCGAGATCACACGATGATCAGATCTGGCTGCCCTGGTCGGCCCAGTAGGGGTCGCGCAGGCGGCGCTTGATCAGCTTGCCGTTGGGCTCGCGCGGGAGCGCGTCGACGAAGTCGACCGACCTCGGGAGCTTGAACTTGGCCATCCGGGTGGCGGCCCACTCCAGGATCTCGGCCTCGACCTCGGGCCCGCCCTCGACGCCCTCGGGCGTCTCGACCACGGCCTTGATCTCCTCGCCCCAATCCTCGTTCGGGATGCCGAAGACGGCGACGTCCTGGATCTTGGGGTGGGTGATCAGCTCGCCCTCGATCTCGGCCGGGTAGATGTTCACGCCGCCCGAGATGATCATGTCGCTCTTGCGGTCCCGCAGGTACAGGTAGCCGTCGGCGTCGAGCTCGCCCAGGTCGCCGACCGTGAAGAAGTTCTCGATGCGGTTGGCCTTGGTCTTGGCCGAGTCGCCCTTGTACTCGAAGTCGGCCATCAGCTGCATGTAGACGGTGCCGACCTGGCCGGCCTCGAGGCGGTTGCCCTCGTCGTCGTAGATGCGGATCTCGGAGCCGGGCCACGCGGTGCCCACCGAGCCCGGTCGCTCCATCCACTCCTTGGCCGAGATCAACGTGCCGCCGCCCTCGGTGGCCGCGTAGTACTCCTGGATCGTGTCGCCCCACCACTCGATCATCTGCCGCTTGATCTCGTGGGGGCAGGGCGCTGCGCCGTGGACCATGTTCCGCAGCGAGCTCACGTCGTACTTCGCCCGGGTCTCCTCCGGGAGGTCGAGCAGGCGGACGAACTGCGTCGGCACCATGTGGGAGTTGGTGACCTTGTAGCGGTCGATCAGCCGCAGCGTCTCCTCGGCGGTCCACTTGTCCATGAGGACGACGGTGTGGCCGAGGGCGAGGGCGTTGCCCGTCCACATCAGCACGGCGGTGTGGTACAGCGGCGAGACGGTGAGGTGGACGTGGCCGTCGTGGGGGCCGATCCCGAACAGGTTGGGCAGGTAGGCCATCAGCTCGGCCATGTCGCTGGGGTCGATCCCGGCCAGGGCCCGCTTGACGCCCTTGGGGCGGCCGGTGGTGCCCGACGTGTAGTGCATGGCGGCGCCGGTGGTCCGGCCCTCGGGTGCCGTCGTGGGCTGGCCGTCGAACAGCTCGGCGTAGGGCCGGAAGCCGTCGATGGCGCCGACCGCGAAGCGGGCGTCGGCGGGGAAGGCGGCCTCCTCCACTGCCGCGGTGGCCACATCGGCCAGGCGCTCATGGGCCA
>JBQGCF010000370.1:0-19106 GCA_052038315.1 Iamia sp.
CCGCAAGCGGCGTCGCCGCGGCGGCCGGGGCCGGGGCAAGGGCGGCCAGGGCGGCGGCGGCGGCGAGCAGGGCGGCAACGGCCAGGCCGGCAACGGCCAGGGCGACGGCCGCCAGGGTGGTGGCCGTCAGGGCGGCGGGCGCGGCCAGGGCGGTGGCCGGGACCAGGGCGGCGGCAAGGACCAAAGCGGCCAGGGCGGCCAGGGGCAGAACCAGGGCGGCGGCGGTCGGGGCCGGGGCCGCGGCCAGAAGCCGGTCCAGCCGGTCACTGCGGTCACCGGCGAGGCCGTCGAGCTCGACGACGAGACGATCGCCGCCCGCCGGGGCCGGGAGCGCAAGGGCAAGGCGGTCGGCCGCTACCTGATGGCGGTCCACGTCCAGGCCGAGGCGACCCAGATCGCCGTCCTGGAGGGCCGCTCGCTGATCGAGCACCAGGTCTCCCGGCCGGCCGACGACATCAGCCAGATCCACGGCAACATCTACCTCGGCCGGGTCCAGAACGTGCTGCCGGGCATGGAGGCGGCCTTCGTCGACATCGGGACGCCCAAGAACGCGGTGCTCTACCGCAGCGACGCCCGGGCCGACGACGACCTCGACCAGCCCAACCAGAAGAAGAACCAGAACGCCAAGATCGAGGACATGCTGCGGGCCAAGCAGCTGATCCTCTGCCAGGTCACCAAGAACCCGATCGCCCACAAGGGCGCCCGCCTCACCCAGGAGGTGTCGCTCCCGGGTCGGTTCGTCGTCCTGGTGCCCAACAGCACCACCTACGGCATCTCCAAGCGCCTCCCCGACGACGAGCGCAAGCGCCTGCGGAACATCCTCGACAAGGTGCGCCCCAAGGGCCACGGCCTGATCGTGCGGACCGCCGCCGAGGGTGTCACGGCCAGCGAGATCGAGGCCGACGTGGCCCGGCTGGCCAGCCAGTGGGAGCAGATCGACGCCCTCGCCACCCGGGCCCGCAACCACGGCCCGACGCTGCTGTACCGCGAGCCCGACACGGCGATCCGGATGATCCGCGAGGAGCTGACCAACGACTTCCGCAAGGTCGTGATCGACGACCGGGCCCTCCACGACGAGGTGCTCGGCTACGTCAGCAGCATCTCGCCCGAGATGGCCGAGCGGGTCGAGTACTTCGACCCGGCGGCCGAGCCGCTGCCGCTGTTCGAGAAGCACCACATCCACGAGCAGCTCCACAAGGCGCTCGACCGGAAGGTGTGGCTGCCCTCGGGCGGTTCGCTGATCATCGAGCACACCGAGGCGCTGACGGTCATCGACGTCAACACGGGCAAGAACGTGGGCAAGTCGAGCCTCGAGCAGACGGTGTTCGCCAACAACCTGGAGGCGGCCGAGGAGGTCGCCCGCCAGCTCCGGCTGCGGGACATCGGCGGGATCATCGTCATCGACTTCATCGACATGGAGGTGGCCAAGAACCGCGACGAGGTCATCAAGACCTTCCGCGACGCCCTGGCCCGCGACAAGACCCGCACCCAGGTCTTCGACATCTCCCAGCTCGGCCTGGTCGAGATGACCCGCAAGCGGATCGGCGAGGGGCTGCTCGAGTCGTTCGCCTCCGGCTGCCCCCACTGCGAGGGCCGGGGCGTGGTCCTCGACACCGCCCTCCTGCCCAAGGGCTAGCGGGTTGGGCGGCCCGAGGGTCGCCCACTAACCTGGCCCGTCGGCCCACCGGGCCCCTGTTCGACCACCCGAGACGACGAGACGACCCATGGATGCAGTCATCAAGACCGGCGGCAAGCAGTACCGCGTGACCGAGGGCCAGCGGCTCGACGTCGAGCTCCTGGGCCCGGTCGACACCGAGGTCGAGCTGACCCCCGTCCTCCTCGTCGACGGCGACACCGTCGTGGCCGCCCCCGACGCCCTGGCCAAGGCCACCGTCACGGCCAAGGTCGTCGGCGAGGCCAAGGGCCCGAAGGTCACCGGCTTCACCTACAAGAACAAGTCGAACCAGCGGAAGCGGTGGGGACACCGCCAGCACTACTCCACCGTCGAGATCACCGGCATCAAGAAGGGCTGAGGCGCCATGTCGAAGACCAAGGGCGGCGGTTCCACCCGGAACGGCCGCGACTCCCAGAGCAAGCGCCTCGGCGTGAAGGCCTACGACGGCACCCTCGTGCCGGCCGGGTCGATCATCATCCGCCAGCGCGGCACCCGCTTCCACCCCGGTGAGAACGTGGGCCGCGGCGGCGACGACACCCTCTTCGCCACGGCCACCGGCCGGGTGAAGTTCGGCCGCCGGCGGGGCCGCAAGCTCGTCGACATCGTCGTCGACGAGGGCTAGACGCCCGGCGGCCCCCGAGCGTCGCCACCATCGAGATCTGCCGACGGACCGGCGCCCACGAGCGCCGGTCCGTCGCGTCCGGGCCCGCCACGCAGCGCGAGATGGGCCGATCGGCCCACTCACGAAACGTGACCTCCGGCCGATGGTGACCCGGTTCGATGCCTGTGTGCCGTGAGAGGTCCCGATGCTGCTAGCCCACCGTCGACACCCCGGGTCGTGTCGCGGGCGGGCCGCCGCCGATGACCGCTCCCTCGGCGCCGTGCTGGTCGAGGCGGCCTTCGTCACCCCGATCTTCTTCATGATGGTCTTCGGGATGATCGAGTTCAGCCTGGCCATGAACGACAACCTGGCCCTCGCCTCGACCGTGCGGGCCGGGACCCGGGTGGCCAGCGCCTCGGGCAACGACGTCTACGCCGACTACGGCATCGTCAAGGCCATCGCCCGGGAGAGCGCGGCGCTGCCCCGCAACCAGATCAAGATGATCGTCGTCTACCGGGCCTCGCAGTTCGGCGCCGCCCCCTCGTCCGACTGCCAGAAGGGCATCGCCAAGGACCCGGGGAGCTCGACGACGGCCGAGGCGTGCAACATCTACTACCCCTCGGACTTCAAGATCGCGAAGAGCCAGTGGGGGTGCCTCTCCACGGGCCTCGACGACAACTGGTGCCCGAGGGATCGCAAGATCAGCCTGGCCGGGTCGGGCACCGAGTACGTCGGGGTCTGGGTCAAGATCGAGCACCCCTGGCTGACCCACGTGTTCGGCGGGTCGATCACCCTCACCGACCAGTCGGTGATCCGGCTCGAGCCGAGGATCAAGTGATGCTCGCCCACGCCCGCCGGCACCCCGTCGACCCGGCGTCGTCCCAGGGCGGCCGCCCCGAGCGCGGCGCCATCATCATCGAGATGGCCATCGTGGCCACGCTGCTGATCACGCTGATCGCCGGCACCTTCGACTACGGGCAGGCCTGGCGGGCCGCCCTCGCCGCCAACGAGGGGGTCCGCGGCGGCGCCCGCGTGGCGTCCGGCGTCGGCAAGGCGACCTCGGCCGACGTCTCGATCATCACCAGCCTGCAGTCGACGATGGCGTCCAACGGGCAGTTCTACCGGGTCGACCGGGTCGTGATCTTCAAGGCCAACGACACCGGCGGGAGGCCCTCGAACGAGTGCATCAACGGCTCGGGCGGGCTCTGCAACACCTTCACCGGCGAGCAGTTCCGCAACGTCACCTCGGGCTCGACCATCAACGGCTCGGGCTGCATCACCGCAGCGACCCGGCTCGGCTGGTGCCCGACCGCCCGCGACGACGTCCAGCAGACGGCCGACTACGTCGGCGTCTGGGTGCGGACGTCCTACAAGTTCATGTTCCCGTTCTTCGGCAACACCCAGACCATCGAACGCAGCGCCGTGATGCGCATCGAGCCCTAGGAGCACGACGATGAGGCTCTCCCATCGCGCCCACCGCCGCCCGCGCGTCATCCGCACCGAGCGGGCCCAGCGCGACCACGGCTACGTGCTGGTGAAGTTCGCCCTGCTGCTGATCCCGCTGCTGCTGATGGCCGGCCTGTCGGTCGACGTGGGCTACTGGTACAGCGAGTCCTCGGACCTCCAGAAGGCGGCCGACGCCGCCGCCCTGGCCGGCGTGGTGTGGCTGCCCAACACCGACAAGGCCAGGATCGCGGCCGAGGACGCGGCGGCCGAGAACGGCTACCCGATCGGTGGCAACATCAGCATGACCGTCGTCCCCGTCGAGGGCGAGAACCGGCGGCTCAAGGTCACGCTCAAGGACAACCGGGTCGGCAGCTTCTTCTACCGGAACCTGGGCGGGCGCAACCTGAGCCTGACCCGCACGGCCCTGGCCGAGTACATCCTCCCGGTGCCGCTCGGCAGCCCGCTGAACTCCTTCGGCGGCGACTCCCAGTCGGGCACCAGCCCCGAGGCCAACCTGTGGGGCAACATCCACGGCGTCCGCACCGACAACAACAAGGGCGACGCCTACGCCCCCATCTGCAGGGGTAGCGACCTCTGCTCGGGCACGTCCAACCCGCTCTACCGGTCCGAGGGCTACCTCTACACGATCGACGTGCCGGCCAACCTGAGCACCTTCGACCTCCAGATCTGGGACGCCGGCCTGTACCACCGTGGCGACGAGACGCTCGACACCGGTGACGTCCTCTACAACACGAACACGGGCACGACGGCGACCAAGTGGACGATGTACAACATCGACCCCACCCCGCTCGACATCGACGACCTCGTCCCGGTGACGTCGTCGTTCTGCTCCGGCGGCGGTGGCGGCTCGTGGCAGCTCTCCCAGGGCGCCGGCGAGTCGACCTACAAGAACAAGTGGGTGTCGCTGTGCAAGCGCACCGGCTCGATCCCCGCCGGCCGGTACTACCTGCGGGTCCAGACGAGCGGCAACGGCGCGGCGGCCAACCGGTACGCCATCCGGGTCAACTCGAGCACCTCGGTCAAGGCCCGCGTGGCCGCCTACGGCGACATGTCGATGTACAACAACGTGGCCGCCGGCGACGCCACCTTCTACCTGGCCGAGGTCGGCTCGGAGCACAAGGGCAAGATCCTCGAGCTCCAGCTCTACGACCCGGGCGAGGTCAGCAAGACGTCCACCACCACCGGCAACGGCGAGATCCAGGTGATCGCCCCGAGCGGATCGATCGCCTCGTCGTGTCGCACGTCGTCGACCAACGGCACCCTGTCGGGCACCAAGTCGCCGTGCAAGTTCCAGTCGGCGGTCAACGGGACGGCCCAGTTCAACGGGCAGTGGGTGACGCTGCAGATCGACATCCCGACGACGTACAGCTGCACGCTGGGCGTGACGACGTCCTCCGGCTGCTGGTGGAAGATCAAGTACATCATCAGCGGCCAGGGCAACGACACGACGACGTGGTCGGCCAACATCATCGGCGACCCCGTCCACCTCGTGGAGGAAGAGGCCACCTAGCTCCGACCTCTCTAGCCTGGGTCGTCGTGTCCGGGTTCGTCGACGAAGCACAGCTGAACGTCAAGGGTGGCGACGGTGGCGCCGGCGCCGTCTCGGTCCGCCGCGAGGCCCACGTGCCCCTCGGCGGGCCCGATGGCGGCAACGGCGGCGACGGGGGGTCGATCTGGCTCGTCGCCGACCACAACGTGGCCTCGCTGCTGGCGTTCCGGGACCACCCGCACCGCCGGGCCGCCCCCGGGACGCACGGCCAGGGCAAGAAGAAGCACGGCCGCTCCGGCGAGGACCTGATCGTGGCCGTGCCGCCGGGCACCACGGTGCGGTCCCAGGACGGCGCCCTCCTGGCCGATCTCGTCCACAGCGGGGATCGGTGGCAGGCGGCCCGCGGTGGCCAGGGCGGGCGGGGCAACGCCTCGTTCCTGTCCAACCGGCGCCGGGCCCCCAACTTCGCCGAGCAGGGCGAGCCGGGGGAGGAGCGCTGGCTGGAGCTCGAGCTCAGGCTGATGGCCGACGTGGCCCTGGTCGGGTTCCCCAACGTGGGCAAGAGCACCCTGATCTCCCGCATCTCGGCGGCCAAGCCCCGCATCGCCGACTACCCCTTCACCACCCTGGAGCCGAACCTGGGCGTCGTCCGGGTCGACGACGGGCGCGAGGTCGTGGTCGCCGACATCCCCGGCCTCATCGAGGGGGCCAGCGAGGGCCGGGGGCTGGGCCACCAGTTCCTCCGCCACGTGGAGCGGGCCCGGGCCCTGGTCGTCCTGCTCGACCTGGCCCCGACGGCGATGGCGCCGCCGGCCGAGCAGGCCCGGGTGCTGCTCGACGAGCTGGGCGCCTTCCGCCCCGACCTCCTCGACCGGCCCCGGCTGCTCGTCGGGTCCCGCGCCGACCTGGGCGAGGCCGCCGACGCCGTCGAGGGCGTGGAGCTCGACCTGGTCATCTCGTCCGTGGTCGGCACCGGCATCCCCGAGCTGGTCGGGGCCATGTTCCGGCTGGTCGACGAGGCCCGGGCGGAGGAGACGGCCACCGACGGCTTCGTCGTGCACCGCCCGGCGCCCGTCGGCGTGTCGGTCGTGCGGGAGGAGGACGGCGCCCTGCGGGTCGTCGGCCGGGCCGCCGAGCGGACCGTCGCCCTGTCCGACGTGACCACCGCCGAGGCCCAGGCCTACATCACCGACCGGCTCGACCGCCTCGGCGTCCCCAAGGCCCTGGCCCGGGCCGGCGCCAAGGAGGGCGACGAGGTCCGCATCGGGGCCTTCGCCTTCACCTACGTCCCGGACTAGCCCTCGCCGGGTGCCCCGGTCGCACTCGGGAAGGTCACGAGGTTCCGGTTGTCGATCAGGCTGAACCGCTGCGTCTGGGCGAGGAGCGGCTCGCGCAGCCCGGACCCGTCGGGCGCGGCGGAGGGGTCGAGGGCCCGGGCCGCCATCAGCGACGGGAACATGGTGAGCACCTCCCGGCCCATGTCGGCGACGGCCTCGGCGGAGTGGTTGGCCCGGGCGGTCTCGATGGCCCGGGCCGACCGCGGCGTCTCGTCCCGGTCGTCGAAGGGCAGGAGGGCGACCTGGGACAGCAGCCAGAGGTAGAGCGAGGCCGCCTCCTCGGGCTGCATGGCCCGGACGAGGTCGAGCAGGCTGGACGAGACGCGCACCGCGCCCCGCCCGATCAGCCGCTTCTGGGGCGTGACGATCTCGACGATGCTGCCCGGGCCGAAGACCCCCGTCACCCGCTTCACGCCCGAGCCGAAGAGGCTCGCACCCCGGCGGATCGACTCCTCGGCCTCGCGGTTCACGGTGATCCGGCCCGACGGCGAGGCGATGCCGCTGATCCAGGCGGCCCGGCCCGACGAGGCGTGGCGCTCGACCGGGGGGATCTCCGTGCCGACCACGTCGCCGTCGAGCACCCGCTCGATGATACCCGGCTCCGAGGCCCGGGCGATCGTGCACCGCACCCCGTTCAGGGCGGCCAGCTGGCCCGAGCGGACCTTGGCCCGGATGCCGCCGGTGCCCGAGGAGGAGCGCCCCAGCGTGGGGATGCTGGCCAGGTCGGTGGCGTCCATCCGGCGGAGCGTCGCCCCGTCCTCGCCGAGGACGCCGTCGACGTCGCTCAGCAGGATGAGGTGGGCGGCGCCGCAGGCGATGGCGATCGACGTGGCCAGGCTGTCGTTGTCGTAGACCGTGGCGTCGGTCGAGTCGTTGCCGTTCAGGATGGGGAGCCGACCGGCCTCCGTCGCCTCGTGGACCAGGGCGGCGACCCGCTCCATCCGCGCCGGGTCCTGCAGGTCGTTGGCCGAGAGCAGGATCTGGCAGATCTCGAGCCCGCAGACGTCGCCGAGGAAGCGGTACAGGCTCATCAGCTCGGGCTGGCCGACCGCCGAGCGCAGCGGCCGGGACGCCTTGGCCGCCTCGGCCGGGTCGTGCTGGTGCGACGCGGCCAGCAGCACCGACCCGAGGGCGGCGGCCCCCGAGGACACGAGGACGACCGACCACCCGGCGGCCTGGACCCGGCTCACGCTCTGCATCGTCTGGGCGAACAGCACCGGGTCCGGGCCCTCGTCGCGCGTGACCGAGGACGATCCGAGCTTGACGATGGCGATGCGCCGGGACATGGGGACTGAACCTACAACGGGCCCCCGTCCGGCCCCGAAGGGATCGGCCTACACGCCCGAGGCCAGACGCTCGGCGATCAGCCCGGCCGTGATCCGCAGCCGGCGCATGTCGTCGCGCCGGCCGACCAGCCGGTGGAGCCGGAAGTAGTTCATCGTCGTGGCGAAGAGGGCGATCAGGTACTCGCGGTTGGCCTCGGCCGGGTCGAGGTGGGCCGCCACCTCGGCGGCCCGGCCCCTGATGGCGCCGACCAGGTGGAGCACCTGGCGGGGCTCGAACCGGAAGTCGGCGCCGTCCGGCGGCTCCGCCAGGCTGGCCCGTTGGGTCAGGTGCAGGTCGCACTGGAGGCGGTCGGCGTCGGACCCGATCGGTTGGTAGAGGTACCGGATCGCCGCCTCCAGCTGGGTGAAGTCGCGGGCCCAGTGCGCCCGGCCCGACCGCCCGAAGTCGATGAGCCAGGCGGCGCCGCTCTGCGGGTCGACCATGACGTTGCCGCCGTGCAGGTCGCCGTGCTGGGGGACGGTCCGCAGCACCGGCTGGTCGGCCCACCCGGGCGTCCGGAGGAGGTGCATCGGGTCGCGCACGTCGCGGCCGAGGGCCTCGCACCGGAAGTGCTCCTCGGTCCCCGCCCGCACCCCGAACTTGCGGACGTAGGCGGCGGCCACGTCGCTGACCTCGGTGTAGAAGTACGAGAGGTAGGTGGCGGCCAGGTCCGCCCCAGGGCCGTCCTGCCAGCTCGCCCGGTCGAAGAAGCCGCCCATGGTGTCGGCGAAGAGCGAGCCGGTGGCCCCGACCCCGGCCGGCGGGTCGTCCTCGATGAGGCTCCCGAGGTCGCGCATGGTCGTGCTGGCCAGGCCGACCAGCGAGTAGGTGGCGACGCCCAGGTGCCGGCCGAGGAGGCAGCCCTGGAGGCTCGTGGCCCGGCTGGCGCCCACGATCGGGATCAGGCCGGTGGCCCGGTCGCTCTCGTCCCGCACTGCGTCGGCCAGGGCGAACTTGGCGACCATGCCGGTGAGCCTCTGCCCCTCGGGGTTGCGGCGCTCGCAGCGGACGACCCCCGACGCGGTGGCGCCCCCGCCCAGGCGGGACAAGGTGACCTCACCGCACTCCGCGAACGACCGGCGGAAGAGGTGGACGAGCTCGGCCTGGGTCTCGGGGGCGGTGGCGGTCGACGTGATCCGGTCGAAGAACCGGGTGCCGAGCAGCTCGGTGAGCACGGCGCCGCCGTCCCACCCGTCGAAGGTGACGGTCGTCCTCGCCCCGTAGTCGTGCTTCTCGTCGAGGATGCCGGGGAGGTCGTCGGGGATCGAGTCGCGCTGCTCGGTGATGTCGATCTTGAACCCCCTCCTCTTCAGCTGGTTGTGCAGCTCCAGGTCGGCGAAGGCCGAGATGATCCAGACGTCGGTGAGCGGGAAGCAGCCGAACTCCTCCATGTCGTCGAGCAGCCACAGCCCTTCGAGCTCGCTCGTCTGCATGCCCCCCTTGCTGGTGAGCTGGAGGTCGAGCAGCACCAGGTCCCAGGTCTCCTGGACGATCTTCTGGAGGGCCTCCTCGTAGCTGCGCGCCTCGGCCACGACGGGCTCGATCACGTAGGGGCGGCGGGCGTCGAGGGCGTCCTCGACGGCCGCCATCGTGGTCCGCCGGTCGTTGTCGGCGTCATCGACGACGAGGATCTTCATGACGGGGCGACCTCCGCGGTGGGCAGGGTGTGGGCGGGGAGGGCGAGCGTCACCTCGAGACCCCCGCCGGGGGCGGCGCCGAAGCGCATGTCGGCTTTGGCCAGGGCCAGCCAGGAGGAGGCCACGTACAGGGCCACGCCGGCCCCGTGCTCGCTCTCGACCGGCGCCCGTCCGAGGGACGGCAGGTGCTCCGGGGCGACCCCCGGACCGTCGTCGGTCACGGTCAGGAGGACCCGGTCCGGGTCGCCGGGCGCGATCCGGGCCCGGATGGCGATCGTGCCCGTCTCGCGGCCGGCCCGGTCGAGGGCGTCCACGCTGTTCGACACGACGGTGCGGACGGCGAAGCGGAGGGCGGCCGCCACCGTGCGCACGCCGGTGCCGAAGGGCACGTCGGCCCGGACGAGGCGGCCGCGGGCCAGCGGGTCCATCCCCTCGACCACGGATCGGACCTCCTCGCCGAGGTCGAGGGGCTCGCTGCGGTAGTTCTCGTACTGATCGTCGAAGGAGAGCGGGACCTTGGTCTCGCTGGCCTTGGCGCTGACGTCCAGCGCCAGCGCGTGGAGCGCGTCCCGGTCGACCTCGTTCCCGTCGTCCTCCAGGGCCCGCAGGCGGAGGCTGATGTTCTGGAGGGCCCGGCGGTGGTCGTGGGCCAGCGACGTGGTGGCGTACAGCATCCCGCTGACCTTGCTGGCCTGGCGGGCGTCCTCGGCCTCGTCGGCCCGGGCGTGGAGGTGCCAGGCGTACCCGGCCTGGTGGGCGACGATGCTCACGAAGTCGACGTAGGGGGAGAGGGCCCACGGCTGGGCGTGCTCGATCGTCACCACGCCCAGGGCCTGGTTCTGGTAGGCGATGGGCACGGCGAGCACGGACCCCGACGTCCGCCCGCCTTCGAGGGGCCGGGCCCGGAAGCCGTGGGGCTCCAGCGTCGTCGGGTCGGTGACGTCGGCGTGGTGCACCACCCGGGCCTGGGAGCCGGACAGCCCGGTCACGCCCCGGTCGACCAGGATGGCGACCGGCGGGTCGGTGAGCGCCCCGGCCGTGGCGACCGGCTCGAGGGTCGTGCGGTCGATCGAGAAGCGCCGGCCGACGACCCGTTCGGCCCCGGTGAGCTGGTGGATCTCGTCGACCGTGCCGCGCACGATCTCGGCCGGGTCGGGCAGGTCGTTGATCTTGGCGGTCCGCTTGAGGCCGTGCATCTGGCCGTTGAGGTCGGTGAGGCGCAGGCACATCTCCAGCTCGTCGCGGAGGCTCGTGAGGTGGGCCAGCTGGGCGGGTTCCAGGGCCCGGGCCGAGCGCCGGTGGACGACGAGGTGGCCCCGCAGGTGGCCGCCGGTGGTGGAGGTGGCCGAGACGATGGGGACGACGATGTCGGTCGAGCGGTCGTCGCGCGCCATCGACCCCGGGGCGTCGACGACGTGGAACGAGCCGTGCCGGTGGCGGGGCAGCGGCACCGGGGCCCGGGGCCCGTAGGCCGTCGCCCCCGTGGCGGCCACGACGATCCCCACGTCGGCCTCGATGGCGGACGGGACGATGATGAGGGCCCCCGACCCGTCGGCCAGCCGGACGGCACCCTTGACGGCGGTCGCGGCCAGGCGTGCCGTCACGGCGTCGAGCGTGTCCGGGTCCCACCCGAGGACGAGGCGGTCCAGGAGATCGTCCTTCATCCGCCGCTCGGTGTCGGCGGCGATGGCGTCCCGCTCGACCCGCCCGTGGGCCCGGAGGATCTCGGCCAGGACCATGGAGTACGACTGGAGCCACTCGTCGTCGGAGGCCCGTGCCTGCAGCGTCGGGTCGCCGCCCCGCGCCGCGGCCTGGCCGCCGTCGACCCACCCGACGACGAGGAGCCCGAGGCGGGCCCGGCCCCCGGGCTCGTCGCCCTCGATGTGGCGGAAGTAGACCCGGTCGAGGGAGTGCTGGGCGGAGAACCGGGTCGGGGGGTCGGTGCCCCGCACCCACGTCCACACCTCGTCGGTCGACAGCTCGTCGACCGTGGCGGCGGGCATCGGCGGCGCCTTGTGGGCCTTCTTCGAGCGCTCGGTGCACCGGGTCACCGCGGCGCCGGCGTCGAGCGCCCCGGTCCCCATGTCGTAGGGAACGACCGACACCCAGTCGCAGTGGAGGATGCGACGGATCCGGTCGGCCAGCACGACGAGCATGGCCGGAGCCATGTTGCCGTAGCCCGGAGCCAGCTGGACGCTGGTGTCGATCGCCTCGACGAGCGTCTGGCCCTCCAGGTGGATCCGCCGGGCGATCGACAGGTGGGGGGCCAGCAGCGAGACCAGGGCGTAGGCGTGGGCCAGGTCGGCGGCATCGGCGACCACGTCCTCGACCGTCACGACCAGCAGCCCGACGACCTTGGCCTCGGCCACGATCGGGATGGCCAGCAGCCCGAGCGGGCCGTCCCCGGTGCCGTCGAGCACGTAGTGGGCCATCTCCTCGAGCCGCTCCACCAGGTGGCCGAAGCGCTCCCGCGTCGTGGCGTCGTCCAGGTCCGTGAGGGCGCCGCGCTCGTTGACCGACGCGGTGGCCGCCGCGTCGGGGGCGATCCGCACCGCCAGCGAGCGGAGCCCGGCGCCGACGTCGAGCTCCAGCTTGTCGTGCTCGAGGTGGACCATGTGGAGCGTCGAGGGCAGGTCGATGCGGTCCCCCTCGCCGCCCTCGGAGAGGACCGTGAGGCGGCGCAGGGTGTTGGTCTCGACCATGCGGTAGATGCCCGAGGTGCCGCCGTGCGGGAAGACGTCGCGGAAGGCGTCGTTGACCGCGTAGGCCACGTCGGTCACGTACTTCATCCGCGGCATCCGCCGCAGGAGGGCCTCGGTGCGGTCCTGGCGCCGCCGCTCCCACTCGGCCCGGGCGATCCGGGTCAGCGCCCGCAGGAGGCGTCGGGCCCGCTTCCGCCACTCCACCTCGTCGCCCGGGTCGATTCCGGAGACCACGAGCGACGCCAGCCCGCCGAGGGTCTGGCCGGCCCGGGGGACGGCGACCCGGGCGGACCCGGTGCCCGACGCGGCCCGGCTCGCGGCCCGCACGGCGCGGACGGTGTCGAGCCCCACGACCTCGGCCTCCAGCGTGGCGTCGAGGGACCGGGCGAGGCGCTTCAGGTTGCCCTCGAGGCCGATGGTGAAGGCGTCCTGGTGCGCCAGCCGACGGAGCTCGCGGGCGAAGGTGCTCTCGTCCTGCACCGGGTCCTCCCATCCGGGGCTTCAGTGCATTGCGTCGGGCTGGGGAGATTTGAACTCCCGGCCTCTTGACCCCCAGTCAAGCGCGCTAACCAAACTGCGCCACAGCCCGTATTCGCCAGGCGTTGTAGCCCAGAAGTGGCGTCGACTTCAAGCAAAACACGCGAAGGTCGCCCGGGACTTGCGGTTTGGAGGGTCTGCTATCGTCGCCCCGATCACGGCTGAGGGATGGGGTCATCATGCTGGTTTCGAGGGGTTTTCCTGCGACGCGCCGCAACACCAGGAGCGATCTGAGCGGCGGGCACCGCTGGTTGGAGCAGGCCGGCTACATCCGCACGGCCGAGGCGGCCGGGGTGTTCACGCTGCTGCCCCTCGGGTGGCGGGTCCACCGGAACATCTGCGACATCGTCTACCGCGAGATGGAGCGTGAGGGCGTCCTCAACCTCCAGCTGCCGATCCTCCAGGCCCGTTCGGCCTGGGAGAGGTCGGGCCGCTGGGCCACCTACACCCAGTCGAACACGATGTTCGTCACCGTCGAGCGCCACGACGGCGCCGAGTTCGGCCTGGCCCCGACCGCCGAGGAGATGGTGACCCTCCTGGCGGCCGCCGAGCTCAGCAGCTGGCGCGACCTCCCGGTCTCGCTGCACCAGATCGGGCCCAAGTTCCGGGACGAGCAGCGCCCCCGGCGGGGGCTGCTCCGCTGCCGCGAGTTCGTGATGTCCGACGCGTACTCCTTCGACATCGACGAGGAGTCGATGCGCGAGTCCTACGACATGTTCCGGCGGATCTACAACCGCATCTTCGAGGCGGTCGGCCTGCCCAGCTTCATCTCCGTCCAGGCCGACTCCGGCGCGATCGGCGGGGCCGGCTCGTCGGAGTTCATGGCGCTCCACGAGGCCGGTGAGGATGTGCTCCTGACCTGCGGTTCGTGCGACTTCGGGGCCAACGTGGAGAAGGCCCCGGCGGTGCCGCCGGCCGCCCAGGACGGTGGCGAGCCCCGCCCCAAGCAGGAGCTGCCGACGCCCGACGTCCGCTCGGTCGAGCAGCTGTGCGCGTTCTTCCCCGACATCGCCCCGTCCCGGATGGTGAAGACGATCCTCTTCTCGGTCGACGAGGGCCTCGACACCGCCCGGGTCGTCGCCGTGTGCCTGCGGGGCGACCTCGACGTCCAGGAGGTCAAGCTGGGCAACGCCCTCGGCGCCCAGAGCGTGGAGCCGGCGTCGGCCGAGCAGGTCGAGGCGGCCACCGGGGCCCAGGTCGGCTTTGCCGGTCCGCTCCGCCTCGACCCCTCGGTGCCGGTCCACATCGACGTCTCGGCCGCCGGCCTCACCAACTTCCTGTGCGGCGTCAACGAGACCGACGTCCACGCCATCGACGTCAACTTCGGCGTCGACCTGCCCGTCCCCGAGGCGCTGGTCGACGTCGTCGCCGCCCGCGCCGGTTTCGCCTGCCCGTCGTGCGGCGACGGCGAGCTGCAGGAGAGCCGGGGCATCGAGGTCGGTCACGTCTTCATGCTCCAGCGCCGCTACTCCGAGTCGCTGGGCGTGTCGGTGCAGGACGCGGCGGGCGACGCGGTCGTCCCCTGGATGGGCTGCTACGGGATCGGGACCACGCGACTCGTCCAGGCGGTGGCCGAGCAGTGCAGCGACGAGAAGGGCCTGATCTGGCCCGAGTCGATCGCCCCGTTCCGGTACCACATCGTCCGAGTCCAGCACTCCGACGAGGCCCGGCAGCTGGCCGCCTCGCTCTACGAGCAGCTCTCGCCGCACGCCATCCTCGACGACAGGGAGACCTCGGCGGGCGTGAAGTTCACCGATGCCGAGATGCTCGGCATGCCGTGGATCATCACCGTGGGCCGAGATGCTGCGGATGGCAAGGTGGAGGTGTGGCGCCGAGGCTCGGACGAACGACCGCTCGTCCACGCGGCCGACGTGGAGGCCTTCACCCGTCGGTGACCGGCGGCCGATGACGGCGCCGGGGTGGTTCGACGAGCTCGACCTGCGGGCCGAGGGGCCACCCTGGCTGGCCATGGGGCTGCGCAAGGGCGACGAGGACGGCTGGCTGGTCGCCGACGAGCACCGTCCCGCCGAGCTGGCCGAGAAGGCTCGGCTCTTGAGGGACAGGACGGCCGACGTCGTCCACCTCGGCCCCGGCACCGAGGCGGCGGGGGAGGAGGTCCTCGCCCTCGTCGAGCGGTGGCTCTCGACCCACCACCCCCTCGAACTCGGGGGAGATGGTGACCGAAACCGGTCACCATCTCCCCCGAGTTCGGAGCATCCGCTGGTGCGGGCGGCGCGGGTGGTGCAGGAGGACCTGTGCCTGATGGTGCCCCGGGGCGGCTCGCACCACCTCGACGCCGCCGTGCTCTGCTTCCCGTCGCACTGGCGGCTGGCCGACAAGGCCGGGGGCTCGGCGGCGGGCATCCACGGGCCGGTGCCGACCTACGCCGAGGACCTGGCCGACAGGGTCGACCGCTACCTGGCCCGGCTGCGGCCCGACGTGATCGGCGTCCGCCGCAACTGGTCGGTCCACGACGACCCGGCCCTCCACGCCCCGGTCCGGCCGGCGCCGCCGGCGACGACCGACCCGGCCGCCCTCTGGCTCCGCTCCGAGCGCCAGACCCTGCGAGCCCTGCCCGGGAGCGGGGCCGTGCTGTTCACCATCCGGGTCCAGCAGGCGCCGTTCACCGCCCTGGCCGAGCGGCCCGACGTCGCCGCCGCCCTGGCCGATCGGCTCGCCGCCCAGCCCGAGGCCCTGGTCGAGATGAACGGCCTGGCCGGCCGGGTCGACGGGGTCGTCGCCTGGCTCCGTCGCCTGGCTCCCTAGCCTGGCCCGGTGACCACGAGAACGATCGGGGAGCTGGCCGAGGCGGCCGGGGTCGCCGTCGACACCGTGCGCTTCTACGAGCGCCGGGGCCTGCTGCCGGCGCCGCCCCGCACGGCGTCGGGCTATCGCCAGTACGACCAGGACGCCCTCGACCGGCTGCGCTTCATCCTCCGGGCCAAGGAGCTGGGCTTCACCCTGGCCGAGGTCGACGGGCTGATGCCGGCCCGCTTCGCCACCGTGCGGTCCGCCGCGGTGGCCAAGATCGAGGCCCTCGACGCCGAGGCGGCCGAGCTGGCCCGGGTCCGGGCGCGGCTCGAGGCCCTGGTCGCCCACTGCGACGACGGCGACGTCGTCACCTGCGAGGCGCTGGGGGCTTGACCCTGGACCGTGGTCCAGGCCGCATCATCCGAGGATGATCACCGCACCCCCCGATGTCCCCGCCCTCACCACCGCCACCTTCGACGAGGCGGTGGCGTCCGCCGACCGGCTGCTGCTGGTCGACGTCTGGGCCGCCTGGTGCGGCCCCTGCGCCCCGATGGGCGAGGCGGTGGCCTCGGTGGCCGAGAGCCACGCCGACGTGCTGGCCGCCGCCGCCCTCGACGCCGACGCCCACCCCGAGATCGCCCAGCGCTACGGGGTCATGAGCCTGCCGACGCTGCTCGTGTTCTCCGACGGGCGCCTCGTCGACCGGCTGGTCGGGGCGCGGGGTCGGGGTCGGCTGCTCGAGGACCTGGGCCCTCACATCGCCTAGGGGCGATCAGCGCCCGGCGTTGGGCTTCTTGCCGTGGTTGGCCTTCTTGCGCTTGGCGTTGGTCCGACGCTTCGAGGTCTTCTTCGACATAGGGGGTCGACGCTACCGGCTCAGTGATCGGCGGCCCAAGCGAGCAGGTCGTCCACCGGCCAGGTGTTGACCACGTCGTCGGGCCCGAGGCCGTGGCGGACCGCCTTGTCGCAGCCGTAGGGCTGCCACTCGAGCTGGGCCGGGGCGTGGGCGTCGGTGTCGATGCTGACCCGGCAGCCCATGCCCACCGCCAGGGCGAGGAGGTCGTCGGGCGGGTCCCGGCGCTCGGGCCGGCAGTTGATCTCGACGGCGGTGTCGGTGGCCTCGCAGGCCGAGAAGACGATGTCGGCGTCGAAGGTCGACTGCGGACGGACGTAGTCCGAGGCGCCGAGCGACTCGGGGCCGACCGGCGGCAGGCCCTTGACCTTGCGCCCGGTGCAGTGTCCGAGGATGTCGACGCGCGGGTCGAGCACGGCCCGCACCATCCGCTCGGTCATCTCCATCCGGGGCATCCGCAGCTTGGAGTGGACGCTGGCCACGACGATGTCGAGCCGGTCGAGCATGTCGGGGTCGCCGTCGAGCGAGCCGTCGACGAGGATGTCGACCTCGCAGCCGGTCAGGATCCGGAACGGGGCCAGCTCCTCGTTGAGGGCCTCGATCTCGTCGAGCTGCCGGAGCAGGCGCTCCCGGTTGAGCCCGTGGGCCACGGTGAGCCGGGGCGAGTGGTCGGTCATCACCAGGTACTCGTGGCCGAGGGACTGCGCCGCGGTGGCCATCTCCCGGATCGTCGCCCCACCGTCGCTCCAGGTCGAGTGGCTGTGGCAGTCGCCCTTGAGGGCGGCCCGCAGCGCGGCGCCCTCGCCCAGCGGCACGACGCTCGACGCCTCCAGCTCGGCCAGGCGCTCGGGGACGACGCCGTCGAGGGCCTGGATCGCCACCGCGCCGGTGCTGTCGCCGACCCCGGCGAGCGAGGTCAGCTGGCCCGACCGGTGGAGCTCGGCGACCCGGGCCGGCCCCGCCTGCTCCAGGGCCCGGGCCGCGGTGCGGAAGGCGGCGGCCTTCCGGCTCGACCCGAGGCTGCGGTCGATCAGGTGGGCGACCCGCTCCAGGGCGGCGACCGGGTCCATCGGGGCCTCGAGCGGTTCCAGGACGAGCACCGCTCCTTTGTAGCGTGAGCCGGGCATGGAACGCTTCGGCTTCGTCGGCCTCCCCAACGCGGGCAAGTCCTCGCTCTACAACGCCCTGGCCGGGGGTGGCGCCCTCGCCGCGCCCTACGCCTTCGCCACCACCGACCCCAACGTGGGCGTGGCCAAGGTCCCCGACGCCCGGCTCGACCGCCTGGCCGAGATGTCGAACAGCCGGAAGGTCATCCACGCCGCCGTCCAGTTCGTCGACATCGGCGGCCTGGTCGAGGGGGCGAGCACGGGCGAGGGCCTGGGCAACCGCTTCCTCGCCCACATCCGCGAGGTCGACGCCGTCGTCTTCCTGCTGCGGGGCTTCGTCGACGCCGACGTGCCCGGCCCCGACGACCCGCTGGAGTGCCTCCGCGTCCTGGAGATCGAGCTGGCCCTGGCCGACCTGGAGACGCTCGAGTCCCAGATCGCCAAGAAGCGCAAGGCGGCCCGGGTCGACAAGTCGCTCCAGGCCGAGGTGGCCGCCCTCGACGAGGCCTACGCGGTGCTGGCCGAGGGCACGCCGCTCTACCGCAGCGACCTGCCCGAGAGCACCCGCGAGGCGCTCAAGCCGTGGTTCCTGCTCACCAACAAGCCGGTGATGGCCGTGGTCAACGTGGGCGAGGACGACCTCGACCGCATCGACGAGGTGATCGCCCCGGTGCAGGCCGAGCTGGAGGGGCGGGCCGAGGTCCTCGGGATCTGCATCCAGCTGGAGGCCGAGGCGGCCGAGATGGAGGGCGAGGAGCGGGCCGAGATGCTCGAGGCCCTGGGCCTGGGCGAGGGTGCCCTCGAGCGCTTCATCAAGACCGCCTACGACCTGCTCGGGCTGCGGACCTTCCTCACCACCGGTGAGAAGGAGAGCCGGGCGTGGACGTTCCGCGAGGGCTCCAAGGCCCCGCAGGCCGCCGGGCGCATCCACACCGACTTCGAGCGGGGCTTCATCCGGGCCGAGGTCATCCAGTGGGACGAGCTGCTCGAGCTGGGCTCGTGGGCCAAGGCCAAGGCGGCGGGCAAGATCCGGGTCGAGGGCAAGGAGTACGTCTTCCAGGACGGGGACGTCACGGAGTTCCTCTTCAACGTCTGACGGCGGGGGCAGGCTGGCCCCCGTGCTGATCGACGGCCTGGAGGTGGCGGCCACGCCGTGGGCCAGGACCCGGGGGTTGCTGGGCCGGGACGGGATCGACGGCGCGCTGTGGCTCCCGGGCGTCACGTCGGTCCACACCGTCGGGATGCGCTTCGCCCTGGACGTGGCCTGGATCGACGACGTCGGTCGGGTGGTCCGGGTGCGCACGATGCGCCCGTGGCGGGCGAGCCGGTGGGTGCCGGCCGCCGCCGGGGTGCTCGAGGCCGAGGCCGGCGCCTTCGCCCGCTGGGGCCTGGCGGTCGGTTCGGTGGTCGCCCTGCCCCGACGTTGATCGGGTCAACGGTGACGGCGTCGGGCCGAGGCGCGACCGTCGCAGACGTGCGTGACGACTTCCTCCGCGGCGCCGGCGCCGTGCTCGCCGCCCTGTCCGGTGCGGCCGGGGCCGCGGCCAGGGACCAAACCACCGTGCTGGGCGACCACACCGTCGGCTCGCTGGCCCGCCACCAGGCCCGGGGCGGGGGGTGGGTGG
>JBQGCF010000371.1:0-1667 GCA_052038315.1 Iamia sp.
CTGACTGGGGCGCGCTGATCGACGAGGCCTGGCAGCTGCCGCCCGGGCCCGGCCGCCAGGCGGCGTTCCTCGCCATCGCCGAGCAGGCCGACGCCGACGGCGACCGGGACGCCGGCTTCCACGCCCGGATGGAGCTGATCGGTGCGTCCTACTACTGGACGATCGACACCGACGCCCTCACCGCCTTCGCCTGGTGCCTGGCCCGGTCCGACGAGGAGCCCGAGCGCTTCGCCTCGTGGGAGCACCGCCTGGGGTGGGTCCACAAGTGGATGCCGGAGCTGGCCAACGAGCACCCGAACGTGCCCGGGGCCCGGGTCGCGGCGCTGATCGACGATCTCGAGGCCCGCCACGTCGCCGCCGGCGCCGGCCGCCGCCAGTCGCTCGCCGTCCGCATCCAGGTCGCCCTGGACGACGGCGACCCCGCCGTGGGCGAGCTGCTGGCCGACTGGAGGGCGTCGGCCCGCTCCTCGCTGTCCGACTGCGAGGCGTGCGAGGTCCTGCTGGAGGCCCGGGCCCTCGACCGCCTGGGCCGGGCCGACGAGGCGATCGGCGTGGCCGCCGGCCTGATCGCCGGCACCGTCCCCTACTGCGGCGACGGCCCGGCCCCGATCGGCCGGACGATCGTGCCCCTCCTGGTCGAGGCGGGCCGGGCCGAGGACGCCGGCCGCCTCTTCCGGACGGCCCTGCGGGCGGCGAGCCGGCCGACCCCGCGCCAGCTGTACAACCTGGCCCCGCTCGCCGCCCTGGCCGCCCGCACCGGCGACCCGGCGACGGCGCGCCACATCGTCGAGGTCGCCCTCCCCCGCCTGCCCGAGCAGCCCCGCCCGCTCGACCGGCTGCACATCGAGATCGCCCTGGCCCGGGCCCTGGCCGCCCTCGCCCCGGACGAGCCGCTGGGCGCCGCGCTGGCCACCGACCTGCCCGACGGCATCGGGCCGGTGCCGGCCGACGGCTGGCGGGCCGGACCGCTCCGGTCGGCCCTGGAGCGGGCGGTGCGGGCCAGCGCGGCCCGCTACGACGAGCGCAACGGCACCACCGGCGTCAGCGAGCTGGTCGAGCGGGACCTGGCCGCCCCGGACCTGCCCCGGGTCACCCTGGCCGCCACCGCCCGGCCGCCCCGCCCGGCGCCGTCACCGGTCCCGGCCGCCGCCCCAGCCGCCGATCCGACCCGGCCGCCGGCCGAGCCGCCGCCCGACGACGCCCTCACCCTCCTGGCCTGGGCCGAGACCGAGCGGGAGCGGTGGAACGGCGCCGCGGTCCTGGCCGTGGCCCGGGCCCGCTGGGCCGACGCCGCCACCGACCCGGCCACCGCCGCGGTGGCGGCGCTGCTCCTCGCCGACGAGCTCGATCCCGACGAGGTGCACGACCGGCTCGACCCGGCCGACCTCCCGTCGTGGGCCGGCGCCCGCCTGGCCGTGCTGCGGACCGAGCAGCCGGACCCCGACGAGCGGGCGACCCGCCTCGCCGAGGCGGCGCGCCTGGTGGCCGAGGACGACGACGACCCCTTCCTCGCCTTCGACGTGGCCACCAGCATCGCCGCGGTGGGGGCCGCCACCGACGACGGGCGGGCCGGGGCGGTGGGGGCCGCGGGCGGGGCGCGCCACGCCCCCAGCCCCCCCCCCCCCCCGCGCCGGCGCCCCGCGCCCAACCACCGGTCGATCGCCCGC
>JBQGCF010000372.1:0-30829 GCA_052038315.1 Iamia sp.
GGGCCGGGCTGGCGGCCGGTAGCCGCCCGGGGCGGGCCCGCCAGGGCCCGACCCCCCGACCCCGCGGGCGGGGTCGGGCGCGGGGGCCCGCCCGTCGTCGCGTCTGGCCGCCGGCGAAACCGGACGACTCGGATGGTGCCAGGCACCATCCGAGTCAGGCGCCGTCCGAGTCGGGTGGCTGGCGGTAGGTTCGCTGGCATGGCCGAGTCCGAGATCCACGTCGACGTCAAGCCCCGGAGCCGGGACGTCACCGACGGGCCCACCAAGGCGCCGGCCCGGGCGATGCTCCGGGCGGTCGGCATGGGCGACGACGACTGGGACAAGCCCCAGGTCGGCGTGGCCTCGGCGTGGAACGAGATCACGCCGTGCAACGCCACCCTCCGGCGGCTGGCCGAGCAGGTGAAGGCCGGGGTCCACGCCGCCGGCGGCTTCCCCCTCGAGGTCGGCACCATCACCGTCAGCGACGGCATCTCGATGGGCCACGAGGGGATGCGGGGATCGCTGGTGAGCCGGGAGGTCATCTGCGACTCGATCGAGACGGTCGTGTTCGCCGAGCGGCTCGACGGCTTCGTCGGCCTGGCCGGGTGCGACAAGTCGATGCCGGCCGTGCTGATGGCCGCCGCCCGCCTCGACCTGGCCAGCGTGCTCGTCTACAACGGCTCGATCATGCCCGGCCACCACGACGGCCGGGCCCTCGACATCACGTCGGTGTTCGAGGCCGTCGGCGCCCACGCCCGGGGCACGATCGACGATGCCGAGCTGTCCGCCATCGAGCGGGCCGCCTGCCCCGGCGAGGGGGCCTGCGGCGGGATGTTCACGGCCAACACCATGAGCTCGATCGGCGAGGCGATCGGCCTGTCGCTGCCGGGGTCGGCCTCGCCGCCGGCCATCGACGCCCGGCGCGACGGGGACGCCCACCGGGCCGGCGAGGCCGTGGTCGAGATGCTCCGCCTCGGCATCACGGCCCGGCAGATCCTCACCAAGCCGGCCTTCGAGAACGCCATCGCCGTCACCTCGGCGCTCGGCGGCTCGACCAACGCCGTGCTCCACCTCCTCGCCATCGCCAACGAGGCCGGCGTGGCCCTGGAGCTCGACGACTTCAACCGCATCGCCGCCCGGGTCCCGCACGTGGCCGACATGACGCCCGGTGGGAAGTTCCACATGAGCGACCTCGACCGCATCGGCGGCGTCCCCGTCGTCCTGCAGATGCTGCTAGCCGAGGGCCTGCTCCACGGCGACGTCCTGACCTGCACCGGTCGGACCATGGCCGAGAACCTGGCGTCGCTCTCGCCGCCCGCGCCGGACGGGGTGGTGGTGCACCCGATGTCGGCGCCCATCCACGCCGAGGGCGGCATCAACGTGCTGAGCGGGTCGCTGGCCCCGTCCGGCTCGGTCGTGAAGGTCGCCGGGCTGACCGAGGACCAGATGCGCTTCGAGGGCGCAGCCCGCGTCTTCGACGGCGAGGACGGGGCCATGGAGGCGATCCTCTCCGGCTCGATCCGGCCCGGCACCGTCCTCGTCATCCGCTACGAGGGGCCCAAGGGCGGCCCCGGCATGCGGGAGATGCTGGCCATCACCGGCGCGCTCAAGGGGGCCGGGCGGGGTGCCGACTGCGCCCTCGTCACCGACGGCCGCTTCTCCGGCGGCACGTGGGGCTTCTGCATCGGCCACGTCGCCCCCGAGGCCACCGACGGCGGGCCCATCGCCTTCGTCGCCGACGGCGACACCATCCTCATCGACGTCCGTGAGCACCGCCTCGACCTGCTCGTCGACGAGGCCGAGCTGGCCCGCCGTCGCCAGGGCTGGACCCCGCCCGCCTCCCGCTACCCGAGGGGCGTCCTCGGCAAGTACGCCAAGCTCGTCCACGGCGCCGAGACCGGAGCCACCACCAACCCCCAGTAGGTCGCCGCCCTGGCTGCCGCTCGGCGAGGTCGAGGGTCTCGCTGCCGCTCGACTGTTCCGTCGGCGCCGTCCCACCCGCTCCGGCTCGGTGCGGGCGTCGTGAGCGCCGAGCGACGCTTCTCGGCACGGAACTGCACCGTGAGCGTGCACTTCCGTGCCGGGTTCGAGCGGTCGCCGCTCGGTAAGGCCCTGGTCAGGACGTCGTGGGCGAGGTTCGCCGGATGTGCCTGGGGTTCAACAGGATCCTGTTCAACTTCGGTCGAAGGGTGCGCGAGCGACGTGCCGACTCGTGCGGCGGACGTTGCCGGCGCCGGATTAGGCGGGCGGCATGAGCGGGGGGCCGTCGTGGCGGTCGATGGTGGTGAACTCCTCGACCTGCTTGCGGTCGAGCCTCGTCGGCTGGTGGACGGGGGTGCCGAGGCCGATCATGGCGACGAGGGCGTGGTCGCGGGGGAGGTGCAGCAGCTCGGCGGCGGCGGGCTCCTCGGCGACGAGGAAGGTGGTGAGCACGCCGCCCAGGCCCTGGTTGCGGGCGGCGAGCAGGATGTTGTGGACGAAGGGGTAGATCGAGCCGCCGCCGACCACGGAGGGGCGGTCGAGGTCCCGGTCGGTCACCGCCAGGACCCGCAGGTCGACCGAGATCACCAGCACCTCGGGCACCGTCTCGATGGCGTCGAGCATGGCGTGGGTCGGGAGGTCTGGGTTCCGTGGGGTGTCCGCCGGGGCCGGGTCGACGACGCTGAAGGCCCGGTAGCCGGCGGCCTGCTCCGACAGGTAGCGGTTCCAGACGCCGGCCGAGAGGTCCGCGAGCGACCGCCGCAGCGACGCCGAGCGCACGACGGTGACGTGCCAGCCCTGCTGGTTGCCGCCGCTCGGGGCGAAGCGGGCGTCGTCGAGCACGCGGTGGAGGACCTCGGGCGGGATCGGGTCGCCGGTGAAGGCGCGCACCGCTGCCGTCGTCCGCATCACGTCGCTCAGCTCCATGGGGGCATCATGGCCAACCGTGTGCGGATGTGCGCCGCATCCGCACGAACCCGCACACGGAACGGTGGGCAGAGGGGTTCAGGGGCGCGTCAGCAGCGGGAGCACCTCGGAGGCCGGTCGGGGCTTGCTGAACAGGTAGCCCTGGGCCCGGCGGCAGCCCATCTCCACCGCCGCGGCCCGCTGGGCCTCGGTCTCGATCCCCTCGGCCAGGGTCTCGACGCCGATCGCCTCGGCCACCGCCACCACCGCTTGGACGATGCTGCGCAGGACCTGGGCCTCACGGGTGTCCTCGCAGCGGCGCAGGAGGAGCCCGTCGAACTTGATCTCGTCGAGCGGGAAGGCGGCCAGCCGGGTCAGCGACGAGTAGCCGGTGCCGAAGTCGTCGATGGCGATGCGGACCCCGATGTCCCGCAGCTCGTTGAGCTGGCGCACGGCCTCGGCGTAGCTGCGGGCGATGCCGGTCTCGGTCAGCTCGAGCACGAGCGAGGACGGGACCAGGTCGGTGGCGTCGAGGGTGTCGACGACGTCGATGACGAGCGTGCCGGTCGTGAAGTGCTCGGCGCTGATGTTGACGCCGACGGCGACGTCGACCCCGGCCGTCCGCCACTCCTGGGCCTGGCGGGCCGCCTCGTAGAGGGCCCAGCGGCTCATGTCGACGATGAGCCCGGTCTCCTCGGCGGCGGGGATGAAGGCGGCGGGGGAGAGGAGGCCCCGACGGGGGTGGCGCCAGCGCATCAGGGCCTCGACGCCGTCGAACTGGCCGGTCTGGAGGTCGACGATCGGCTGGTAGTGCAGCTCCAGCTCGTCGTCGCGGAGCGCCCGGCCGAGCCCGCCGACGACCTCCAGGCGGTCGTGGGCCCGGACCCGCAGGTCCCCGGTGAACACGTGGCTGCGGTCCCGGCCGGAGGCCTTGGCCGCGTACATGGCGGCGTCGGCGTCGCGGAGCACGTCCTCGGGGCGCTCGTGGTCGGCCCCGGCCCGGGCGATGCCGACGCTGACCGAGAGCGGGAGCCGCAGGCCGGCCACGTCGAAGGGCCCGCGCAGCGCCCGGTGGACGGCCTCGGCGCGAGCCGCGGCCTCGTCGGCATCGACGACCAGCACGAACTCGTCGCCACCGAGGCGGGCGAGCAGCTCGTCGGGCTCGGCGACGAGGAGCAGCTTGGCGGCCACGTCCCGGATCAGCTGGTCGCCGACGTCGTGGCCCAGCGAGTCGTTGACGGTCTTGAACCCGTCCAGGTCGAGGAACAGCACGGCGATGGGACGGACGTGGCGGGCGCGGAGCCGGCGCTCCAGCTCCTCGAGCAGGCGCATCCGGTTGGGGAGGCCGGTCAGGTCGTCGCGCCGGGCGCGCCGGGCCTCGACGTCGGCTGCGTTGACCCGGTCGGTCACGTCGAGGTGGGTGACGACGATGTCGTCGGAGCCCTCGACCCGGGTGGCCTGGATCTGGGCCCAGCGGATCTCGCCCTCGTGCTCGACGGCCAGGTCGTGGGACACGAGGCGTCGCTCGCCGTCGACCAGGGCCCGGAGGTCGGCGAGGAGCTGCCTGCGCCCGTCGTCCAGGCCCTCGGCGATCGTCTGCTCGAGGGCGCGGAAGTAGTTGGCGTCGTCACCGGCGAGGCACGACTCCTCCGACTTGGGGTTCTCGTCCCAGGCCTGGTTCGACCGGCGGATCGACCCGTCGGCCGAGAGCAGCACGGTGGGGATCGGCAGGGCGTGGAGGATCGACGTCGTCGTGCGGGTCAGGTCCTCCCGGACGGCCTCGGCCCGCATCCGCTCGGCCACGTCCCGGCAGAAGATGACGGTGCCGCCGTCGTAGGGGAACAGGCGGACCTCGTACCAGCTGTCGTGAGCCGCGTAGTAGGCCTCGAAGGTGACGGCCAGGCCGGTGCGGCGGGCGTCGGCGTACTGGGTGCCGAGGGTGCTCCGCCGGAGGTCGGGGAAGGCGTCCCAGATCTGGGTGCCGAGCAGGCCCATCCGGGGCCGGCGCAGCAGGATCTCGGCGGCGTCGTTGACGAAGGTGAAGCGGCCCTCGTGGTCGAGGGCCATGACCGCGTCGCTGGTGACGGTGACGGCGAGCTGGGCCAGCCGGGACAGGTGGACCTGGCCCAGCCCGCCCGCGGGTCGAGGGCGCGCCGGGACGTCGTCGGACGCGACGTTCCCCAGAGACATGGCGTGACCATCGGCCGCTGCGGGCCGATCAGGAGGGTCCCGGAGGGTGAAGGTCTAGTGCTCGGCCGAGCCCGGCTCGACCAGCTCCACCAGCACGCCGCCGGCGTCCTTCGGGTGGATGAAGTTGACCCGCGAGCCGGCGGTGCCGCCCTTGGGCTCCTCGTACAGCAGCCGGACGCCGCGCTCCCGCAGGGTGGCGCTGACGGCGTCGATGTCCTCGACCCGGTACGCCATCGGCTGCATGCCGGGGCCGTTGCGGTCTATGAACTTGGCGATCGTCGACTCGGGGCTCAGCGGGGCGAGGAGCTGGATGCAGGTCCCCGAGTCGCCGATGGCGAGCATGGCCTCCCGCACGCCCTGCTCCTCGTTGACCTCCTCGTGGACGGAGTGCAGCTCGAAGGTCTTGGCGTAGAAGTCCAGCGCCTCGTCGAGGTCGGGGACGGCGATGCCGACGTGGTCCAGGTGCGTGAACATGGGGGCAGCCTGCCAGGCCGTCGCCCCGACGACCGAACGCCGAGGTGCGGAGCCTGTGGCGGACGTCACGTGCGATGGTCATCACCACGACGGCGTGTGGTGCGGTAGGGTGCCTGGGTCCGATGTCCCGCCTCGCGGACGGTGGCGACGGCACGGTGGCCCGAACCCGAGGTCATCGAGCAGGTCCCTCCCGAGACCTCGGTCAGAGAGATCCCCCGGAGCCGCATCGGCTCGGGGGCGGCGCTGGGAACGCCGTCCAACGCATGGAAGACGCCACACGAGCCTTCGAGGCCGCCGTCTGGGCCGCTGTCGAAGGCAGAGCAAGCGACGAGCAGCGGGCGCTGCTGGAAGCCGATCCGGCCGCGCACCTGCGCATGGTCGAGCGGCTGATCGACGACACCGACGACAAGCTGGAGGACGCCCGCCAGCTCAAGGGCTCCGAGCGGGCGATGGTCGTGGCCGACTTCGAGTCCGACCTGGCCCTGCTGGAGTCGACCTACGACCTGATGACCAGGGCCGCGGTCTCGGCCGCGGCCGGGCTGGTGGCCGATCCCGCCGGCGAGGTCCGGCTGCAGGCGTCGTGGGCGGCGGGCGACATCGTCCTGTGGGCCGGCGGCCCGGGCGTCCCCCCGGCCGACAACGACGAGCTCTCCACCCGCATCGAGGCCACCGGCGCACCGCGTGAGGGCTGGCAGGCCCACCCGGGCGTCCGCCTCCCCGGCGGCGTCCACGCCGAGTCGGTCGCCATCCCGGTGCCCCATGCGCTGGGCTGGCTGGCCGCGGTGGGCGGCGGCCACGGCGGCGAGGGGCTGGGCGCCAGCGTCACCTGGCTGGGCCGGGTCGCCATCGAGGCGGTGCGCCTGGTCGCCCAGGGCCGCATCGTCCCCAGCCTGCGCAGCGAGGGCCGGTCGGACTCCGAGTCCGCCCTCGAGCTCAACGTCCGCTGGGTCCCGGCCGTGGTCGACGAGGCCGTGCTCGGCCGGCTGGCCGAGGCCATGCCTGGGCCGATCATCGCCCTGGGCAACGCCGAGCCCAAGACCCTCACCCGCAACGTCCTCACCGCCGTGGTCGACGCCGTGGCCAGCGATGCCGCCGGCCGCCTCGACCTGCCGGCGCCGCCCCCGGTCACCCGCAACGCCCTCTCGGTGGCCGAGGCCGTGATCACCCGGCTCGACGGGTCGCCCTTCGAGGCGCCGGTCGCCGCCGGGGCCGAGGTCTCCAAGCGGCTCCAGCGCTGGACCAAGGCCGTGGTCAACCCCAGCCGGCCCACCCTCGTGGTCGAGCTGTCCCCGCCCGACAAGGGCGACGCCTGGTTCCTCCGGGTCCTGGGCAACGGGGCCGAGGGGACTCTGCTCGACATCGAGGTCGCCCTGGTCGACGGCAAGGACACCAAGGCGCTGGGCGACGAGCTGGCCCGGCTCGAGCGGCTCTACGACGTGCTGCTGCGGCCCGGCGGGCGCCGCCGCGGCCAGGTGTACCTGAGCCAGGACGAGGCCTGGGAGCTGATGACGGTCACGGGGAGCACCCTCGAGGCCGCCGGCTTCGAGGTCCGGGTGCCGCCGCTGTCGCGCCGCAAGCCGTCCGCCGGGCTCAAGATGTTCACCGAGCCCACCGGCGACACCGTCGTGGGCGCCCACCAGCTGAGCAACGTCCGCTGGACGGCCCTGTTCGACGACGTCGAGCTGACCGCTGCCGAGGTGGCCCGTCTCGCCGCCGAGGCCCGCCCGCTGGTGCGCTCGCACGGCCGCTGGGTCGAGCTCGACCGGGCCGACCTCAAGGAGGCGGCCGCCGCCCTGGCCGAGCGGGCCGACCTGACCCAGCTGACCGGGGCCGAGATCCTCCGCCACTCGGTCGGCCTGGAGGGCACGCCGCTGGCCGGCGGGCTCTCGGTCGAGGGCTCCAGCTGGGCCTCCGACCTGCTGGCCAAGGCGTCCGGCGCCACCATCGACCCGGTCGCCCGGCCCCAGGGCTTCGACGGCGAGCTGCGCTCGTACCAGGCCGAGGCGCTGGGCTGGCTCGGCTTCCTCGACGCCACCGAGCTGGGCGGCTGCCTGGCCCTCGACATGGGCCTGGGCAAGACGCCCACCGTCCTCGCCCACCTGGGTCGCACCCGCGGCGACGGTCGGGCCCTGGTCGTCGCCCCGCCGGCCGTGGTCGGCAACTGGGCCAAGGAGGCGGCCCGGTTCACGCCCGAGCTCAACGTCGTCGTGCACCACGGTGCCGGGCGGGCCGAGCCCGACGAGATGGAGTCCGCCTTCGCCAGCGCCGACGTGATCATCACCACGTACGGCACGGCCGTGCGCGACATCGAGCCGCTGTCGAAGCTGGAGTGGCGGCGCGTGGTCCTCGACGAGGCCCAGGCCATCAAGAACCACACCAACGAGACGGCCCAGCAGCTGCGCCGGCTCCCGGCCCGCACCCGGATCGCCCTGACCGGCACGCCGATCGAGAACGGCCTGGGCGACCTCTGGGCCATCCTCGACTTCACCAACCCCGGTCTCGTCGGCGGCCGGGCCGCCTTCATCGCCCAGCTCTCGGGCGAGGGCGAGGCCGCCCTGCGGGCCCTCAACGGCATCCTCGTCTTCCGCCGGACCAAGTCCGAGCCCGAGGTCGCCGCCGAGCTGCCCGATCGCATCGACGAGCTCGACCACTGCGCCATGACGCCCGAGCAGATCGGCCTCTACCAGGCGGTGCTCGACCGCCTCGTCGCCTCGACGACCGACCCGCAGCCGGGGGAGGAGCCCAAGCAGGGCGCGATCCTGGCGGCGATCACGGCGCTCAAGCAGATCTGCAACCACCCGGCCAACTACGACGCCACCGACACCGGCCCGCTCGCCGGCCGGTCCGGCAAGCTGGCCCGGCTGGAGGAGATCGTCGACTCCGTGTTCGCCTCGGGCGAGAAGGTCCTGATCTTCACCCACTTCGCCTCGTGGGGCATGCGCCTGGCCGACCACCTCACGTCGGTCACCGGCGTCCCGGTCAGCTGCTACCACGGCGGCCTCGCCCGCGGCGCCCGCGACCGGATGATCGCCGAGTTCCAGGAGCGGGAGGGGGCCGGCGCGCTGGTGCTCTCGCTCAAGGCCGGTGGCACCGGGCTCAACCTCACCGCCGCCAGCCACGTCGTCCTCTACGACCGCTGGTGGAACCCCGCCGTCGAGGACCAGGCGCGGGACCGGGCGTGGCGGATCGGCCAGACCCGCACCGTCATCTCCCACCGGCTGGTCTGCCCGGGCACGGTCGACGAGCGGGTCGAGGAGGTCGTGGCCGGCAAGCGCCACATCGCCGACCTGGTCCTGCCCAAGTCCAGCTCGCTGTCCGACCTCGACGCCGATCAGCTGCGGGTCGCCCTCGGCCTCCGCACCGACTCCCTCCTGACCGAGGACGACATCGCCGGCTCCGGCGCCACCGATCTCGAGGAGGTGCCGGCATGAGCCAGTCGAAGGCCAGCCGTCGTCGCCGGGGCAAGAAGCCCAAGGCCGTCGACCTCTGGAAGCCGGTGCCGCCGCTCGACCCGCCGGCCCCGATCCGGCGTGCCGACGACGCCACCGCGGTGCTCGCCTCGCTGGGCGACCCGCCCCTCAAGGGCCAGGGCGACCTGGCCAAGCGCCACCTGTTCATGGTGGCCGAGCGGGCCGCCGACGCCGCCGTCGTCCTGGCCCACGTCGCCGCCCTCGTCGACACCACCCCCGACGACTGACGACTAGCGTCAGCCCCGGCCGGGACCGGCAACCAGGGTCGGGGAGGATCCGTGCGCCAGACCGAGGCGTCGCTGAAGGATGTCCAGAAGCTGCTCAAGCGCGTCGCGAAGGACGATCCGTCCTACATCGCGACCCTCGACCACACGTTGGGGGCGCTGATCGTCCTGTCGCCCCTCGTCCTGGGGCCCGCCTTCCTGCCGCTGCTGGCCGTCCTCGGGCCCAAGCGTCAGCTGATGGACATCCTCCAGGACGCTGTGGGCCGGATCCGCGGCCGCAAGACGGACAAGGGCTGGGAGCGCTTCGATCACCTCGCCACGGCGCACGCCCTCCTGGTCCACCTCGCCGTGGCCGAGGCCCTGACCGAGGCGGTGGCCGAGCTGGCCCCCGTGGTCCACGGCCCGGGGGCGACGGCCCTGGACCTGACCTACCTCCGGCTCGAGGGCGACACCGGGGCCCCGCCGGCCCCGGCAGGCGGCGAGCGGTCGCGGGCCGCGCCCAGCGTCGGCGACGAGCTCATCGCCCTGCCGCACCCCACGGCTGTCTACGAGCGAGGCGGTCAGGCCAAGACCGTGGCGCGAGTGTTCGACCTGTGCTCCGACGCCTTCGCAGTGCAGGTGCGGGCCTCGGATCAGCACGCCGAGGCCGCACTCCAACCCGGCATGGACGAGGTCCTCGCAGCCGTCCCCGAGCGGCTGCGGAAGTCGTACACCGGGCTGTACCTGGCCAAGGCGGCCGACTTCCCCGAACTGCGGATCTGGCGGGACCTGGCCATCGCCGAGGAGGCGGCCGAGGACATGGAGGCCGTGGACCGGCGCTTCACGGAGGTGCTGGACGCGGTCGACGGGATCGACACCGGCTTCGCCCGGCTCGAGGAGCTGGTGCGGACGGCGCCCTGGATGCAGGGCGGGGCCGAAGCCGCTGGCGTGGTCGAGGACCTCCGGGACGCGGCCCGCGCCGATGTCGACAAGCCGATCGTCGACGAGGGCGTCGAGCTGGCGGCCACGGGGGAGGGGCTCGCCTTCCCCACCCGGGCTGAGGCCTTCATCGCCCAGGCGTTCCGGGTGGTGGTACAGGAGGCGGGGGTGGCCATGCCCTTCGAGCTGGAGGAGACCTGGACGGAGCTGGCCGAGCACCAAGATCTGGCCGGCTTCCTTTTGCGCCACCTGACGTCGCCCTACAGCGCGGCGGCGCCCCTGCTGGTCCTCGGACACCCGGGGTCGGGGAAGTCGCTGCTCACCCGGATGCTGTGCTCGGCCGTGGTCGGCCCCGAGCACCCGTGCATCCGCGTCGAGCTCCGGGACGTCAACGCCCTCGACGACGTACAGGACCTCCTCGAGGCCGCGGTCCGCGCCACGACGGGTCACCGCGAGCCGTGGACCAAGCTGTACGGGTCGTTCGCCCACCCGCCGACCCTCGTGTTCGACGGCTTCGACGAGCTGCTCCAGGCCTCCCGGGAAACCCAGCGGGGGTTCCTCCAGAAGATCGCCCTCTTCCAGACCCGCGAGGCCAGCCTCCGCCGGCCGGTCCGCGTCGTAGTCACCAGCCGACTCTCGCTCATCGACCAGGCCAGCATCCCCCCGGGGACCACGGTCGTCCGCCTTTCCGAGTTCGACGACGACCGCCAGGACGCCTGGGTCGAGTGCTGGAACGAGGCCAACGACCTGTACTTCCGGACGCGCGGGGTGGCGCCCTTCAGCTTCGACGGCATCGCCCCCGAGTTGCGTGCCATGGCCCGCCAGCCGCTCCTGCTGCTGATGATCGCCCTCTTCGACTCGACCGCCAACGAGCTGCGCAGCGCCGGTGCCCTCGACGCCACGCTGCTCTACGAGAAGCTCGTGCGGGCGTTCATCCGGCGGGAGTGGTCGAAGGGCGACGGCGTCGAGGGCTTCGGCTCCACGCCACCGGCCCAGCAGGAGGAGGCGGTCGACGGGGAGATGGCCCGGCTCTCGATGCTGGCCATCGGGATGTTCAACCGCCGCTCCCTGTCCATCTCCCGCCGGGAGCTGCTCGAGGACCTGGCCGCCCTCGACGAGGGGAGCTCGCCCGTCGGCCGCACCGGCCCGATGAAGCTGTCCGACGCGGACCTGCTGCTGGGCCGGTTCTTCTTCGTCCACGAGGCGAGCAGCGGCGAGGACCAGCACGGGGTCGACGAGCACGCCCGCCTGGAGTTCCTCCACACCACCTTCGGCGAGTTCCTGGCGTGCCGGTTCATCGTGTCCCACCTCGTGCGGGCCTGCCTGCGCTATGCGTCCTTGGCCTCCGACCCGGACCTGGCTGCCGACGCGGCCCGTGCCCTCGGCCCCGGCCGGCGCTTCCCGGCGCCCTGGTACCGGGCCCTGTCGTACGCGCCCATCCACGGACGACCGGTGATCGCCGGGATGGCCCACGCCTGGCTGGGCCACGCCCTGGCGGCCAGGGGCGAGGACCCGGAGCGCTTCCGGGAGGCCTTCCTGACCCTCCTCCAGTCGGAGCTATGCGACGTGCTGGAGTCCGAGGTGGGCAGCCGGGGCCTGGCGGTCGAGCCCAAGACGCTCCCGTGGTCGGCCTCGCGCATCGTCGGGGAGGCGATCTACCTGGCCATCCTGGTGTCGATCGCCGCGGTGTGCGGGGGCGCGCCCGGGCTCGTCCTGTCGCGGCCGACGGCGGCCGCCGCCCACCTGCCCGCTGGCTACCTGACCTCGTGGGCGCCGGTCTGGCGGGACTGGCTACGGCGCGTCGAGGCTGGTCTCCTCCCCGACGAGGTCGAGGCCCTCACCGCCACCGTCGAGGTCGACCAGACCGGCTCCGACCTCCGGCTGACCCGGACCGCCATCCGCTCGGTGGGCGACGAGTGGACGACCCGCTCCCGCCTCGCCGACCACGCCGCAGCGGCCCGGGCGGGCTTCGCCGCCATCGGGATGGGGCGGGCCGCGAAGGTGGATCCGAACCGTCTGGTCCGCCATGCCGTGCAGGGCGGGGTGACGCCACCCGACGCCCTCTGGGCCGCGCAGCTGGCCCCCCTGGCCCCCCAGCTCA
The DNA here is from genome assembly GCA_052038315.1 of Iamia sp. GTDB lineage: Bacteria > Actinomycetota > Acidimicrobiia > Acidimicrobiales > Iamiaceae > Iamia. The sequence continues at coordinate 12,243 of JBQGCF010000372.1, forward strand.
TCTCGGTCAAGCAGCGCAACACGCTGTTGGCTCGCATCCTCGCGCCCACCGTCGCGACCCGGGTGTTCAACACCGCCGGGACGCTGTCCCGGTGGGTGAGGTCGCACTACCTTCCCGCCTCCATCGAGCGTCACCACCTCGAAGACCTGGCGACGTGGTGGTACATGGAGGGCGACGTGCTGCTGTCGCCTGCTGAGCGCGTCGACCCCGTGCTCCCGGTCGTCGACTGGATCATCGGCCGGAGGGCCGCCGGGGTCGAGGTGATCCAGCTCGACCTCCCTCCGCGGTGGCTGCTCAGCGGGCCTGCGGCGCTGGCCCCGGGTCCGGTCCGAGGGGTGCCGTCGTTGCAACCGGTCCCCCGTTCCATCCGGAGCCGGCCCCTGGCCTCGAGGGTGCCGGCCTGGCGTACGTCCCCTGTCGATCGGCGGGCGGCGGACATCGCGCTGGCCCGAGCCCGGGCCGAGGACATGTCGGACCGCTGGCCCGAGCTGGTGGCCGAGCTCCACTGGTCGGCCCTGGCGGCCGGACGGCCGGTCGCCGACGAGGACCTCGTCAGACCGGTGCGGGCCGCAGCCGGCGGGCTCATGTGCCCGTGGCTCCCCGGTCGCCTGCTGATCCTCGCCGCTCGCTCGGGTGACCGTGATCGCGGTCGTCTGCTCGCCGAGCTGCTGGCGTCCCTCGGCCTCTTCCGGACCGGCGGGCGGCTCGCCGCCGAGGGGACGCCGGACCGGCGGTTGGACGAGGCCCTGACCCTGGCCCAGGCCGCGGCCTGGGCGCGCAGCTCGCTCGGCTCGCTGTAGCTCCGCCCTAGAGCGCGGTCGCCAGGGCCACGCCGGCGGCGGCGACGAGGAGGACGAGGACCAGCGGGCGGAAGCGCTCGGGGCTCACCCGGTGGGCCAGGTCCTCGCAGGCCCGGTTGCCGGCCAGGGCGGCGGGGACGGCGACGAGCGCTGCCGGCCAGCGGTCGACGTCGGCCACCCCCGAGCCCAGCAGCAGCGGGAGGATGGCCAGGTTGGTCGCCACGAAGAAGGTCACCGTCGTGGCTCGGAAGCGGTGCTGCTCCATCCCGGCGGCCTGGAGGACGAGGACGATCGGCGGGCCGGCGATCCCGATCGACGCACCCATCGCCCCGGAGAGGAAGCCGGCGCCGACCTCGGTCCGGGGGTTCTCGTCGGCCAGCCGGACGCCGGCGGCCAGCACCCCGACCATCACCAGGACGGCCACGGCCACGGCGATCTGGAGCGGCGTCGCCGGCAGGTGCCCGAGGGCCAGGGCGCCGAGGGGCAGGCCGGGGACGGCGCCGATCAGCAGCCGCCGCAGGCGGGTCCACGCGATCCGGTCGCGGAGCCGCCAGGCCATGGCCGCCCCGCCGGCCAGCGAGGCCACCGCCTCCAGGGCGACGGCGTCGTGCGGTCCGATCAGGGCGGTCAGCAGCGGCATGGCCATCAGGGCGAAGCCGAACCCGACGAGCTGCTGGGCGCCGGCGGCGAGGAACATCGTCCCTGCGATCCCGATCAGCACCCAGACGCTCACCGCCGGACCGTAGGCGCTCGGCTGGTCCTGACAGGTGTCCACCGCGGCATCATGGGGCGATGGCACGAGCACCCCGATCGGCGGCGAAGCGGAAGAGGGCACGCAAGGCCGGGCGCGGCCTCCTGGTCGCCTCGGCGATCGGCGCGGTGAACACCGCCAACGCCCGCCAGCCGCTGGCCCGCCAGGGCCGCGGCGCGGTCGCCTGCTTCTTCCCGGGGTGGCTCACGTCCGAGCTGCCGCTGCACGCCATCGGCTGGCAGGCCCTGGCCACGGCCCGGTACGCGGCCAAGGGGGCCCTGCGCACGCCGAGCGGGTTGGTCGGGCTCGGGCTGTCGCTGGGCTCGTGGGCGACGCTGGCCCGCATCTGGAACGAGGCCGGCGAGGCGCCCCGCCTGTTCGAGCAGGCGCTGCGCGACGGCCTCGGCGACGAGCTGGACCAGGGCAAGGACCCGCTGCCCGCGGCCGACGCCTCGGTCGTCCGGCGCCGGCTGATCGGCGGTCCGGCCATGACCCACGCCCGGCGCTGGCGGCGGGCGAGCGGGCTCTCCTACGGCGAGTTCGGCAAGCGCAACCAGCTCGACATCTGGGCCCGCGAGGACCTGCCGAAGGACGGCAAGGCGCCCGTCCTGCTCCAGGTCCACGGCGGGGCGTGGGTCATCGGCAACAAGGAGCAGCAGGCGATGCCGCTCATGGCCCACATGGCCGAGCGGGGCTGGGTCTGCGTGTCGATCAACTACCGCCTCAGCCCCCGCAGCACGTGGCCGGACCACATCGTCGACGTCAAGCGGGCCATCGCCTGGGTCAAGGCCAACATCGCCGACCACGGCGGCGACCCCGACTTCGTCGCCATCACCGGCGGTTCGGCCGGCGGTCACCTCTCGTCGCTCGCCGCCCTCAGCGCCAACGAGCCGGCGTGGCAGCCGGGCTTCGAGGAGGCCGACACCTCGGTCGTCGCCGCCGTGCCCTTCTACGGCGTCTACGACTGGACCAACCGGGACGGCACCGGGCTCGTCGGCATGGACGATTTCCTCGGCAAGACCGTGCTCAAGAGCCGGCTCGAGGACGACCGGGAGCGGTGGGAGCAGGCCTCGACGATGAGCTGGGTCGGCCCCGACGCGCCGCCGTTCATGATCGTCCACGGATCGAACGACACCCTCGTGCCGGTCGAGCAGGCCCGCTCCTTCGTCGCCATGCTGCGGGCCGAGTCGAAGCAGCCGGTCGTCTACGCCGAGCTGCCCGGCGCCCAGCACGCCTTCGAGGTCTTCGACTCCCGTCGGACCCTCGCCACCGTCGGCGCCGTCCACCGCTTCCTCGCCGCCATCCGGGCCCGGGAGGACCACGACGCCGAGGTTGGCGAGGCCGGCCCCGAGGTCCCCGCCGCCACCCAGGACACCGTCACCCCCGAGGGCTGAGCCCGGCCCGGGCCCAGAGCTCGGGGTGGTCGGCCAGGAACCGGGCCAAGGCGCCCTCGGCGACGTCGGGGAGCTGCGCCAGCTCCCGGTCCAGCGCCGTGGCCCTCCGCTCGATCTCCGGCGATGCCTCCCACTGGTCGTTGCGCTCCTCGATGTCGCCGGAGACGAGGGCGAAGGCCCGCCGGAAGACCTCGGCCACCGGGCCGGCGCCGACGGCCACCAGGGCGGAGAGCACCTCGGTCGCCTCGTCGGCGAGGCCGCCGGTGAGGAGCTGTTCGACCCCACCGTTGCCCCACGTGCCCCAGGCCTCCCAGGCCCGGTAGAAGGCGATGCCCTCCGGCGACCGGTCGCCGGCAGAGCCGAGGCCCATGGCGATGTCATCCACGTCTGTTTGGCTGATGGCGGTCACCCGTCGATCATCGCACGGGCACCCGTTCGGCGGCCCGGCCGGGTGGCAGGATCGGCGGATGGCCTTCGTGCGCACGGACCGGCACGACGACGGGATCGCCGTCGTCACCCTCGACCGCCCCGACCGGCTCAACGCCCTGTCGGCGACGCTGATCTCCGACCTGCGATCGGCCCTCGCCGACCTCCGGTTCGACCGGGCGGTGCGGGCGATCGTCGTGACGGGGGAGGGGCGGGGCTTCTGCGCCGGCACCGACCTCTCGGGCGAGCGGGACCCGGCTCCCGACGCTGCCGACCGTGGCCCCGTCGGCCAGGTCTGGCGCAGCCAGCAGCACGTCGCCGGGCTGGTGGTCGACGTGTACGAGCACCCGAAGCCGATCGTCGCCGCCGTCCACGGGCCGGCGGTCGGCGGCGGCCTGGCCATCGCCCTGGCCGCCGACCTGCGGGTCGCCACCGCGTCGTCCACCTTCGGCGCCGTGTTCATCAACATCGGCCTCTCGTCGTGCGACGTCGGCGTCAGCTACCTGCTGCCCCGCATCGTCGGCGTGACCCGGGCGTCGGAGCTGATGCTCACCGGCCGCCACTTCTCCGGGCAGGAGGCCGACGCCTTCGGGATGCTCAACGCCCTCGCCCCCGAGGGCTCGCACCTCGAGGTGGCCCTGGACCTGGCCCGGCAGGTCGCGGCCCAGCACGAGTACGGGCTGGAGCTGACCAAGTCGGGCCTCCACGCCGCCCTCGACGCGCCGAGCCTGCGCCACGCCGTCGAGATGGAGAACCGCACCCAGGCCCTGGGCAGCTTCAGCGGCAACATGGCCGAGGCGGTCCGGGCCTTCGGCGAGAAGCGCCCGCCCCAGTGGGGGCCGATGTAGCGCTCAGTCCGCGGGTCGGTGCCGGTCGACCCTCACATGGGCAAGCTGATCGTCACCACCCACACGACCCTCGACGGCGTCATCGGTCCCGATCCCACCTGGGCGCACATCGGCGACGACGTGCAGGCCCACTCCTTCGACCAGCTGCGGGGCGCCGCCGGTCTCGTGCAGGGGCGGACGACGTTCGAGGGCCTGGCCCGGGTGTGGTCCGGGAGCCCCGACGACACGGGCTTCGCCGCGCTGCTCGCCGGCCTGCCCAAGCACGTCGTGTCCCGCACCCTCGGCCCGGACGACCCGCTGCCGTGGAACGGCGCCCTGGTCGAGGGCGATCCGGCGGCTGCCCTGCGCGGGCTGGCGGCGGCGGCACCCGGCAACCTGCTGTCCTACGGCTGTGGCGCGCTGGCCCGCTGGCTGGTGGACGCCGGGCTGGTCGACGAGGTCCACCTCTGGGTCCACCCGGTGGTGGTCGGGGAGGGGGAGGGGCTCTTCGGCGGCCACCCCGTCCGCCTGGCCCTGCTGTCGTCGACGACGTTCGCCTCCGGTGTCGTGCTCTTGGCCTTCCGACCGATCACCTGAACGGGCCAGGTTGGGCGTACAGGTGTTCGGGTAGCACCGGTCCATGACCGACACCGACACCACCACGACCGGCCGTGACGACCTCGTCGGGTCCAACGTCGAGAAGGACCCGGAGGAGTGGGTCACGGGCGACGAGCCGATGACCGGGGCGCAGGAGTCCTATCTCCACACCCTGGCCGACCAGGCCGGCGAGGAGGTCGAGGCCGACCTCACCAAGGCCCAGGCCTCGGAGCGGATCGATGAGCTCCAGCAGCGCACCGGTCGCGGCACGTAGCCGGCTCGGGCGCTGGCTGCGCCGGCTCCTACTCGTACTTCAGGCCCATCTCCCGCAGCATCGGGAGGAGGTTCTGGGGCGCGTCGGGCGGAAGGGGCCCGGGGGTGTAGGTGACCGACGTGAGGTCGCCCGTCCAGCGATCGCAGCCCCGCTCCTGGTACTTGGACCACACGACCGGCGAGCGCCGGTCGATGCCCACGTCGATCCCCTCGAAGGGGGCCATCCCGAACAGGCAGGGCCAGCCCGCGTCGCGGCCGACCTCGGCGCCGTCGACCGACAGCACCGGGTCCCACACCGAGCCGCCCGGCGCGACCAGGTCGAGGGTGATCTCCCGGGATCCCGGCTCCGGCCGCGCCGCGCTGATCTCGCGGAGGCGGCCCCGGCCGTCGTTGTGGGCGGCGTGCACCCCCTCGGCGTCGACCCACACGGTGTAGCCACCGCCCTGGTCGCCGTGGGCGACGAGCGTGCCCACGTCCTCGGGGCCGACGTCGACCCGGATCGTGATCGTGCAGCTCCGCAGGAAGATGAGCTGGAGCGAGCGCCACCGCTCGAGGGTCGGCGTGCCCGGCAAGAGGGTGACGGGCTGCTCGTAGGCGGCCTGGTGGGGCGGCCGGATCAGGTACTTCACCGACGCGCCCTCGTCGAGGGGGTAGACGTAGTTGGCCCACGCCGCCTCCTCCCAGAGCGCGACCAGCTCGGAGAGCTTGCCGGGCTGCTCGAGGGCCAGGTCGCGGGTCTGGGTCGGGTCGGCGGCCATGTCGTAGAGCTCCCACTCGCCCTCGTCGAAGGGGGTGAGGGGGTGGTGGAGCGTGACCGCCTCCCACGTCCCCAGCCGGTACCCGCGGTGGCCGATCATCTCGACGTACTGCTCGGGGTGGGTCGACGGCGCCTCGGGGTCGACCAGCGCCGCCGCGAAGCTCGTGCCGTGCATGGGCCGGACCGGTCGGCCCGCCCGGGTCCCGCCGGTGTCGTGGGGGTGATCGAGCCCGCACAGCTCCAGCAACGTGGGCAGCACGTCGGTGACGTACTGGTACTGCCGCCGCAGCTCACCGGCCCCACCGCCCACCGGTCCGTGGACCACGAACGGGACCTGGTGCCCGCCGGCGTGGGCGTTGATCTTGTAGAGCCGGAACGGGGTGTTGCCGGCCATGGCCCAGCCCCGCGGGTAGTGCGGGGTGGTGGTGGGCCCGCCCATCTCGTCGATCCGGGCCAGGTCGACCTCGATGTCGTTCTCGGCCATCAGGTGCACGTAGTACGAGCCGGTGCCGTCGACCTCGCCCTCCCGGGAGGCGCCGTTGTCCGAGGTGAACATGATGATCGTGTCGTCGAGCTCGCCCATGGCGTCGAGCTCGGCCACCATCCGCCCGAGGTTCTCGTCGATGTTGGAGACCATGGCGGCGTAGATCTCCATGTAGCGGGCCGCGAGGCGCCGCTGGCCGTCGGTCAGCTCGTCCCACGGGGTGACGTCGTTGCCCGGCTCGCTGTTGCGGGGCGGGAGGATCGTGTCCTCGGGGAGGATCCCGAGCACCTTCATGCGCTCGAAGCGCTCCTGGCGCAGCCGGTCCCAGCCGCCGTCGTAGCGGCCCCGGTAGCGGGCGATGTCGTCGGCCTTGGCGTGGAGCGGGGCGTGCACCGCGCCGTGGGCCATGTAGAGGAAGAACGGCTTGGTCGGGTCCGACGCCTTGGCCGCCTTGATCATCCCGAGGGCGCGGTCGGTGATGTCGTCGGTGAAGTAGTAGCCATCGTGGTACTGGTCGACCTCGACCGTGTGGTTGTCCTCGACGAGCCGGTGCGGGTGGTGCAGGTCGGTGAAGCCGTCGAGGAAGCCGTAGTAGCGATCGAAGCCGCGCTGGCACGGCCAGGAGTGCCGCGACCCGCCCTCGTGCTGGTCGGAGTCCTTGGTCAGGTGCCACTTGCCGACCATGGCCGTGAACCAGCCCGCGTCGCGGAAGATCTCGGCCGCGGTGGACACGTCGGCGGCGATCTCCATGGCGTAGCCCGGGAAGCCGGGGTCGCTGTGGGCCACCGTCCCGACCCCGGCGGCGTGGGGGTTGAGCCCGGTGAGCAGCGACGCCCGGGTCGGCGAGCACATCGGGGTGGAGTGGTAGTCGGTGAACCGCAGGCCGGCGGCGGCCAGCCGATCGATGTGCGGCGTGGCGATCTCCGAGCCGTAGCACCCCAGGTCGGAGTAGCCGAGGTCGTCGACGAGGATCACGATCACGTTGGGCCGGCCGGTGGCGTCGGGCCGGGGCGGCCACCACGACTCCGAGCCGGCGAAGGTGCGCCCGACCTTCCCGCCGAAGTCGGGGTAGGTGCCACGGGGCGCGGGTCGATCGGTGGCTGCGTCGTCGCTCACGCCCGGGATCGTGCCAGATCTGACGCCCCGTCAGGTGCAGCGTCCGTTCGCTCGCCCTTCCGGTGGCCGTGCGGTGGGTGGCGCTACCAGCCGGCGGCGGCGAAGCGGGACAGGTCGGCCAGGGCTGCGGCGCGCAGGTCGTCGTCGGTGCGGTCCGACCACTCCCGGGCGGCGCCGGCGCCGAGGAAGGCCAGCAGCACCGGCTCGCCGGTGGCCGGCAGCAGGTTGCACCACTCGAAGGGTCCGTCGACGCTCGACCACACCTCGGCCTCCTCGGTCCACCAGGCCTCGTCCCAGCGCAGCCACACCTTGTCGAGCAGCCCGGTGCCCAGGCCGGCGACGGCCTCCTGGTGGGCCGCCGGCAGGGCGGGGGTGAAGGTGATCACCTCGGCGGCCAGCACGGCGACGGGCACGGTGACGACCACGTGGTCGGCCTCGGCGCTGCGACCGTCGACGGCGGTGACGACGATGCGGTCGCCGGTCGTGTCGATCGAGGCGACCGGCCACCCCAGCCGGACGTCCACCCCGTCGAGGTCGCCGTCGACCAGCTCGCCGTAGCCGCCGACGACGATCAGGTCGTCGCCGGTCGTGCCCTCGTCCAGGCCCCACCAGGCCGAGAGGTCGTCGATCGCCGCCGCCACCTCGACCTCGACCTCCGAGCGCCGGGCCAGGGCCAGCCCGTCCGGGTCGGCGTCGCCGGCGGCGCCGGATCGGTCCAGGGCCTCGGCCAGCGAGACGTCCTCGTCCTGCGCGTCGGCCCAGCCCACGGCGGCCTCCAGGGCGGCGTTCCCGGAGGCGTAGACGTCGTCGCCGTCGTCGAGCCGCTGGTCGTCGCCGCCGAGGTACGCCGTGGCGTAGGTGAACGGCTCGGCGGCGACCTCCAGGTCGGCCAGGGCGTCGGCCGACGGGCTGGCGTCGACGTCGTGGACGAAGGAGGCGCCCAGCTCGACCGGGACCGGCCAGTCGTCGGGCCACGTCGTGGCGATGCGGCCCCCGGTGCGGTCCCGGGCCTCGACGACCACGAGCGAGTCGACGGCGTCGGCCAGGACCCGGGCGGCGGCTGCCCCGGCGGCGCCGGCCCCGACGATCAGGACGTCCCCGCCGCCGGCTGCGATGACGGCCCGGGCCGCAGCCTCGCCCGAGGCGCGGGCGCCGTGGACGGTGGCCGGCGCCTCGCCCGACACGGCCTCGCCGGCCAGGTGGAGCCATCCGTCGATCGGCTCGGCCAGGGCGTGGCGCAGCGCCGGGGTGGCGCCCACCGGCAGGTAGGAGTACGAGCCGAGGGCGAAGGGGTCCTCGGCCCAGCGGGTCCGGACGAACCCGGCCGGTGCCGGGACGCGCCGCCCCGACGGGTCGGAGCCACCGTCGCCCCCCGCCTGGTCGCCGGTCCCGCCCTCGGCGCCGGTGTTGTCGACCGGCTCCTCGCCGTCGGTGTCGCTGTCGTCGCCCGAGCACGCGGTCACGACGCCTGCGGCGGCAGCTCCACCGAGGAGCGCGAGCGCTCGGCGACGGCTGATCCCCCCGGTCACCCGCTCATGCTGCCACGGGACGGGTGACCGGCGACGAGGTCAGCCGTTCTTGGGGAGCTCCGAGTAGGGGGTGTCCCGGGCCGGGCCCGGCTCCTTGGGGAGGCCGAGGACCCGCTCGCCGATGATGTTGCGCTGGATCTGGTCGGTGCCGCCGTAGATGGGCGGGCCCTGGGCGAACAGCGCCATCTCGGTGAGCATCGTGGTCGCCGGCGGGACGGCGTCCTTCATGGCGTCCCGGCCCTCGCCGTTGTAGGTGTGGATCGTGCCGGCGGCGCCGAGGACGGCCAGCCCGAGGTCCCGGGACTGCCGCAGGATGTCGCTCATCGAGAGCTTCATCAGGTTGCCGAAGCCGGGGATGTCGCGACCGGCCTTCTTCTCGGCCTTGAGCCGCTGGCCGCCGATGCGGGCGATCTCGTTGAGGCTGTGGAGCTTCATCAGCTGCTGGCGGATGATCGGGTCGTCGATCAGGCCCGAGTCCTTGGCCGTCTGCAGGATCAGGCCGTAGGCGCCGCCCATGGCGCCGGGGCCGCCGCCGCTGCCACGACGCCGGGCGCCGCTGACGAAGTCGCCGGCCCGGCGATCGAGGTCGCCGGCGATGGTGCCGGGGGTGGCGGCCGAGGCGGCGGCGTGGCCGCTGCCGGCGCCGAGCCCGGCCCGCTCGAAGGCGAGCGTCGTGTTGGCGACGATCCAGCCCTGGCCGTAGTCGCCGATGACCGAGTCGGCGGGCGTCCGCACGTCGGTCATGAAGACCTCGTTGAACAGGGCCCGGCCCGTCATCTCCTTGAGGGGCCGCACGTCCATGCCCGGCTGGTGCATGTCGACGCCGAAGTAGGTGATGCCCTTGTGCTTGGGGGCGTCGGGGTCGGTGCGGGCGATCAGCATGCCCATGTCGGCGACGTGGCCGGCCGAGGTCCACACCTTCTGGCCGTTGACGATCCACTCGTCGCCGTCCCGGATGGCCCGGGAGTTGTGGCCGGCCAGGTCGGAGCCGGCGCCCGGCTCGCTGAACAGCTGTCACCACCCCTTCTGGCCGGTGACGATGTCACGCAGCCAGACCTTCTTCTGCTCGTCGGAGCCGTGGGTGACGATCGTCGGGCCGGCGAGCAGCAGGCCGAGGCCACCGGGGGCGCCCAGGGCACCGAAGTCGGCGATGGCCTTGGCCACCCGGCCGGCGTCGGCGGGGGAGAGGCCACGGCCGTAGTTGGCCTCGGGCCACGCCGGGGCCGACCAGCCCTCGGTGCCCAGCTTCTCCCACCACTCGGCGACGGTGAGGTCCGGGTCCCACTCCGACTCGAGGAACGCCTGCAGCTCGTCGAGGTAGGTCTCGGTCCCGGCGGTGCGATCGGCGGTGTCGGTCATGGTCGCGAGCGTGCCCGATCTTGACCGGCGGGTCAAGACGGCGGTGGCCGCTGTCACCGAGGTCGTCGAGGTCGGACGACGAGGTGGGCGGCGTCGACCCGGGGCGGGGGCGAGAAGGCCCCGGCCGGCACCCGGCGGGCGACGGCGAAGGTGAAGCGGCGCTGCCAGCGGGCCTCCATCCGGCCCGGCGCCGGCGTGGCGACGAGCCGCCGGGCGAAGCCCCACTCGACCAGCAGGTCCGCGCCCCGGAGGTTCCGGCCCCGGTCGTGGTCGTCGAGCAGTCGCCGGAGCAGCTCGGTGCTGGTGGCGAAGGGGATGTTGGCCACGACGTGGAACGGCCGGTGGGGAAGCGGCACCGCGCGCAGGTCGCCCTCGACGACCCGGACGGACGCGTCCGCCTCGGTGCGCCGGGCGAGCCGGCGGGCGAGGCGGGGATCGCGCTCGACGGCGATGACCCGGGCGCCGGTCCGGGCCAGGGCGAGGGTCAGGGCCCCGGGGCCGGCGCCCAGGTCGAGTACCAGGTCGCCGGGCCCGATGCCCGCCGAGCGGACCAGGCCCTGCACCACGGCCGGGTCCTGCAGCACGTGGAACCCGTGGTGGTTCCGCGCCCCCGCCCGGCCCCGTGGGGAGCGGTCGGGCGGGGTGGGGTCGGTGGAGGGACGGTTCTGGGGTGGACGACGACGGCCGGGCACGGCTGCCTCCCGAGGCTCCGGCGCACCGGGGCCGGGGGACGGTCCGGTGCGCACACGGGGCCGACGACGGACGCGTCGCCGGCTGCGGGTGACGGGCGGTGCTCGGTGGTCCCGTCCCGGCGCGGGAGGCCGGGGGTGAGCGTCAGAGGGGCGCGCTCAGCAGGTCAGGAGGCGAGGACCGCAGCGGTCAGCCGCAGCCGGATCAGAACCATGGGTCCCATGGCCGGGCACCCTACGGCCCCCGCCATCCGAACTTTGAGCGATTTGTCCCCACATGTGTGGATGAAGCGCTCTAAGTTCGAGGGGGGGGGGCTAGCGGCGGTGGGCGCGGGCGGCGGAGATGCCACGCCAGGCGGCCCGCAGGGCCGGGCGGAGGACGACGCCGAGACCGACCACCAGGCCGACCCGCGCCAGCTTGCCGACCACCGATCGACCCTGCGGGGGCAGCTTGCCCCCGGCGGGCGGACCGAGGGCGGGAAGGCCCTCGACCGCCGGCGCCTCGTCGGGGTCGACCGGGCCGGACTCGTCGTCGGGGGCGCCGTCGACCCGCTCCCAGCGCGCCCCGCGCCCCGGGCCGATCGACCAGGCGCTCATCCGCCGGGCCGTCGCCGTGCGGTCGTAGGGGTCGACGGCCCAGAACGAGCCCTCGACGGCGTCCCGGGTGACGTCGACCAGCACGAACCCGTACTCGTCGAGGTCGACCCACCGGACGTGGTCCATCGAGCCGGCCACCCGCTCGGCCAGCCGGGTCGCCACCTCGCCCAGGTTCCCGCCCATCGTCGTCGATGAGATGCTGCTGCCGGTCAGCTCGCCGGCCACCGGCTGCAGGTCCCGGTTGAACGGCCCGTCGAACACCCACGACGAGTGGATGTCGGCCGACAGCACGACCGTGCCGCCGCCCCGGCGGTCGAGCATCTCGACGAGCCGCCGTCGCTCGGTGCGGTAGCCGTCCCACTGATCGGTGCAGAGGGCGATGCCGTCGCGGAGCGTGTAGCCGTCGGGCAGCGGGCCGTCGAGGTCGAGGTGGTCGGGCATCGGCAGCTCCATCACGCTGATGGGCACCTGGCTGGCCAGCAGGCACCACGGGCGGGTGCGGTCGGTGACCCGCTCCTCGACCCACGCCCACTGCGGCTCGGAGAGGAGGTGGCGATCGGGGTCGTCGAGGTCCTCGCCCTCGTCGGGCTGCTTGTCCCGCCCGCCCAGCCGGGTGTCGAGGACGACCAGCTCGGCCAGGTCGCCGAGCACCACCGACCGCCACATCCGCCGGTCGTCGGACGGGTCCGGGTAGCGGATCGGTACCCACTCCTGGCGGGCCCGGTTGGCCTGCGCCAGCCGCTCGTGGAAGTCGCCGTGCTCCTCGGGGTCGTGGGCCTTGGCTCCGTCGTCCCAGGTGTTGTCGGCCACGTCGTGGTCGTCCCACACCGCCACCATCGGGTGGCGCTCGTGGAGCTGCTGGAGGTCGGTGTCCCGCCGGGCCTGGCGGTAGCGGGTGCGGTAGTCGTCCAGGGTGACGAGGTACCGCGGCGGCTCGACCGGGATGTCGCCCTTCGTCCCGTCGTCCTCGTAGATGTAGTCGCCGGCGTGGAAGACGAGGTCGACGTCGTCCACCGCGGCCAGGGCCCGGGCCACGGCCAGCGGCGCCCGGGCCAGGTTGGCGCAGGAGACCATGGCGATGCGGACCGATCCCGGATCGGCCCCGGGCGCCGGCAGGGTGCGGGTCCGACCGGTGCGGGACGTCTCCTCCCCGGCGGTGAAGCGGTACCAGTACGTGGTGGCCGGCTCGAGCCCGTCGACGTCGACCAGCACGGTGCAGTCGGCGTCGGCCCTGACCTCGGCGGTGCCCGAGGCGGCCACGTCGGCCAGCTCCTCGTCCCGGGCCACGACCCAGTCGACCGACGAGGCGGCGTCGGTCTGGGTCCAGATCAGGACCCCGTCGGGGGTCGGGTCGAAGCTGGCCACGGAGTGGGGGAAGGCGGCGGCGTCGTGCGGCATGGACCCGTCCCTGCCCACCTCGGCTCCGAACGATGCGCGTGAAGGTAGGTTCCCCGGCCTGATGTGGTCCGTGATCGGAGCAGCCGCCGCCGGCGTGGCCGGCCTGATGCTGGTGACCTGGGCGATCAGCGTCGCCCGGCGGGACGCCAGCATCGTCGACATCGTATGGGGCCTGGGCTTCGTCGTGGTGGCGGTGGCCGCCTTCGCGACCGGCGACGGGTCCGACGCCCGCCGCACCCTGCTCCTCGTGCTGGTCGGCGTCTGGGGGCTGCGGCTCGCCGGCTACCTGGCCTGGCGCAACCTCGGCCACGGTGAGGACCGGCGCTACCAGAAGATGCGCCGCCACTACGGCGAGTGGTTCTGGCTGATCAGCCTGGCCACGGTGTTCGGGCTCCAGGGCGTCCTGATGCTGGTGGTGTCGATGCCGGTGACCCTGTCGGCCGGCGTCGAGCGACCCGACGGCCTCGGCCCGCTGGCCCTCGCCGGTGTCGCCCTGTGGCTGGTCGGGTTCGTGTTCGAGGCCGGCGGCGACCTCCAGCTGGCCCGGTTCAAGGCCGATCCGGCCAACGAGGGCAAGGTGATGGACCGGGGCTTCTGGGCCTGGACCCGCCACCCCAACTACTTCGGCGACTTCTGCGTCTGGTGGGGGATCGGCCTGGTCGCGGCCGAGACCGGACCCGGCCGCTGGGGCCTGATCGGCCCCGTCGTCATGACGATCTTCCTGCTCCGGGTGTCCGGCGTGGCCCTCCTCGAGAAGGACATCGGCAAGCGCCGCCCCGAGTACGCCGCCTACGTCGAGCGGACCTCCGCCTTCTTGCCGAGGCCGCCGAAGAGGTCATGATCGGGCGGTGCTGCCGCTGGTGTTCATCGACGTGGACGGGACGCTCGTGGGGGCGGCGGGGGTACCGACCGACGAGGTGTGGGCGGCGGCCGAGGAGGCGGTCGCCCGGGGCCAGCACCTCGCCCTGGCCACGGCCCGGCCCGCCTTCGGCCAGACGTGGGACTGGGCCCGGCGGCTCGACCCCGACGGCTGGCACCTGTTCCAGTCCGGCACCAGCCGGGTCCACACCGGCACCGGCGAGGTCGTCCACCAGGACCTGCCGGCCGCCGCGGTCGACGAGCTGATCGCGACCTGCGCCGAGCGGGACTGGGTGCTGGAGCTGTACTCGGACCGGGAGCTGGCGGTCGACAGCGACGCGCCCCTCGCCGTGGCCCACGCCGGCCTCCTCGGCATCCCGCACCGGCGCCGGACCGTCGACGCCCTCGACGACGTGGTGGTCCGGGCCCAGATCGTCGTCCCGATCCCGGAGGCGGCCGCGGCCCGGGCCGTCGCCCCGGCCGGCACCGTCGGCCACTCGGCCACCTCGCCGGCCATGCCCGGCGCCGCCTTCGTGTCGATCACCCGCGCCGGCTGCACCAAGTCCTCGGCCGTGGCCGGGATGGCCACCGACCTGGGCCACCCCCTCGACCGGGTCGCCATGGTGGGCGACGGGAACAACGACGCCGAGGCCCTGGCCACCGTCGGCCACGGCATCGCCATGGGCAACGCCGAGCCCGAGGCCCGGGCCGCCGCCCGTCACCACGTGGGCGACGTCGACCACGGCGGGCTGGTCGAGGCGCTCGCCCTGACCGCGGCGCTCTAGTTCCCGAAGGCGCCCTCGCCCAGGCCCGGGTCGGGCGTGGTGCTCGACGGGCGGGTCCCCTCGGGCGGGGGCAGCTGCTCCAGCGGCCCGTCGCCGGGGAGCAGGCCGTCGGGCGCCTCGGTGGTCGGGGGCGCCGTCGTCGTGATGGAGGACGAGGGGGCCTCGCCGGCCGGGCCGTCGCTGGCGGGTCCTTGGTCCTGGGCCGGGGCGGTCGTGCTCTCGACCGGGGCCTGGTCGGTCTCACCGCCCCCGTCGCCGTCGTCGTCGGAGCCGAGCATGACCAGGCCGAACAGCAGCCCGATCAGGAACAGCAGCACGAGCGACCCGGCGACCACGGCGGTGATGGCGACGACCCGGGTCCCGGCGCTGCGGCCCGGCGGGGGCGCCGGCGCGGTGGCCGACGGCGACGGAGCCGGGATGGGCGCCACCTCGCCGCTGACGCTCGGGGGCGGGGCCGGGACGGCCTCGACGGGCGGCAGCGGGATGGCGGCCGGCGCCTTGCCCTGGATGGCGTCGAGCATGTCCTGGGCGGTGGCGAAGCGCTGGCGGGGGTCGAACGAGAGCGACCGGTCGATCGCCGCGGCCAGCTCCGGCGACACGTCGGGCCGCACCGACAGCAGCGGCGGGACGATCGTGCTCTGCACGGCGTGGGCGACCTCGATGGGGTCGTTGCCCTCGAACGGCCGGCGCCCGGTGAGGGCCTCGCGCAGGACGACGCCGGCGGCCCACAGGTCGGTGGCCGGGGTGGCGGGGCGCCCGTCGAGCTGCTCGGGGGCGAGGTAGGCGGGGGTGCCGACGGCGACGCCGACGAGGGTGAGGTGGGCGGTCGAGGCCAGGTCCTTGGCCACGCCGAAGTCGCCGACCTTCCAGCGCCCGCCGGCCGCCTTGATCAGGTTGCCGGGCTTGATGTCCCGGTGGACGAGGTTCTCCTCGTGGGCGGCGGACAGACCGGCGAGCATGTCGGCGGCGATGCGGAGGACCTCGTCCTCGGCGAGGGTGCCCTCCTCGTAGATCCGCCGATCGAGCGAGGGGCCGGGCAGCCGCTCCATGACGATGAACAGCGAACCGCGGTCGTCGTCGATGTCGAAGACCCGGACGACGTTGGGGTGCTCGAGGGCGGCGGCGGCCCGGGCCTCGACCTCGAAGCGCTGGCGGAAGGCGGGCTCGTCGGAGAGCTGGGGGAGGAGGAGCTTGACGGCGACGTCGCGCTGGAGCCGCCGGTCCCACCCGAGCCAGACCTCTCCCATGCCACCGACGCCGACCTGGTCACGGAGCTCGTACCGGTCGAGGAGGACGCGCGGCGCCATGCCGGGATCGGCCACCGCGCGAACCTATCGGTCCTGGTCAGGGCGGTCGGGTGACCCCCGGGTGAACGGGGTGGCCTCCCCCCTGGTGAGCGTCAGCCGGGGAGGACGTCGACGACGGTGGCCTTGGCGCCGGCGATGCGCTTGCTCGCCTCGGCGGCGGCCAGGCGACGGGCCATCTTCGCCTCGCGACGGGCGGTGCGGCCGGCGTTGCGGGCCCGCCAGGCCACGCTCGGCTGGCCGGCGGTGTCGACGGCGGCGAGGGCCAGGCCGCCGAGCAGGGCCACGTTCTTCATGAAGTGGATCTGCTGGGCGGTCCTCTCCTCGGTGTCCTCGACCTCCCAGAACCGGTGGCCGGCCAGCGTGGTGGGTATCAGGGTGGCGGCGAGGGCGGCCGCCGACAGGCGGGGCAGCTTGCCGATGGCGAGGAGGAGCCCGGCGCCGACCATCACGCCCCCGTTGACCTGGGTCAGCAGCTCGGGATCGGTCGGCAGGTCGACCTTCGGCGCCTGCGGCTGCGACCCGGCCATCAGCGTCTCGCCGGCGAGCGGCCGGGCGGCGTCGGTGACGCTGTCGACGGCCGGCTGGGCCGCATCGGGCAGGGCCTCGCCCGCCTGCTCGGCCAGGTCGACGATCTTCTCGGCCGCCGCCTCCACGGCCGGGGCGGCGGCCTCGGCGGCCCGATCGACCGCCGGCTGGGCCGCGTCGACCACCTTGCTGGTGACCGGCTCGGCCACCGGCGCCAGCGAGCCGGCGTTGCGCAGCATGTCGATGCCCCCCGACACGAACACCGAGGCGAGCAGGGGACGGGCGAGCGTGCGGACCGGGTTCATGCCCGGCCGACTACCCGACCGGGTGAGGCGTACGCAGCCGCCTACTCGTGGTCGTGGATCTGCTGGGCCAGGTAGCGCTCGAGGCCGATCGTGTCGATCAGGGTGAGCTGGGCCTCGATCCAGTCGAGGTGCCCCTCCTCGTCGACCAGGTGCTTCTCGAACAGGGCCCGGGTGCCGTTGTCGCCCTTCTCGACGCACAGGGCGATGCCCCGGTTGTAGCGCTCGACGGCGGCCTGCTCGACGGCGAGGTCCGACGCCAGCTGCTCGGGGACCGTCTCGCCGACCCGCACCGGGTTGAGCCGCTGCATGTTGGGGACGCCCTCGAGGAACAGGATCCGCTCGATGATGCGATCGGCGTCCTTCATCTCGTCGATCGACTCCTCGCGGGCGTGGTCGGCGAGGCGCTTGAGACCCCAGTTGTCGAGCATCCGGTAGTGGACCCAGTACTGGTTCACCGCGGTCAGCTCGGCGGTCAGGACCTCGTTGAGGATCTCGATGATGGCCGGGTCACCCTGCACTGCTGTCTCCTACCGATGGGGCGTCGGGGTCCACCATGGCAGATCGAACACGTGTGTGGGATGCCTCTCACGGGCGTCGCAAGCAGCCCTACCAGGGCGGATGGGGCTAGGCGACGGCGACGCGAGCAGCCGGCAAGGCGACCGCGGCCTCGACGAGGATCTCCTCGATCACCGGGCGGCAGCCCCCGCAGACGCCCCCGGCGCCGCACGCCGAGACGATCTCCCGCACGGTCGAAGCACCGCACAGCGCAGCGGCCTCGATCTGGCGGTCGTTGACCGCTCGGCAGTGGCACACGAGCACGGCCGCATGATCGCCCCGCGGGTGGGCCGTGTCAAGCACGCCTTACGGGTGAGGGCGGGGGGTGGCTCACCCCGGTGGTGCGGCCTCCACGACGTGCACGCTGACCTGGTAGTCGTCGCCCGGCGACCACGGCCCCCGATCCCACGTCGACCACCGGTCGAGGAGCCGGAGGCCGACGGCGGCGGCATCGGCGTCGAGGCCCTCGACGCCGTAGCCGCCGGGGCGGAGCGAGTAGCCGGCGACCACCAGGCCGCCCGGCCGGACGGTGGCGGCCACCGCGGCGAGGACGGCGGCCTCGGTGCCGGGGTCGACGAACAGGAAGATGTTGCCGGCCAGGACGGCGAGGTCGACCGATCCGGCGTCGACGACCGTGCCTACGTCGATCAGGTCGGCCTCGTGCCAACGCAGGGCAGGTGACTTGGCCCGGGCGGTGGCGAGGAGGTCGGCGTCGCGGTCGACGCCGATCGTCGTCAGCCCCCGGCGGGCCAGCTCGATGGCCACCCGACCGGTGCCGCAGCCGGCGTCGAGCACCGTCGGCGGGCCGCTCGCCCGGTGGTGCTCGGCCAGCAGGTCTCCCACCAGGTCGGCCTCGCCGTGGCGCTCGTCCTCGGGCAGGGCCTCCCAGCGGCCGTCGTAGGTCGCGCCCTTGGCCTCGCCACGGAGATCGGTCCAGCGGGCCGAGCGGGGATCGGTCACGGCACAGGAGGGTACGGTGCGGCTCGTCCCCAGCGACGAGGAGAGGGTGCAGATGGCGCACGAGGTGCGAGCGGTGGTCGCCACCGCCAAGGGCGAGCCGGTGCGGGTCGAGACCATCTCGGTCCCCGACCCCGGCCCCGGCGAGGCCCTGGTCAAGGTGCAGGCGTGCGGTGTCTGCCACACCGACCTCCACTACCGGGAGGGCGGGATCAACGATGACTTCCCGTTCCTCCTCGGTCACGAGGCGGCCGGCATCGTCGAGGCCGTCGGTGACGACGTCACCGACATCGCCGCC
>JBQGCF010000373.1:0-6152 GCA_052038315.1 Iamia sp.
TCTCCCCCCGCGAGGATGCAGCTCGGCGGTGGAGTTGCCTCCACCGCCGACCGACCGTCTCGGATCCCCCGAACCAAGATGACCGGATGGGCGGGTAATGCATCGCGTGCGCTGCGTCACACCCAACTGCTGACGCTCACAATGCAAGAAGTTGCGGCCCAAGCCCATGGCTCGATCGGGTGGTTTCTGAACTAGTCACCAATTTTGCCGTGACAGCCAGCCTGACAGGATCAGCCCCACCTGGACCTTGTCGACGCAGCGTCAGATCGGCGATACGGAACGCGCGGGAAGATGGCAGTTTACCACCACTAGGAGTGTGGGAGAGCGGTTCGGCACCCACGGTGAGCGTCGGAGCACATCACGTACGCTCGGCCCGTCCCCCGACCCCGCGAGGAGGGGCCATGGCCTCGTCCCCCGTTCCTTGCCGTCTCCGGCACCGCCGCCCCGGAGCCCTCCTGGTGGCCGCCGCCGTGCTGGCCGCCACCGTCCTGAGCGGCTGCGAGACACCGACGCTGAGCGCCCAGGCCATCGTCAGCGGCCGCTCCCACGTGTGGGAGATCGCCTTCACCCCCAGCGGCACGATGCTCTGGACCGAGCGAGACGGCCGGATCATGAAGCGGACCACCGGCGGGACGGTCTCCCAGGTGACCGCCGACCTGTCCGGGCTGCGGGTGGCCGGCGAGACCGGGCTGATGGGCCTGGCCGTCGATCCGTCGTTCGCCTCGAACAAGCGCATCTACACCTGCATGGGGTACAGCAGCGGCGGCACCACCGACGTCCGGGTGATCCCGTGGGTGTTCAACGGGGCCGGGACGGCCCTGACCCGCCAGGCGCCCATCGTCACCGGGATGCCGGCCACGACCGGTCGCCACGGCGGCTGCCGGCTGCTGTTCGACGGCGCCCGCCGGCTCTACGTCGGCACCGGCGACGCCGCCATCGGCACCACGCCGCAGGACCTCACCAGCCTCGGCGGGAAGATCCTGCGGGTGAACCCCGACACCGGGGCCGGCACGCCGGGCAACCCCTTCGCCGACAGCGGCAACGCCAACACCCGCCGGATCTTCAGCTACGGCCACCGCAACGTGCAGGGCCTGGCCATCCGGCCCAGCAACGGCACGTTCTGGTCGGCCGAGCACGGCCCCGATCGGGACGACGAGGTCAACCGGGGCCAGGGCGGCAACTTCGGGTGGAACCCGGTGCCCGGGTACAACGAGGACGTCCCGATGACCGACACGGCGGAGTTCCCGCAGGCGGTTCCGGCCCGTTGGTCCTCCGGCGTCCCGACCGTCGCCACCGCCGGGATCGCCTGGCTGGACGGCGACCGGTGGGGCACCTGGGACGAGCACCTCGTCGTGGCCACCCTCAAGGGCCAGCGCCTGCTGCTCCTGAAGCCCGAGACGAACGGGCAGCTGACCCTCGTCAAGACGCTCTACCAGGGCACCTACGGCCGGCTCCGGGCGGTGCGCCTCGGCCCCGACGGGAACCTCTACATCGGCACGTCGAACGGCAGCGGCGACCGCATCATCCGGGTCACGCCCAGCGTCGGCTGAGCCGGGGGTCGGCTACGACCGGCCCAGGACCTCGGCCAGCTCGACCGGCGGGACGACCTCGAGCTGGTCGTAGCGGCACGACGCCGGATCGCGATCGGGCCGCCAGCGCACGAAGGTGCTGGTGGCCCGGAAGCGGCCGTGGTCGACCCGCTCGTAGGACACCTCGGCGACCCGCTCGCAGCGCAGGGGCACGAACGACAGGTCCTTCTTGCCGTTCCAGCGCGACGGGCTGCCGGGCATGCGGCCGTCGGCGTGGGCGGCGGGGTCCATCCACTCGCCCCAGGGGTGCTCGGCGAAGGCGGCCTCGTCGGCCGGGTCGATCACGAGCGGGGCCAGCTCGGCGAGGAGCGACCGGCGGTCGGCGGCCTTGAACGAGGCGGCCACGCCGACGCTGTGGAGCCGGCCGTCGTCGTCGTGGATCCCGAGCAGGAGCGAGCCGACCCCCTCGCCGTCCTTGTGGAGCCGGTACCCGGCCACCACCACGTCGGCGGTGCGCCGGTGCTTGATCTTCACCCAGCCCCGCTTGCCCGGGGTGTAGGCGCTGGCGACCGGCTTGCCGATCACCCCGTCGAGCCCGGCGCCCTCGAAGCGGATGAACCAGTCGTGGGCCAGCTCCCGGTCGTAGGTCCCCTGGTTGAGGTGGACCTGCGGACCCGGCACCAGAGCCGCCTCGAGCCGGGGCCGCCGCTCGGTGAAGGGGAGGTCGAGCAGGCTCTCGTCGCCGAGGGCGAGGACGTCGAAGGCCACCACCTCGGCCGGGGTCTGCTCGGCCAGCATCCGCACCCGGGACTCGGCCGGGTGGATGCGCTGGCCCAGCAGGTCGAAGTCGAGCCCGTCGGGCGTGGGCACGACGATCTCGCCGTCGATGGCCGCCCGCTCGGGCAGGGCGGCGCGCAACGGGTCGAGGACCTCGGGGAAGTAGCGGGTCAGGGGCCGGCCGTTGCGCGACGCCAGCTCGATCTCGTCGCCGTCGCGCAGCACGACGACCCGGAACCCGTCCCACTTGGGCTCGAACCACCACTCGCCCTCGTCCCCCGGCGGCAGCTCCTTGCTGGCCTTGGCCAGCATCGGCGTGATCGGCAACTCGAGCGGCAGCTGCATGGCCACGAACATACGGTGCCGGCCATGGCACCGTCCTTCGAGCCCGGGCAGGTCATCACCATCTTCCGCAACCGCCTGGACCCGGACGGCACCGACGGGTACGGCCCGATGGCCGCCGAGATGAGCGACCTGGCCCGGACCATGCCCGGCTACGTCGACCACAAGTCCTTCACCGCCGAGGACGGCGAGCGGGTCACCGTGGTCACCTTCGCCGACGAGGCCAGCCAGGCCGGGTGGCGCCGCCACGCCGAGCACCGGGTCGCCCAGCGCCGGGGCCGCGAGGCCTTCTACGCCGAGTACACCCTCCAGGTCGGCACCTGCACCACCGCCCACACCTTCGCCCGTGAACCGGAGGACGCCAGCGGGCAACACCGGGGGTGAACGATGCCGAGGCGGTGTCCCGGTCCCGCGAAGACCCCGAAGCGTTCGGTCTGATCTACGACCGGCACGCCGACGCCGTCTTCGGGTACTTCGCCCGGCGCGTGCCGCGGGGCGAGGTGGCCGACCTGGTGGCCGAGACGTTCCGGATCGCCTTCGACACCCGGCACCGGTTCGATCCCGACCGGGTGCGGGCCCGGCCCTGGCTCTACGGCCTGGCCACCAACGTCCTCCGCCACCACCTGCGCTCGGCGCGCCGGGAGCAGGTGGCCCACCTGCGGCTGGCCCCCGAGCCCGGCGCGGCCGACGGCCACGAGCCCCGCTCCGACGCCGCCCTCGACGCCGCCGCCGAGTGGCCCGCCGTGGCCGCCGCCCTCGACCGACTCGCGCCCATCGACCGGGAGGCGCTGCTGCTGCTGGCGTGGGAGGAGCTCTCCTACGCGGACATCGCCGAGGCCACCGGCGTCCCCGTCGGGACCGTCCGGTCGCGCATCAACCGGGCCCGCCGCCAGCTCCGTGAACTGGTCGCCGGGACCGGGCAACTCCCCGTCGACACCAACCCGACCGAGGAGGTCCTCGACCATGGATGAGCTCGACCTGCTGACCCGCCACCGCCCCGACCCGGCGCCCCCGACCGCCGCCGAGCGATCCGACGCCCGGGCCGCGCTGATGGCCCACATCGCCGCCGAGACCGGCGCCGGGGCCACCGACGACCGCCCCGTCGTCGACATCACCGCCTCGCCCCGGCGCACCCGCCGTCGGCTCGGCCGGCCCGCCGCCCTCGTCGGCGTGGCCGCCGCCGTCGCCGCCGTGGCCCTGGCCGTCGGCACCACCGGCCGCGGGCCGGCGCCGCTCCGGGCCGAGCCCAGCGCGGCCGAGCAGCTCGTCGCCATCGCCCGGGTGGTCGAGGGTGCGAGCGTCTACCCGGCGGGCCCGTACGCCGTCGAGACCCGGCAGGTCTCGACGAGCGTCGGCGGTGGGGTCGACGACGTGTCCTCGGAGCTCGACGCCACGCTCTACCGGATCGACGACGAGGACATCATCGCCCGGTGCGAGGGGACCGAGCCGTGCTTCGCCCGGATCCTCTCCAGCACCACCGACGAGGAGATCCCGCACGACGGGACGCCGACCGAGGTGCGGGACGGGGTCGAGGCCCGGATCGAGGCGGTCGCCGGGCCCACGCCCACCGCCGCCGAGCTGACCTGGTTGCGCCTGAGGTTGATCGTCCAGGAGCTCGGCAACCCGGCCCTGAGCCCGGGGGTGCGGGCCGAGCTGCTGCGCATCGTCTCCGAGAGCGCCGACCTCTCGGTGGAGGAGGACGTCGAGTCGGCCCTCGGCCTGACCGGCACCCGGTTCGTGGCCACGACCCCGACCGGTCGGATCACCCTGATCATCGACCCCGCCGACGGCTACCTGCTGGAGGTGGGCGAGGTGGGGACGACCAAGGTCTCGACCGTCGAGACCGATGCGCAGGGCCAGCCCGTCGTGACCGAGAGCGGGGTGGCCGACACGACCGAGCTGCTGTCCTACGCCCGGCCGGTCGCCGCTCCCGTGCTGCCCACCGACGTGCAGGACCTGGCCGACGACATCGCCTCGGTCACCCCGCAGATCGAGGCCGCCTACCCGGCCGGTGGCTGCGCCGGGATCACCGGAGGCAACCCCGGCGGCCCGTCGACCACGTGGGGGCTGGACGTCCCGGCCGGCCTGAGCGCCGTCCACTGCTGGCTCCCGTAGCGGCGAGCCGCCGACGCAGCCTCAGGTGATGTGGACCAGGTCGAGCACCCGCTCGGCCTGGTCCGCGTCCCCGACGACGTCGACGGCCGTCAGCGGGATGCGGTGCCAGAGGGCGAGGAGCAGGTCGTTGGCCGGGCCCCGCAGGGCGGCGTCGCCCTTGGCGTGGGCCCGCTCGACCTCGGGGCCGTCGGCGGCGAGGCGCAGGATCCACTCGCCGCCCTCCCCGCCGATGTCGTCGGTGCAGTGCACGTGGAGCGAGGCGCCGACCATGTCCGCCGGCACGCCGTCGCCCTTCACCACCGTCGAGCGGTGGATCCAGAGCGTGAACCACTCGTCGATCCCGTCGGCGGCCAGCGGGGCGGCGATCGGCGTGGCCCCGTCGGGGGTGACGGCGTCCTCGGCGTCCCAGCGGTGGACGACGATCTCGTGGGCCTGGCGCCGGAGCCAGAAGGCGACGTCGCCCGGACCGGCGAAGGTCGAGGCCGGCTCGGAGGGGTCGTGGCGGTCGAGCTCGGCGGTCAGCAGGGCCAGCGACTCGGCGTACCAGGGCAGCAGGGCCTCGCCCTCCGGCGGCCGGGGACCGCCGCTCGGCGACTCGGCCCCGGCGATGTGCTCGGCCGCCCAGCGGTGGACCCGGCCGGTGTGGCGGATCAGCTTGGCCACGTCCCATCCCGGGCACGAGCGCACCGGCTCCCCCAGTCCCGAGGCGGGGATCGCCGCCAGCGCGGCGCCCTCCCGGTCGATGGCGGCACGGTGCTGAGCGGGATCCACGACCGGAAGGGTACGGGGCCCGTTGGGTCGGGGTTCCACGCCGGGTCTAGGTTCGGCGCATGACCGTGCACCCGCTCAGCGAGCAGATCGCCGCACTGGCGAAGCTCAAGGAGGAGGCCCGCCAGCCCGGGTCCGAGCGCTCCGTCCAGCGCCAGCACGACCGGGGCAAGATGCTGGCCCGGGAGCGCATCGAGTACCTCCTCGACGACGGCAGCTTCCACGAGCTCGACATGCTCGCCCGGCACCGCAACCCGGCGATCCCCGAGCGGCCGCTCACCGACGGCGTGATCACCGGCTGGGGGACGATCGACGGCCGCAAGGTCTTCGTCTTCAGCCAGGACTTCACCCTCTTCGGTGGCGCCCTGGGCGAGGTCTTCGCCGAGAAGATCCACAAGGTGATGGACCTGGCCCTCAAGGTCGGCGCTCCCGTCATCGGCCTCAACGACGGCGCCGGCGCCCGCATCCAGGAGGGCCCGGTCAGCCTGGCCTCCTACGGCGGGATCTTCTACCGCAACGTCAAGGCCTCGGGGGTCACGCCGCAGATCAGCGTGATCATGGGCCCGTGCGCCGGCGGCGCCGTGTACTCGCCGGCCATGACCGACTTCGTGTTCATGGTCG
>JBQGCF010000374.1:0-11359 GCA_052038315.1 Iamia sp.
CGCTGACCACGGGCGAGGCGGTGCTGGCCCGCGGCGTCGCCCCGCTCGCCGTGCTGCGCGACCCGCTGCGGCTGGTGACCGACCTGGTGCTGCAGCCCAACGTGGGCGCCCTCGTCGTCCTGGTCGCGCCCTTCCTCTTCCTGCCCCTGGTCGTGCCCCGGTTCGCCATCCCGGCCCTGCCGCCCATCGTCCTCGGGCTGGTGGGGGAGGAGGCGGTGCGCCAGGGCCTCGGGCCCGGCCCGGGCAGCGACCTGCTCCCGTCGGTCCTGATGCTGGCCGTGGTGCCCCTCGCCCTGGCCGCCATCGTGGCCCTGGCCCGCATCGGCCAGCCCAGCGTGAGCCGCATCCGGGTCGACCACCGCATCGTCGGCGCCATGGTGCTGGCCACCGCCCTGGTCTTCGTCCAGATCGCCCCGGCATCGCCGTTCAACGAGCCCTGGTCGTGGGGCGGGCGCGACGCCGTCGACGGGGGCCGGATGCAGGCGGTCGACGCCCTGGAGGAGCAGTACGGCACAACCGGCGCGGTGGCGGTCTCGCCCCAGCTCACGGCGCTGGTCGCCGAGCGGTGGGCGGTGCACGAGCTGCCCGCCGGCCCGCCGGGGGAGGGGTGGCGCCCCGACGTCCCCGCCGTCATCCTCGACACCACGGCCGTCGGCGACGACGGCGACCGGCTGTGGGACGACCACGACCAGGCCATCGTCGTGGCCAACCTGCAGGGCGCCTCCTACGAGGTCGCCTACGAGGGGGCGGGCATCATCCTCCTGCTGGCGCCATGAGGCGGGCCCTGGCGCGCCTCGTCCTGGCCGCCGTGCTGCTCGCGCCGGTGGCGTGCGGCGGGGGGAGCGACGACCGGTCGGCGGAGGCGGACGGCGCGACGTCCGCCCCGGCGACCACGGCGAGCACGGCGGCGCCGGAGACGGGGCCGCCGTTCGAGGTCGACGTCATCGAGGAGACGTGGGTCGACACGACCCGGTCGCCCGAGCGGACCCTCGTCACCCGCATCGCCCACCCCACCGGTGGCGGGCCGTACCCCCTCGTCGTGATGTCCCACGGCTTCACCGGGCACCCCGACGAGTACGCCGAGACGATCCCGATGTGGGCGGCCGACGGCTTCGTGGTGGCGGCCCCCACCTTCCCGCTGACCAACCGGGACGCACCGGGGGTGCAGGAGAACATCGGCGACGTCGTCAACCAGCCGGGCGACGTCTCGCTCGTGATCGACGAGGTCCTCGCCGCGGCCGACGACCCGGACAGCCCGCTCCACGGCCTGGTCGACCCCGAGGCGATCGGCGTGGTCGGCCACAGCCTCGGCGCCGCCACCACCTGGGCCGTCTCCTTCGACACCGCCACCCGGGACGACCGCATCGACTCGACGGTGATCTTCGCCGGGCTCACCATGGCCATGCCCGGCGGCGCGCTGGAGCCCGACCCGGGCCACCCCCTGCTCGTCCTCCACGGCGACGCCGACGACGTCCCCATCGAGCTCGACCGGGCGCCCTACGAGCAGGCGGCGCCGCCCAAGTGGTTCGTGACCCTCCACGGCGCCGAGCACCGGATCGCCTTCACCGACGAGGCGTCGCCCTACGACGACCTCGTCACCCGCACGGTCCTCGACTTCTGGCACGGCACGCTCGACGGCGACGCCGAGGCCCTCGACCGGGTCACCGAGGACGCCACCGACCCGGAGCTGTCGACCGTCGAGGAGGAGCGCTAGTCGCTGACGCCGGTGGCGCCCTGGGCCCGGAGGGCGGCGCGCAGGCGGTCGGCGGCGTCGTCGAGGGCGGCGGGGTCCGGCGAGTGGTCGGCGTTGGCGAAGTCGAGCTGGTCGAGTCCGGTGAAGGGGACGAGGTGGACATGGGCGTGGGGGACCTCCTCGCCCACGACGAGCACGCCGACCTTGGTGGGGGAGAAGGCCTCCTGCTGGGCCCGGCCGATCTGGCGGGCCACGTCCATCACGTGGGCGAGGAGGTCCGGGTCGAGGTCGATCCAGTGGTCGACCTCCTCGACCGGCACGACGAGGGCGTGGCCGGGCGCCAGGGGGGCGATGGTGAGGAAGGCGACGGCCCGCTCGTCGCGCCACACGAAGCGCCCGGGGATCTCGCCGTCGATGATGCGGGTGAAGAGCGTGGCCATGGCCGCGACGATAGGACCGTCACCACCTATGGTCCGGCCGTGGCCGAGGACACGGGGGAGCACGACAGCGACGGCGAGGACCGGGTCCTCACCCTCCCGAACATCATCACGGTGGTCCGGCTGTGCATGCTGCCGGTCTTCCTGTGGCTGCTGTTCGCGAAGGACGACCGGGTCTGGGCGGCCAGCATCCTCGGCGCCCTGGGCGCCACCGACTTCCTCGACGGCTACATCGCCCGGCACTGGCACCAGGTCTCGAACATCGGGAAGATCCTCGACCCGGTGGCCGACCGACTCCTGTTCTTCGTCGGC
Source organism: Iamia sp. (assembly GCA_052038315.1). Classification (GTDB taxonomy): domain Bacteria; phylum Actinomycetota; class Acidimicrobiia; order Acidimicrobiales; family Iamiaceae; genus Iamia. The sequence continues at coordinate 2,443 of JBQGCF010000374.1, forward strand.
GGCGTGGCGATCATCGTCGACGGGAGCATCCCGCTGTGGGTGGCCTGGCTCGTGCTGGTCCGCGAGGTCCTCGTCTCGATCGCCACCGTCGTCCTGGCCCTGGCCGGGGCCAAGCGCATCGACGTGACCTGGTTCGGCAAGGCGGGGACGTTCTGCGTGATGTTCGCCTTCCCGATGTTCCTGGCCTCCGAGGGCCAGCTGTTCTGGCGCGACCAGGCGCGGTGGTTCGGGTGGGGCTTCGCCGTCCCGGGCCTGGTCCTGGGCTACATCGCCCTGGTCATGTACGTCCCGATCGGGCTGAAGGCGCTCCGCGAGGGCCGCGCCGGTCGGTCGGGTGAGGTTCCGGCAGCCGGGTAGGTTCGGCCTCAATGAAGGCCGTCATCATGGCGGGGGGCGAGGGATCGCGCCTCCGCCCCCTCACCTCCCACACGCCCAAGCCCATGCTCCCCCTGGCCAACCGGCCGATGATGGAGCACATCGTCGGGTTGCTCCGCCAGCACGGCTACACCGAGATCGTGGTGACGGTGGCCTTCCTGGCCAACCAGATCCGCAACTACTTCGGCGACGGCTCCGAGTTCGGGGTCGAGATCACCTACGCCACCGAGGAGCAGCCGCTCGGCACGGCGGGCTCGGTCCGCAACGCCAAGGACGTGCTCGACGAGCGTTTCCTCGTCATCTCCGGCGACGTCCTCACCGACATCGACCTGACCAAGATCGTCGCCGAGCACGACGCCAAGGGGGCGCTGGCCACCATCGGGCTGATCGCCGTCGACGACCCGCTCGAGTTCGGCATCGTGATCACCAAGGAGGACGGCTCGATCGAGCGCTTCCTGGAGAAGCCCACGTGGGGCCAGGTGTTCAGCGACACGATCAACACCGGCATCTTCGTGCTCGAGCCGGAGATCTTCGACTACATCGCCGCCGACCGGCCGGTGGACTTCTCGGGCGAGGTCTTCCCGCAGCTGCTGGCCGAGGGCCGGCCGATGATCGGCGCGGTGGCCGAGGGCTACTGGGAGGACGTCGGCACCCTCGACGCCTACGTCCGGGCCCACCACGACGTGCTCGACGGCACCGTCAAGGTCGACGTCCCCGGCTTCGCCCTGCGCGACGGCGTGTGGCTGGGGGAGGGGGCCGAGGTCCACCCCGACGCCGAGATCGTGGGCAACGCCGTCATCGGGGCCGGGGTGCGGGTCGACGCCGGCGCCCGGGTCGGGCCCTACGCCGTGCTCGGCCGCAACACCCGGGTGCGGTCCGACGCCGTCATCGAGCGCTCGGTCGTCCACGAGAACGTCTACCTGGGCCAGGGCTCGCGCCTGCGGGGCTCGGTCGTCGGCCGCTCCAGCGAGCTGCGCCGGGCGGCCCGGGCCGACGAGGGCTCGGTGCTGGGCGACGAGTGCTTCGTCGGCGAGGAGGCCGTCGTCGGCGCCGGCGTCAAGGTGTACCCGTTCAAGACGATCGAGGCGGGCGCCACCGTCAACTCCTCGATCATCCTGGAGTCCCGCGGCGCCCGCAGCCTGTTCGGCCTGTCCCGGGCCACCGGGTTGGCCAACGTCGACATGACGCCCGAGCTGGCCACCCGCATCGCCATGGCCTGGGCCACGTCGCTGCCGCGGGGCAGCACCGTGGTCACGTCGCGCGACTCGAGCCGGGCGTCCCGCATGCTCAAGCGGGCGCTGATGGCCGGGCTCAACGCCGGCGGCGTCGACGTCCTCGACCTCGAGGTGGCGTCGATGCCGGTCACCCGGTTCGCCATCCGCCAGCCGGTGGTCCGGGGTGGCGTGAGCGTGCGGCTGGAGGGCGACGACCCGGACTCGATCGGCCTGCGCTTCATCGACGACGACGGCCTCGACATCTCCGAGGCCTCGCAGCGCAAGATCGAGCGGCAGTTCTCCCGGGAGGACTTCCGCCGGGTGCCGGCCCAGGACATCGGCGACATCGGCTACCCGCCCCGCGTCCTCGAGCACTACACCACCGCCCTCGGCCAGATCGTCGACCTCGACGTCGTGCGGGAGGCCGGGTTCAAGATCGTCACCGACTACGGCTTCGGGTCGACGTCGTTCACCATGCCCAACGTCCTGTCCAAGGTCCGGGCCGAGGTGCTGAGCGTGAACCCCTACGCCTCGACCCAGGGGGCGATGGGCTTCGTGCGCCAGCGCGGGGCCGAGGCGGCCGCCCCCCTCGTCACCGCGGCCGGCGCCCACCTCGGCGCGGTGATCGACCCCGACGGCGAGCGGCTCACCCTGATCGACGACGAGGGCCGGGTGCTCACCGACACCCAGGCGCTGCTGGCCCTGGTCCGCCTGGTCGCGCCGCACATCGACGGCGACGCCATCGCCGTCCCGGTCAACGCCACCGTGCACATCGGCCGGATGCTGGAGGGCACGGGCGTCGCCGTGCGCGAGGCCAAGATGTCCTCGGCCGCCATCATGGCGGCGGCGGAGGAGGACGGCGTCGGCTTCGCCGCCAGCACCGACGGCGGGTTCATCCTCCCCGGCTTCCTGCCCGCCTTCGACGCCGCGGCCATGCTCGTGAAGCTGCTCGAGCTGCTGGCCCGCCACGACGTGCGGCTCTCGTCGGTCGTCGACGACCTGCCCCGGCCCCACGTCGCCCACGAGACGGTCGTGACGCCGTGGGAGCAGAAGGGCCTGGTCATGCGGTCCCTCGTGGAGCGGGCCGAGCCCGACCGGCTGGTGCTGGTCGACGGGGTCAAGGTGCGCCACGACGACGGCTGGGCCCTCGCCCTGCCCGACCCGGCCGAGCCCCTCACCCACGTGTGGGCCGAGGCCGCCACCGACGCCGCCGCCCGCTCCCGGGCCCAGGAGTACGGCAGGCGCATCCGCCAGCTGGTGCGGTGAGGGGTGCGCCAACCCTCACGCAGAGGTCGAGGGTCGGGTGAGGTAGGTTGCGGGCCATGACGAACCTCCCCGAGGACCTGCGCTACACCAAGGACCACGAGTGGGTGCGGGTGGAGGGCACGCGCGTGCGGATCGGGATCACCGACTACGCCCAGGACGCGCTCGGGGACGTGGTGTTCGTCCAGCCTCCCGAGACCGGCGCCTCGGTCGCCGCCGGCGACTCCATCAGCGAGGTCGAGTCCACCAAGTCGGTGTCGGAGATCTACGCCCCGGTCACCGGCTCGGTCGTGGCGATCAACGCGGAGCTGGCCGATGCGCCCGAGCGGCTGAACGAGGACCCCTACGGGGAGGGCTGGATCTGCGAGCTCGAGGTCAGCGATGCCTCGCAGCTCGACGGCCTGCTCGACGCCGCCGGCTACCGGAGCCTGATCGAGGAGTAGATCGTGGCCGAGACCGAGTGCGCCCGCTGCGGCCACCAGAACGCTCCAGACGCCAACTTCTGCTCGTCCTGCGGCGCGCCCATCGAGCGCGAGGTCCAGGACCGGCCCACGATCCAGCTCCAGCTCGACGGTCCCGGCGGCCAGCCCGACGAGGTCAGCCTCGATCTCGACGAGCTCCCCGGCGACGGCGTCCTGGTCGTGCGGGCGGGGCCCAACGCAGGGTCGACCTTCGCCGTCGACAAGGACGTCATCACCGCCGGCCGGCACCCCGACAGCGACATCTTCCTCGACGACATCACCGTCTCCCGGCGCCACGCCGAGGTGCGGCGCGAGGGCGGGCGGCTCGTCGTGGCCGACGTCGGCTCGCTGAACGGCACGTACCTCAACCGCGAGCGCATCGAGCAGGCCGACCTGAGCGACGGCGACACGGTGCAGGTGGGGAAGTTCAAGCTGGTGTTCGTGGCGGGGCCGGACTCCGAGCCCGGGGCGTGAGCGTGGCCGAGAGGTCGCACCTGTCGATCGGCGAGGTCCTCTCGCTGCTCCAGGACGAGTTCCCCGACGTCACCATCTCCAAGATCCGCTTCCTGGAGAGCCAGGGCCTGCTCGACCCCGAGCGCACGCCGTCGGGCTACCGGAAGTTCTACGAGACCGACGTCCGCCGGCTGCGCTGGATCCTCACCGAGCAGCGGGACAAGTTCCTGCCCCTCAAGGTGATCAAGGACCGCCTCGAGGCCGGCATCGAGGCCGAGCTGGCCGCTCCCGACCCGTCGGGCAACGGCGCCGCCGCGGCCGTGCCGCTGGCCAAGGACGACGACGAGCCGGCCGCCGCCGTGCCCGCCACCGCCGCCCCGCCGGCGCCGTCCGCCCCGACCGACACCCCCGCTCCGCCCGCCTCCTCGGCGCCGACCCCGCCGGCCGACCCCACCCCGACGGCGCCGCCGCCGGTCGCCACGCCGGTGGCCGAGGCCGCGCCGGTCGCACAGCCCGAGCCCGCACCCGAGCCGGCGCCGCTGCCGATCTGGATGGTCGACGCGGCCAAGGCCAAGGTCGACCGGGGCCGGGCCGGGCGCCCGGCCGTGGGGGAGGGGGCCGACCCGCTCGTCCCCTCGGCGACATCGGTGAGCCTCACTGCCGACGAGCTCCTGGCGGCCAGCGGCCTGACGCGCTCGCAGCTGGCCTCGCTGGAGGAGTACGGCCTGGTCAAGGGGCACGCGGTGGCCGACGACCGCTACTACGACGGCGAGGACCTCGTCATCGCCCAGAAGTCGGCCACCTTCCTCGCCCACGGCGTCGAGGCCCGCCACCTGCGCATGTTCAAGACGGCCGCCGAGCGGGAGGCGTCGCTGCTCGAGCAGCTGGTGCTCCCCCTGGTGAAGCAGCGCAGCGCCGATGCCCACCAGCAGGCGCAGGCGACGGTGGCCGAGCTGGCCTCGGTCGGCCAGGCGCTCCGGGCCGCCTTCCTCCGCTCCGCCCTCTCCGACCAGCTCTAGCCCGGGCCACGACTGCCCTGCGGTGGGCGTTCTCCTCGGCAGAGCCTCGGAGAGGACCGAACCGTGCTTCTGGGTCGCCTCGCCTGGCGGCTCGGCTCCTCTAGTCCGAACGTGTCAGTCCGCTGACCAGCGGACGGCGGTAGTGTGCGGGAGATGGTGGAGATGGACCTCGTCGGTGTGCGGGTGGAGCTCCCGTCCAACACGCCCATCGCCCTCCTGCGGGAGCGGACGGGCGCCCGCCGGGTCCTGCCCATCTTCATCGGCGGCCCCGAGGCCACGGCCATCGCCTTCGCCCTCGAGGAGGTCGTCACGCCCCGGCCGATGACCCACGACCTCATGCGCGACCTGCTCGACGATCTGGGCGTCAGCATCGAGTCGGTCACCGTGACCGAGCTGCGGGACCGCACCTTCTACGCCGAGATCGAGCTCCACGCCGCCGACGGCGTCCACCGGGTGTCGAGCCGGCCGTCGGACGCCCTGGCCCTCGCCGTGCGGATCGGCTCGCCGATCTACGCCGCCGAGGAGGTCCTCGACGAGGCCGCCTTCCAGGCCGAGGACGAGGAGGACGACGACGAGGCCGGCCAGGAGGAGGAGGCCGAGGTCGTCGAGCAGTTCAAGGAGTTCATCGACAACGTGAGCCCCGAGGACTTCGCCTCCTGACGACCTCGCCCGTAGGGTGACCCGACCGCTCGCCGGGGGGCGAGGGGCGGGACCAAGGGGGACAGGTTGGAGACGAACGGCGTGTGCCGTCGCTGTGGCACGACCGACCTGCCGGGCGGGCTCGGCATCTGCGGCCGGTGCCGCACGATGGGCGACGCCGGTGGCCGGTCGTCCTCGGCCCCGCCGCCGCCCCCGGCGCCCTGGCCGCCGGCCGCCCCGCCCGGGCCACCGCCGGCACCGGGTCCGGCGGGCCGCGGCGGGACGTGGGCCCGGGTCCGGAGGCGTGGCGTCCGCAGGCTCGTCGGCGCCGTCGTCGGGCTCGTCGCCGGGTTCGCCGTCCAGCAGGCCGACGTCGACTGGGGCGGGCTGGCCGGCTCCGAGCAGGAGGCCACCGCGGAGACCAAGGGCCCGGTGTCGACCACCGCCCCCGCCAGCCCCGTCACCACGATCCCGGCGCTCCCGGAGAAGGCCTGCGCCGAGGACCCGCCACCCGCCGGCCAGGCCCTCACCGCCTTCCCGGCCCAGCCGGCCCCGGTCCCTGGCGGACCCGGCCAGCACGCCTACGTGTACATGAACGGCATCTTCTCCGGCCACCTCGACCTGGCGCCGGGAGGTGGCTACGACTGGGACCAGACGGCGGCGAGCGACGCCAAGGCCGTGGCCATCGTGTGCGCCTACGGCGACCAGATCATCCCGACCGGGATCACGTGCGACTACGTCCTGGAGGACACCGGCGAGCGCTGGCAGCCGACCCTGCACGAACGGGCGACGCTGCTGATCGCCTACGAGGCCCGGACCGGTCGGGAGCTGGGGCGCAGCGCGCCCATCGGCATCGCCGAGCACCACATCTGTCCCCGGCGGACGATGTACTCCGACCTGGGCCGGGTCGTCGTGGGCACCTACGACTTCGACGTGGTCGTGGAGTGGACCCGGCAGCACCTGGCGGGGGCGCAGTTCACCCCGTGAGCGTCCTTCGTTGACGGGCGCGCGCGCGGAGCGTACGGTGGACAACCCACAGCGTCGTAACTACGGCGGTGTGATGCCGGTAGGAGGTTCGATGGACGACCAGGGCTACAGCGGGCGCACGGCCGCCGAGATCGTGGGCATCACCTACCGCCAGCTCGACTACTGGGCCCGCACCGACCTGATCCGCCCCGACCTGGCCGATGCCAAGGGGAGCGGGTCGCGGCGCCGGTACTCCTACACCAACCTGCTCGAGCTCAAGCTGGTGAAGACCATGCTCGACTCGGGGATCAAGCTCGAGTCCGTCCGCGACGCCTTCGAGTACCTGCGCTCGCAGGGGACCGACATCTCGGCCGCCCGGCTGTGCATCAGCGAGGGGTCGGCCACCCTGATCCGTGACGACGCCGAGCTGATCGACGTGGTCAACCGGATCCACGGCCAGGGCGTGCTCAACCTCAACCTGGTCACCCTCGACGGGATGCGCAGCGTCGTCGACGCCGCCGTCCACGAGCTGCACCCGCCGGCCGAGGCCGACCTCCCGCTCGCCGCCCAGGGCTGAGCCACCCGACTTCCGGGCGGCGGGACACCCGCCGGTACTCTCGGGCGGTGACCGCCCGCACGTCCCCGCTCGACGCCGTCCACCGCGCCCTCGGCGCCCGCATGGTCCCCTTCGGGGGGTGGGACATGCCGGTCAGCTACCCGAGCGGGACCCTCGCCGAGCACGAGGCGTGCCGGACCGGTGCGGTCGTGTTCGACGTCAGCCACCTGGGCACCGTGCGGATCGAGGGGCCCGACGCCCTCGACCGGCTGCAGGCCGCCTTCACCAACGACCTGCGTCGCATCGGGCCGGGCCGGGCCCAGTACACGCACCTGCTCGACGCCGGGGACGCCTCGGTGCTCGACGACATCATCGTGTGGTGGGTCGACGACGAGCGCTTCGACGTCATGCCCAACGCCTCCAACACCGACCGGGTCACCGGGGCCCTGGGCGAGGGCGCCGTCGACGTCACCGCCACCCGGGCCGTGCTGGCCGTCCAGGGCCCGCAGGCGCGTGAGCGGGTCGCCGCGGTGGCGCCCGAGGCGGCCGCCGTGCCCCGCTTCGGCGTGATCCGGACGGTGTGGTCGGGGGTCGACGTCGTCGCCGCCGGCACCGGCTACACCGGCGAGGACGGCCTCGAGATCGCGGTGCCGGCCGAGGCCGCCGACGCCCTCTGGGAGGCGATCGTCGGCACCGGCGTCGTCCCCGCCGGGCTGGGCGCCCGCGACACCCTCCGGCTGGAGGCCGGGCTGCCGCTCCACGGCCACGAGCTGGGCGCCGGGATCACCCCGCTGCAGGCCGGGCTGGGCTGGGTCGTGCGCTGGGACAAGGGCGACTTCATCGGCCGCGACGCCCTGGCCGCCGAGAAGGAGGCGGGCATCGCCCGTCGCCTCCGCGGCCTGGCCGTCGAGGGCCGGCGCCCGCCGCGCGAGGGCCAGCCCGTCGTCCGCGACGGCGCGGTCGTCGGCACGGTCACCAGCGGCAACTTCTCGCCGACCCTCGGCCACGGCATCGCCCTGGCCTTCCTGCCCCCCGACGTCGAGATCGGCGATCGGCTCGCCATCGACGTGCGGGGGACCGAGGTGCCGGCCGAGGTCGTCAAGCTCCCCTTCGTCAACGGGAAGCCCTGACTCGCTTGGTGCCTGGCACCATCCGAGTCGAACGAGGACCTCAGGCGTATTCGTCCACCGGGGGGCAGCTGCAGACGAGGTGGCGGTCGCCGTGGCCGCCGTCGATGCGGCGGACCGGCGGCCAGTACATGTCGGCCTTGGAGACCGAGGCCGGGAAGGCGGCCTGGGCCCGGGTGAAGGGCTGGTCCCACTCGTCGCCGAGCACCGACTCGGCCGTCCAGGGCGCGCCCTGGAGCAGCCCCGGGTGCTCGTCGATCTCGGCCCGGATGGCGATCAGGGCATCGCAGAAGCGGTCGATCTCGCGCCGGTCCTCGGACTCGGTCGGCTCGACCATCAGCGTGCCGGCCACCGGGAAGCTCATGGTCGGGGCGTGGAAGCCGTGGTCGATCAGCCGCTTGGCCACGTCGTCGACGGTGATGCCGGTGGCCTTGGTCAGCGGCCGCAGGTCGATGATGCACTCGTGGGCGACCAGCCCGTTCCGGCCGGTGTAGAGCACCGGGTAGTGGTCCCGGAGCCGGCGGGCGATGTGGTTGGCGTTGAGGATGGCGACCTGGGTGGCCCGGCGCAGGCCCTCGCCGCCCATCATGCGGACGTACGCCCACGGGATCGGGAGGATGCCGGCCGAGCCCCACGGCGCCGCCGACACCGGGCCGGGGCCGGTGGCCGGGCCGGCGTCGCCGACCACCGGATGGTTGGGGAGGAAGGGGGCGAGGTGCTCGCCGCCGGCGACCGGGCCCACGCCGGGGCCGCCACCGCCGTGGGGGATCCAGAACGTCACGTGGAGGTTGAGGTGGCTGACGTCGGCGCCGAAGCGGCCGGGCCGGGCCAGCCCGACCATGGC